>NZ_JBHLUE010000016.1:519576-624245 GCF_042434095.1 Plantactinospora siamensis
CGGTCGGTGTCGGTGTCGACGGCGTGGTGGCCCCGGGCGGCAAGCATCCGCAGCGCGGTCGACTTGCCGGTCCCGGACATCCCGGTGATCAGGACCTTCGCCATGGCATGAGCCTAGGCTCGGCGTCGTCGGCTCGCCCTTCCCTGGGCCCGGCCCCGCCCTTCCCTGGGCTCAGCATCGTCGGTGGTAGACGTTGCGGCGTGGACGGCGCTGCGGGTCGATCCAGGGTGGAGGGATGAACTCGGGTAACCCGTCGGCGGCTAGCCGCACCGCCCAGCCGTCGTGATGCACGGCCCGGTGATGGTGGCCGCACAGCAGCACCCCGTTGTCGAGGCTGCTCACGCCTCCGGCTGACCAGTGCACGATGTGATGGGCCTGCGTCCAGCGCGGCGGCCGATCGCAGCCCGGGAACGCACAACCGGCGTCGCGGATCACGAGGGCCCGGCGGGTCGCGCCGGTGAACAGCCGCCGCAGCCGGCCGAGATCCAGCACCTCGCCGCGGCCGCCGAGCACCGCCGGCAGGACCCCGGCGTCGCAGGCAAGCCGGCGAACGGCCTCGGGACCGAGCCGGTCGCCGGTGTCGAGCGTGCCGACGCCGAGCTGCCGGGCCGCCGCGTCGAACGCGGTCGTCACCACGATCTGGGGCGCCTCGCCGCCGTTGTCCGGCAGCTCGCCCAGTCGGAGAGTGAGCCGGCACACCTCGGCCAGCGCGTCGTGGCGCCGCTGCCCCGGTGTGCGCTCATCCGCCTGGCCGGCCGGCTTGGTGAGCGGGTCGAGGGCGGCGCGGAGCACCGCGCCGGTCTCGGGGTCGAGCAGGCCGGACAGCCGCACCCGACCGTCGCCCGCGGCCGAGAGCGTCAGGTGGCGGTCGCGCTGGGCCCGTTGGTCGGCCCGGTCCAGCGCCCGCTTCGCCGCCTGCTCGGCCATCTCGGGAGCGACGTGCTCCAGGATCCGGTCGCCAAGCCGGCGCAGCCCCTCGGGGTCGAACTGGCCGGCCCAGTCCAACAGCATGCCGGTGGCCTTGTCGGCCGCGACCGCGCCGGCCTCGTCGTGCACCGTGGCCACCGTGCGGCCGATGACCCGGGCCTGCTCGGCGCCGACCGCGCCCGAGGTCACCGCGTCCCGCAGCAGCGCCGGTCCGCGGTCCAGCGTTTCCGCGTCGGCCACCATCGCCCGCGCCGCGCCCGGCGGCATGCGCAGCCGGTGCCGTAACCAGGCGGCCGTGGAGGTGGCGCCCTGCTCGCGCGCCAGACCGGACCGGTCCACCTCCCCCACCAACCCGAGCACCAGGGCCGCGGCCTTGCGCTGCACCAACACGGCCGCGTCCAGCGCCGCCGCCAGCTCAGGCCCGGCCAGCGACCACGGCGGCACCTCGAGGCAGTCGTCGATCGCCTCCCCCGCCCGCGCCAGCGTCCCCCGCATGACCCCACGTTCGCACTGGGGTACGACGGAATCACCGTCCGCGATGGCGCCTCCGACGCTATCCGAAAAACCGGTCAAACCGTCGCCGCCGATGCGCGTCCGGACCCGCTCGGCCAAGCCGCCGGAACCGCAGCCGCGTCCAACCGAACCGCGAAGGCCAACGCCCCGCAGCCACGTCCAAGCCACCGGGAACCACAAGGCCAAAGACCCGCACCCACATCCACGCTACCGGGAACCGCAAGGCCAGAGACCCGCGACCACGTCCGAGCCACCGGGAACCGCAAGGCCACCGCCCGCCCGGAGCCGTGCGGCCGAGCCGTCCGCGGCGGAGCGACGAGGTCGCGTACGACGAGGCTGCCGGGCCGCTCGCGGCGGGCCCTGCCGGCGCCGCTACAGCGACAGGTAGCGCCGCCGCTCGTACGGGGTGACCTCGCGCCGGTACTCCTCCCACTCGGCGCGCTTGTTGCGGAGGAAGTAGTCGAAGACGTGCTCGCCGAGAATCTCGGCGACCAGTTCGGAGTCGGCCATCACGTCGATGGCCTCGGCGAGGTTCTCCGGCAGCGCCTCGTACCCCATGGCCCGGCGCTCGGCGTTGGACAGCGACCAGACGTCGTCCTCGGCGCCCGGCGGCAGCTCGTAGCCCTCCTCGATGCCCTTCAGGCCCGCGCCCAGCAGCACGGCGAAGGCGAGGTACGGGTTGGCGGCCGAGTCGATCGACCGGACCTCGACCCGGGCCGAGGTGGGCTTGCCGTACGCCGGCACCCGCACCAGCGCCGACCGGTTGAGGTGCCCCCAGCAGACGTACGCGGGGGACTCGGTGATCCGGTCCGGCAGGGTGAGCGGGAACAGCCGCTTGTACGAGTTGACCCACTGGTTGGTGACCGCCGTGTACTCGCGGGCGTGCCGGAGCAGCCCGGCGATGAAGGCCCGGGCGACCTTGGAGAGCTTCATCGGGTCGCCCGCGTCGTGGAACGCGTTGCGCTCGCCCTCGAACAGCGACAGGTGGGTGTGCATCCCGTTGCCCGGCTGGTCGGTGAACGGCTTGGGCATGAAGCTGGCGCGTACCCCGGCCGAGAGCGCGACCTCCTTGACCACGTGCCGGAACGTCATGATGTTGTCGGCGGTGGCCAGTGCGTCGGCGTACCGCAGGTCGATCTCCTGCTGGCCCGGCGCCACCTCGTGGTGGCTGAACTCCACCGAGATGCCGATGCGTTCCAGCGCGAGCACGGCCTGCCGGCGGAAGTCCCGGGCCACCGAGTGGGTGGTGTGCTCGAAGTAGCCACCGGTGTCGACGGGGATCGGCGGCGAGCCGTCGGCCGGGCCGTCCTCGAGCAGGAAGAACTCGATCTCCGGATGGGTATAGAAGGTGAACCCCTTCTCGGCGGCCCGGGACAGCGCCCGGCGCAGCACGTGCCGGGGATCGGCCCAGGACGGCGTCCGGTCCGGCAGCAGGATGTCGCAGAACATCCGCGCGCTCTCCCCGCTGACCCCGCCCTCGAACGGGAACACCTGGAAGGTGGTCGGGTCCGGCATGGCGATCATGTCGGACTCGAAGACCCGGGCGAAGCCCTCGATGGCCGAGCCGTCGAAGCCGATGCCCTCGTCGAACGCGGCCTCCAACTCGGCCGGCGCCACGGAGACGCTCTTGAGCGTGCCTAGCACGTCGGTGAACCACAACCGGACAAAACGGATATCGCGCTCCTCCAACGTACGAAGCACGAACTCCTGCTGACGGTCCACATCCACCCCTCGGGCCCGGTGCGCCGCCGGCCGGCCGGGCCGGTCAGGCGGCAAGTCTCTCCCGACCGCGTTTCCGCCGCGTTACGCCCGTCGGCCACGCGCCGGTGCCCCGGCCGGTTCCCCGCCAACATACGCCGGCAGCGCCGCTCCGGCGGGGCCACCCGCGCCGCGCGCCGGGCCGGCAGCCGAGCGCCCGGGCGACCGGCCGGTCGCCGTCGCCGGGGTGGGGCAAGATGGGAGGCATGGTGATGTTGCGTGTCGCCCTCGCCCAGGTGAACCCCACGGTCGGCGAGCTCGCCGGCAACGCCGGCACCGTCCGGCGTATCGCGCGGGCGGCCGCGGACGCCGGCGCGCACCTGGTCGCGTTCCCGGAGCTGATGCTCACCGGATACCCGGTCGAGGACCTGGTGTTCCGCGACTCGTTCGTGCGGGCCTCCCGGCACGCCCTGCACGCCCTCGCGGCCGAGCTGGCCGGCGACGGGCTGGGTGAGCTGCCGGTGCTGGTGGGCTATCTGGACGCCGACGGCCCGCCGGCGACCCGCCCGGAGGCGGTTCCGGGCAGGGGCCCGCGGAACGCCCTGGCGGTGCTGCACGGCGGCGAGGTGCGGGCCACGTACTTCAAGCATCATCTGCCCAACTACGGCGTCTTCGACGAGGACCGCTACTTCGTCCCGGGCGACACGCTGACCGTGGTCCGGATCGGCGGCGTCGATGTGGCGCTGACCATCTGCGAGGACCTGTGGCAGGCCGGCGGGCCGTTCGCGGTCGCCCGCCGCGCGGGCGTCGGGCTGGTCGTCACCATCAACGGCTCGCCGTACGAACTCAACAAGGACGACGTGCGGCTGCCGCTGGTCCGGCGCCGCGCCGCCGAGGCCGGGGCCGCCATCGCGTACGTCAACATGGTGGGCGCCCAGGACGAGCTGGTCTACGACGGCGACTCGATGATCGTGGCGGCCGACGGCACCCTGCTCGGCCGGGCCCCGCAGTTCGTCGAGCACCTGCTCGTACACGACCTGGAGCTGCCGGCCGCGGACCCGGCCCGCCCGGCGACCGAGCCCGGGCCGCGGGCCGCGCCGGACCGGCCGGCGTCCGCGCCCGGAACGGCCTCCGCGCCCGGGGCGGCTTCCATGCCCGGGGCGGCTTCCATGCCCGGGGCGGCTTCCATGCCCGGGGCGGCGGGCGAGGCCGGGACGCCGGCCGCGCCCGCGGAGATGGGCGTACGTCGGGTGACGGTCAGCGACGCGGTGCCGGCGCCGCCGGGGCCGGCCGCCACGGCCGGGATGGCGGAGCCGGTGCCGGATGAGGCCGAGGTGTGGCAGGCGCTGGTGCTGGGGCTGCGCGATTACGTCAACAAGAACCGGTTCCCCTCGGTGATCCTCGGCCTGTCCGGCGGGATCGACTCGGCGCTGGCCGCGGCGCTGGCCGTGGACGCGCTCGGGCCGGACCGGGTGGTCGGCGTGTCGATGCCCAGCCAGCACTCCTCCGAGCATTCCCGGACCGACGCGGCCGAGCTGGCCAAGCGCACCGGACTGGACTTCCGGACCGAGCCCATCCAGCCGATGGTGGACACCTTCCTGGCCAACGTCTCGCTGTCCGGGGTGGCGGTGGAGAACCTCCAGGCCCGGGTGCGCGGGGTGCTGCTGATGGCCCTGTCCAACCAGGAGGGGCACCTCGTGCTGACCACCGGCAACAAGACCGAGCTGGCGGTGGGCTACTCGACGCTGTACGGCGACTCGGTCGGCGGCTTCAACCCGATCAAGGACGTCTGGAAGACGCTGGTGTGGCGGCTGGCCCGGTGGCGGAACGCCGATGCCGCCCGCCGGGGCGAGACCCCGCCGATCCCGGAGAATTCGATCAGCAAGCCGCCGAGCGCCGAGCTGAGCCCCGGCCAGCTGGACACCGACACCCTGCCGGACTACTCCCTGCTGGACGGCATCCTGAGCGGCTACGTGGACGGGGACGCCGGGCGGGACGAGCTGATCGCGGCCGGCCACGACCCGGCGGTGGTGGACCGGGTGCTGCGGATGGTCGACATGGCCGAGTACAAGCGCCGGCAGTCGGCTCCCGGCACCAAGATCTCGATGAAGGCCTTCGGTCGGGACCGGCGGCTGCCGATCACCAATCGCTGGCGGGAGCACGGGGTCGCCAGGGTGTGAGAACCTCCACTGCGCCCTGCCTCCCGGCCCCGCCCCGGTGCGACGATCGGCCCGGGGCGGGTGTCGCGGCAACCCGGGACGCCGGCCCCGGAACCCGGGGACCGCGCCTGCGGCATCGAGGAAGGAGACAGTCATGGTGGAGTCCACCCCCGCCGAGGTGACCGCGCTGTACGGCGGACCGGCCACCCGGCGCATCCGCACCCGCGACCTGCTCACCGCCAAGGAGCGCGGCGACCGGTGGGCCATGCTCACCTCGTACGACCAGTACACGGCGGCCATCTTCGACCAGGCCGGCATCCCGGTGCTGCTGGTCGGCGACTCGGCCGCCAACAACGTCTTCGGGTACGAGACCACCGTCCCGGTGACCGCCGAGGAACTGCTGCCGCTGGTCCGGGCCGTGGTCCGGGCCACCCAGCACACCCTGGTGGTCGGTGACCTGCCGTTCGGCTCGTACGAGGAGGGTCCGGCGCAGGCGCTGCGGACGGCCGTACGGTTCATGAAGGAGGGCGGCTGCCACGCGGTGAAACTGGAGGGCGGCCGGCGGTGCGCGGCGCAGATCGCGGCCATCACCGGCGCCGGCATCCCGGTGATGGCGCACATCGGGTTCACCCCGCAGAGCGAGCACGCCATCGGCGGGTACCGGGTGCAGGGCCGCGGCGACTCGGCCGAGGACGTCCTCGCCGACGCGCGGGCGGTGGCCGAGGCGGGCGCGTTCGCCGTGGTGCTGGAGATGGTGCCGGGCGAGGTGGCCAAGCGGATCACCGCGGAGCTGCCGATCCCGACGGTGGGCATCGGCGCCGGCCCGGACACCGACGCGCAGGTGCTGGTCTGGCAGGACATGGCCGGCCTGCGGTCTGGCAAGGCCCCCCGGTTCGTGAAGCGGTACGCCGACCTGGCCGGCACCCTCGCCGAGGCGACCCGCCGGTACGCCGCCGAGGTCCGGGACGGCGAGTTCCCGGCGGCCGAACACACCTTCTGACCGCCCCGTCACCCCCCACCGGCAGCCGCCCGCCGGCCGCCCCCGAGTGATCAAGAGGTTTGCGTCATCGGCACGCTCTCCGGTGACGCAGACCTCTTGGTCAACGCGGGGAGCGGGGTAACGGACCGGCGAGTTGGGCCGCGAGAAGCGCGGGCGCGTCGGCCAGGGACGGGCCGTACCAGGTGAGGTGCCGGCCGGAGACGAGCGCCGCGGGCAGGCCCGGGAACGCCTCCGGGCCGTCCCCCGCGGCGAACGGGTACGGCTCGTCCGGCAACACCACCAAGTCGGGCCGGCGGGCCAGGATCTCGGTCAGCGCCGGCCGCGGGTACCGTTCCGCGGCGTCGTCGAAGCAGTTCCGGACGCCGAGCCGGGCCAGCAGGTCACCGGCGAACGTGCCGGGACCCAGGACGATCCAGGGCCGCCGCCAGACCGGTACGACCGCACGCCGCATCCCGGCCGGCGACCCGGGCGCGGAACCGGCCGGCAGCCCAGGCGGGGAACCGGCCGGCGACCCGGGAGCCGGCAGCGCCGCCCAGGCGGCGCGGGCCGCCGCCAGCCAGGGCGGATCGGCGCGGTCCAGCCGGGCGAACAGCCGGGACAGCGAGGCCAGGGCCTCGTCCAGGCCGCGGGGATAGGTCACCCACACCGGTACGCCGGCAGCGCGCAGCGCCTCGACGTCCTCCCGCCGGTTCTCCTCGGCGTTGGCCACCACCAGATCCGGGGCGGCGCCGAGCACGCGGTCCAGCGCCGGGTACTTCGTCCCGCCCACCCGCGGCACGTCCAGGCCGGCCGGGTGGCTGCAGT
The DNA here is from genome assembly GCF_042434095.1 of Plantactinospora siamensis. Lineage (NCBI taxonomy): Bacteria > Bacillati > Actinomycetota > Actinomycetes > Micromonosporales > Micromonosporaceae > Plantactinospora > Plantactinospora siamensis. The sequence continues at coordinate 526,678 of NZ_JBHLUE010000016.1, forward strand.
AGTCCGTGGCGCCGGCCAGCAGCTCGGGCGCGGTCACCGCGATGGCCTCGGTCAGCGAGGGGACCAGCGACACCACCCGCCGCGGCGGGGCCGCCAACCGGCACTCGTCGCCCAGGTCGTCGCGCGGGGCCCCATCCGTACCGCTCAGAGGTCGGTCACCCGGATCCCGGCGTGCGCCTTGTACCGCTTGTTGATCGCGATGAGATTGGCGGTGAACGCCTCGATCTGGTGCGCGTTGCGCAGCCGGCCCGCGTAGATGCCGCGCATGCCGGGAATCCGGGCGGCCAGCGCGGCCACCACGCCGACCAGCTCCCGGTCCTCGGTGCAGATCAGCACGTCCAGCTCGATCCGGTCGATCTCGGGGTCGGCCAGCAGCGGCGCGCTGACGTGGTTGAACGCCGCGCACACCCGCGCGTCCGGCAGCAGGGCGGCGGCCTGCTGCACGGCGCTGCCCTCCGGCACCGGCAGCGGGTACGGGCCCTGCTTGTCGAAGCCGAGCGGGTTCACGCAGTCGACGACGATCTTCCCGGCCAGCGGCTCGCGGAGCGACGCCACCAGGTCCGCGTGCCCGTCCCAGGGCACGGCCACGATGACGACGTCCGCACCGCGGGCCACGTCGGGGTTCGCGGCGCCCTCGACCGTGGCCCCCGCCGGCAGGCCCGGCAGGGCGGCGATCTCCCCGGCCGCCTGGGCGGCACGGTCGGCCGAGCGGGAGCCGATCAACACCCGCTGACCGGCCCGGGCGAACCGGTACGCCAGGCCGCGCCCCTGGTCACCGGTGCCGCCGAGGATGCCGATGGTCAGCCCGGAGACGTCGGGCAGGGAACTCGGGTCGATTGCCATGTCCGCCATCCTCGCAAACCCCGGCCGACCCGGCCCGGCGGGTACGCGACCGCCGGAAACCTAGCGGCCGCCGGAAACCTAGGCCCGGGCGAACCGGACCTTCCGCTCGGCCGGGTCCGCGGTGACCAGCCGCACCGGCACCCGTTCCCCGAGCGGGAGGTCGCCGTCGCAGCGGGCCCGCACCGGCGGGTCGTCCAGCGCCACGGTGCCGCCGGCGGGGCGCTTGCCGCCCGTACCGTTGTCGGGGTGCTTGCCGCCCGCGCCGTCGGGGTGGTCGCCGCCGGCCGCTCCGTCGCGGTGGTCGCCGCCGCCCGTTCCGTCGCGGTGGTCGCCGCCGGCCACGTCCACGACCGCCGCCTCGAAGACCTCGCCGACCCGGTCGCGCAGCAGCACCGCCTCGGTGAGGTCCACGGCCGCCCGCTCGGCGCCCGAGGCCACCCGGTCCGAGGCGGTCATCGCCTCGGGCAGCCGGGGCAGCGCGGCCCTGACGTGCTCGGGCAGCTCCGTCCCGGCGTGCAGCGCGAGGCACACCTCGGTGGCGTACCGGTCGGCCAGCCGGCGCAGCGGCGCGGTGACGTGCGCGTACGCCGCGGCCACCCCGCCGTGCCGGTGCTCGGCTGGCACCTCGCCGTCGAAGGCCGTGTAACCGGCGCCGCGCATCAGCTCCGCGGCCTGGTCGAGGAACGCGGCCACCCGCGGCCGGGCCGGGTCGAGGCGGGTGAGCAGCCGGCCGACGCTCATCCCGGCCGGCCAGTCGACGCCCAGGGCGGCGGCGGCCACGCGTAGCCGCTCGACGGCCGCCGCGGCGGGGTCGGGCATGGTACGCAGCAGCCCCACCCGGCCGGCCAGCATGATGTCGGCCGCCACCATCCCGGTCAGCAGCGAGATCTGGGCGTTGTGGTCCTCCATGGCCGCGGGGGCGCGCAGCGTCAGCCGCCAGCCGTCACCGTCGGGCTCGACCTCCTGCTCGGGCATCGGCAGGTTGATGGCGCCCCGGTCGAGCCCGCGTTCCAGCAGCAGGGCGCCGAGCTCCGGCAGCAACGCGATGGGCTCGGCGAGCCGCCCGGCGTCCGCGTCGGCCTGCACGCCGACGTAGTCGAGCTTGGCGCGGCTGCGTACCAGGGCCCGCTGCACGTCCGCCGCCACGACGGCGCCGGCGGAGTCGAGGTCGATCGTCCAGAGCACGGCCGGCCGGTCCTGCCCCGCCAGCAGGCTGGCGGCGCCCTCGCTGAGAATCTCCGGGTGCAGCGACACCTTGCCGTCGGGCAGGTAGACGGTCTGGCCGCGACGCCAGGTCTCGGCCGCCAGGGCGCCGTCCGGGGGTACGAAGCCGGCCACGTCCGCGATCGCGTACTGCACCCGGTAGCCGCCACCCGCCCGCGGGAGCAGGCACATCGCCTGGTCCAGGTCGGTGGAGGTGGCCGGGTCGATCGTGACGAACGGGATGTCCGTCCGGTCGGCCACCGGCCGCGGCGGCCGGGCCGCGGCCTCCTCGGCCTCGCGCTGCGCCGCGGGCGGGAACCGCTCGGGCAGTTCCAGCTCGCGGCGCAGCGCGGCGAAATCGATGTGGGGTGCCACGACCCGTCTGATCACCACGGGTTCTTCCTACCAGGGCGGCCACCGATCCGCTCGGCCCGGGACGCCGGGCCGAGCGGATGTCGGTCAGCCGGCGATGCGCCGGATGGCGCCGCCGGCCCGCTTGGTCGGCGCCACCCGGGCCGCGGCCCGGCCGGCCGGTGACCGCCGGGCGGCCATCTTCCGCGTCGCGCCGCCCTGCGTGGTTGCGGTCCGGACGCCGACCCGCTTGGCCGGGGCGGCCGTACCGGATCGCCTGGCCGCCGCCGCGGAGGTCGCCCCGGCCCGCTTGGCCGGGGCCTTCTTGCCGGCGGTCACCCGCCGCACGCTCGGCCGGGTGGATCCGGCGTTCGCGGCCGCGGTTCGCTTGGCGGTCGCCTTCTTGGCCGGGGCCTTCTTCGCGGCCGCCTTCCGGGCCGGGGCCTTCTTCGCGGCCGCCTTCCGGGCCGGGGCCTTCTTGGCGGTGGTCTTCCGGGCCGCCGAGGTGGTCTTCCGGGCGCCGGTCGACTTCTTGGCCGCGGTGGTGGTCTTGCGCGCCGCGGTGGTGGTCTTGCGCGCCGCCGTGGTCGTCTTGCGCGCCGCCGTGGCGCCCGCCTTCTTCGCGGTGGCCTTCTTGGCCGGCGCCCGCTTGGTGGCCGTCTTGCGGGCCGTCGCCTTCGTGGCCGTCGCCTTCTTGGCCGGCGCCCGCTTGGCGGTGGTCTTCCGGGCCGGGGCCTTCTTGGCGGCCGCCGAGGTCCGCTTGGTCGTGCTGGCCTTCTTGGCCGGAGCCTTCCGCGCCGTCGTCGTCTTGCGGGCGGTCGTCTTGCGGGCCGCCGTGGTCTTCTTCGCGGTCGCCTTCTTCGCCGGCGCCTTCTTGGCCGGCGCCTTCTTGGCGGTGGTCTTCTTAGCCGCCGCCTTCTTGGCCGGCGCCTTCTTCGCCGGCGCCTTGCGGGCCGACGTTCCGGCGGTGCTCTTCCTGGCGCCGGCGGTCCTGCTCGTGGCGGCGCGCTTGGTCGCCGGCCGGGTGGTGGCCCGTGCTGCTTCGGCCATCTGGGTTCCTCCTCGGAACATGCTCTCCGGGCCCCTGGCCAGTCCAGGGGTCGGAGTTCCCCTCGACGCGGGCCCTTGCCGCGCCTATCTCTCCTCCCCGGCCCAGCGGGCGTCCTCCGCATCCCACGCCTCGTTACGCTGCCGCACGTGTTCCAGCGCGTTCGCCGCTTCCGCGGAGCTGGAATACGGGCCCATCACGTAACGGGCGGGGCAGACGTCGGCCTCGGTCTCAACCCGATGGTGTCGCGTGCACCAGAAGTACTGCGCGCCACGTCCGCTGTCGCTCATGGGAACACTGTGCACTGCGGGACGCGTTCGCGCCACCGATTCGCCCAAAAAACGGCATCGCATCCACAGTAGACCCGACGCGTTTCCGCAGGTGAGGAATGACGAAACTCGGCCGTACGCCGGAAACCCCTTTACTGGCAACGATTGTTACGAACATCGCGCCCACCTCGGCCGGACGGCCGGCGCCGGAAACACCGGTTCACCGTCAAAAATAATCGGCGGCGGCAGGCGTCCGACCGGGCCGGAGGCCGTACCGACGATGGCGCGCCGCGGGACGCGGGTCGGCCGCGGCCCGGCGGCCCGCGGTGGGCCGGGCGCGGCCGGTTGACTCGCCCGGATGCCGGCCGGCGCGGGACGGCCGGGCCGGCGGGTTAGGGTCGCCACCATGGCGATCCCTGACTACATCGTCCGGATGCGCAAGCACGTCGGCACCGAGCTGCTGTGGCTGCCCAGCGTCAGCGCGGTGGTGCTGAACGACGCCGGAGAGGTGCTGCTGGGCCAGCGCGCCGACGACGGCCGGTGGTCGGTGATCAGCGGTTTCGTCGAGCCGGACGAGCAGCCGGCCCGGGCCGTGGTGCGAGAGGTCGAGGAGGAGACCGGCGTGCTGGTGGCGCCCGAACGCATCTCCAGCGTGTGGTCCCATCCGCACACCTACCCGAACGGCGACCGGTGCCGGTATCTCAACATCGGGTTCCGCTGCCGCCTCGTCGGCGGCACGGCACGGGTCAACGACGACGAGTCCACGGACGTCCGCTGGGTGCCGCTGGACCGGCTGCCCGCGATGGACGAGCACGCCCTGCTCACCATCGAGCACGCGCTGAATGACGGGCCGGCGGCCTGGTTCACCGCCGACTGAGGTCGAGCCGCCGGATCAGTAGGACTGCAGCTCGATCAGCGTGCCGGCCGGGTCGCGCAGGTGACCGGCGCGCATCGTGGGGCCCCACTCCGGCCGGTCGGCCGCCGCGGCGACGACGCGCGCTCCGGCGCGTACGGCGACGTCCATGGCCGCGTCCACGTCCGCGACCCGCAGGACCAGCAGGACCGGGTCGGCGCCGGGCGGGCCGGCCGGGTCCGTGGACGCGGTGCCGGCGGCGGCCATCAGCCGGCGGTCGAGCAGGGCGAACCGGGTCTGCGCGGCCACGTCCCAGCTGGCGTACGGGCCGGCCGCGTCGCCGCGGGTCAGCACCGCGCCGGCCAGCTCGGGCAGCACGGCGGCGTAGAACCGGAAGCTCGGGGCGAAGTCGTCGACCAGCAGCCGCGGGTAGGGGCCCTCCATGACGCTCCAATCGTTGGTGGTCACCAAGTATTGGTGGTGTCCTACCATAGCCCGGTGACCGACGACGTTCCGGCCCGGCCGCCCACCCTGCTGGCCATCACCACCTTCCTGCTGTCCAAGGTGGGTCACCGGGCGCGGCGGCGGCTCGCCGAGCGGTTGTCGGCGTACGACCTGAAGCTGTGGCACGTGGCCGCGCTGGCCGCGCTCGCCGACCACGGACCGGCCAGCCAGCGCGACCTGGGGACCCGGCTCGGGATGGACCCCAGCGACCTGGTCGGCGTTCTGGACCACCTCGAGGCCGCCGGCCGGGTCGAGCGCCGTCGCGACCCGGCGGACCGCCGGCGGTACGTGGTGTCGGTGACCCCGGCCGGCCGCTCGGTGCTCGCCGAGGTGGTCCGGCTGGCCGCCGACACCGAGGCCGAGATGCTCGCGCCGCTCACCGCCCGCGAGCGACGCCAGCTGCACGACCTGCTGCACCGCGTCTTCACCCACCCCGGTTAGGAAAGGAAGGGCCCCCTCTTATCGTTTTTGGTAGTAAAAGGGCCCCCGCTTAACCGCCGGGGGCGGGATGGAGGCCGGGCATGAGCATGGTCCACGTGCTGTTCGTCGACGGGCCGGCCGGGGGCGGCCGGCGGGAGCTGCCTGCCGAGCCGGACGGCTCGCCGCCGCCGCGGTGGGTGCTGAGCGGGCACGACGAGCCCGGCGACCACCTCTACGAGCGGGCCGCTCGGGAAGCCGGGGGCGGCTGGACGATGCGGTACGTCCGCACCTACCCCGCCGGCATCACCCAGTAGGCGACGCCGCGAGCCCGGGCGCCGCGGACTCGGGGCCGCGCGCTCGGGGTCCTGGGTAGCCTCTGCCGGATGACCACGAACCTGACGGTGTTCTTTCTGGGCGGGACGATCGGGATGGCGGGCCACCGGGCCGGGGTGGTGCACCGGCTGACCGGCGCCGAGCTGGTCGAGGCCGTACCGCAGCTCGCGGACGTGGGCGCCAACCTGGCGGTACGGGACTTCCGGGCCCTGCCCAGCGCCTGCCTGTCGTTCGCCGACATCCTGGAGCTGGCCGACGCGGCCGATGCCGCCGTGGCGGCCGGGGCCGACGGCATCGTGGTGGTGCAGGGCACCGACACGATCGAGGAGACCGCGTACCTGATCGACCTGGTGTGGTCGCGCCCAGCGCCGGTCGTGGTCACCGGCGCGATGCGCAACCCCCGGCTGGCCGGCGCGGACGGCCCGGCCAACCTGCTGGCCGCGGCGCGGGTGGCCGCCTCCGGGGCGTTCGCCGGGCTGGGCTGCCTGGTCGTGGCGAACGACCAGGTGCACGCGGCCCGGCACGTCCGCAAGACGCACAGCGCCAACCCGGCCACCTTCGCGGCGCCCAACACCGGCCCCATCGGAATCCTGGCCGAGGACCGGGCGGTGCTGCTGACCCGGCCGGCCGGCCGGGTGACGCTGCCGCGCCCCCGACCGGACGCCGCGGCCGCCGCGCCCGTGGCGCTGCACACGGTCGCCCTCGACGACGACGGTGGCCAGCTGGTCGGGTTGGCCGACCGGTACGCCGGCCTGGTGGTGGCCGGATTCGGCGTCGGGCACGTACCGGCGGCCCTGGCCGAGCCGCTCGGCGAGCTGGCCCGGCGGATCCCGGTGGTGCTGGCCTCCCGCACCGGCGCCGGTCCGGTGTTCACCGCGACGTACGGGTTCGCCGGCTCCGAACGCGACCTGCACGGCCGCGGCCTGATCGGCGCCGGGCTGCTCGACCCGTACAAGGCGCGGGTGCTGCTGCGGCTGCTGCTGGCCGGCGGGGCCGACCGGGAGGCGGTGGCCGCCACCTTCGCCACGGCCGGCGGCCTGTCCGCCTGACCGCCGCCGCCGGCCGGCTCACGGCGCCGGCGGGCGTCGGCTCAACCCCAGGCCCGGGCGCCGGCGGCGAAGACCTCCGGCGCGCTCTCCACCGGCAGTACGCAGAGCAGGTGGCCGGCGGGCGCCCGCAGGATGCGGCACTCCTGCCACTGCCGCAGCTCCACCGCGCCGAGGCCGACCAGCCGGGCCGTCTCGGCCGCCCACGTCGTCGGTCTCGATGTCCAGGTGGAATCGCGGGGCGTCGTCGCCGCCGATCGCCTGCACGGCCACCTCGGCGTCCGGCAGCACCCCGGGCAGGTTGGTGAACTGCGGCTCCGGCGCGTACGGCCGCGGGGTCACGCCGAGCGCGGCCGCCCAGAACCCCGTGGCCCGGTCGGCGTCGGCCTCGGGCGTGTCGATGATGAGCGCGAAGAGCCGGCTGCGATGCATGCCTCGCAGGCTAGGGCGTGTGTCAAGGTCCTCGGGCCGCCCAGGGGCTTCGACAGACGCCCTGAGGGCGTGTGTCAAGGCCCGACGTCGGCGCGGACGTCCGGACCGGGTTGCTCGGGCGGCCGGCGGACCACCAGCAGCGCGATGTCGTCGGCCGGATGCTCGGCGTCGAGGGTGGCCATCACCGTGTCGGCCACGGTGCTCGGGGACGCCACCGGGACCGCCGCCGTCAGCCGGGCCACGCCGACGTCGAAGACCTCACCGCGGCGCTCGACGAGCCCGTCCGTGTAGGAGACCAGCACCGCGCCGGGCGGCAGGGCCGCCGTGGCGCTGCGCCGGCGCGGCTGCCGGGGCCCGGTGCCGAGCGGCGGGTCGATGGGCGCCGGCAGCAGGATCTTCGGCCCGTCCGGCGCCACCAGCACCGGCCGGGGATGCCCGGCCAGCGACACCCGCAGCTCCGTCCGGTCCGGCGAGATCATCGCGTACAGCGCGGTGGTCAGGCTGCCGGCCTCGAAGTGGACCACCTTCCGGTCCAGCAGCGTCAGCGCCTCCGCCGGGTCGTCGCAGATCAGCGCGTACGCCCGCAGCGCGCTGCGGACCCGGCCCATCACGATCGCGGACTGCAGGCCGTGCCCGGAGACGTCGCCGACCACCATGCCGACCCAGCCGGAGGGCAGGGTGAAGACGTCGTACCAGTCGCCGCCCACCCCGGAGGCGTGGCCGGGGACGTACCGCGCCGCCAACTCCAGGCCGGGCACCTGGGGCAGCTCCTCCGGGATCAGGCTCCGCTGCAGCGCCAGCGCCGCCGCCTGGTCGAGGCTGTTGGCGCGGGCCCGGTTCGCCAGGCTGACCCGGTCGGCCACCATCTCCAGCAGGCGTACGTCGTCCTCGGTGAACTTGCGCGGGCTCAGGCTGCCGACGTGCAGGACGCCGACCAGCTCGCCGTGGGCGATGATCGGCACCCCCAGCAGCGAATGCAGCCCGATCTCCAACAGGATCGGGTTGACCACGTTGTCGGCGGTGACCCGGGAGAGGATGACCGGCTGCTTGGTGAGCGCCACCCGGCCGGCGAAGCCCCGACCGACGGCCACCCGGAACCCCTGACGTACCTCCTCCTCCAGCCCGCGCGCGGCGGTGGCCACCAGTTGCTGGGCGCGCGGGTCGAGCAGCAGGATCGTGGCCGTGTCGACGTCGAGCAGGTCGCGCACCCGGTCGAGCAGCTCGTCAAAGAGGTCGGCCACATCGAGACGGGACAGCGTCGCATCGGTCACCGCCTCGATGCGGTGCAACCGCTGCTCGTCTCGGAGAACATTCGCGCGGACCACCCCAGAATCCTAGTTGCGGTCGAGCAACAACTCCTATCGAGCAGAGCCGACCTCCGGCCGGGTGACGGATTTGTTCTTCAATGGGGTGAACAGCGCCGCGAGCCGGCGCTGTCGGGGGTCCGTCGTACCGTGGAACGGTGCGGATACGGATCGAGGGCCGTGACCTTCCCGGGCGGGTGTGCGACGCCGGCGGCGACTTCCCCGGCTATCGCGGCATCCACGTCGGCGTCCAGCGACGCGACCGCCCGACCGAGTGGCTCGACCTGCAACCGGCCGACGCCACCACGGTGACGTGGGACCTGGACTGCACCGCCGCCACCGTTACGGACGGCCGCCTCGACGCCCGCGGTCCCTACCTGCAGGGCGGGCCGGGCCGGCGCTTCATCTACCTGTCCTGGGGTGAGCTGGACGACGCCGGCGCCTTCACCATGTTCCGGCGGGCCAAGCTGTGGCTCGACGGCGTCGACCCGGACACCGCGCGAGCGGCCGTGGACGCCGGCCGGCTGACGGCGCGGCTGGGCCTGACCGACAGCAGGGGGCAGCCGCGCTGCGCCAGCGTACGACCACCGCACATCAACTGGTCCGCGGGCTAGCGGCGGCGCCGGGCCGTGGGCGACGGACGAGTCGACCTGTACGCCGGATTCTGTGACCGGCGCGCGCCGTAGCCGGCACGCGTCGGCGGCGGCCATCCATCTCGGCCTGCCGTCGCCGGCAGGCTCCAGCGGCCTACCCGCAGGCATCGGGCGGGCCGCCCTCGAACGCCTGCGCGGGTCGTCATCTTGCGGTGACGGCCCTTTCTTGGCCTTGCTCCGGGTGGGGTTTACCGAGCCACCCCGGTCACCCGGGGTGCTGGTGGGCTCTTACCCCACCGTTTCACCCTTACCGTGCCCGTACGGGCTCGGCGGTCTGTTTTCTGTGGCACTGTCCCGCGGGTCGCCCCGGGTTGCCGTTAGCAACCACCCTGCCCTGTGGAGTCCGGACGTTCCTCGGCGGCGGGCCCGTAGACCCGCTCGACGCGACCGCCCGGTCGACTCGTCCGTCGCCCATCCATCCTAACGACGGCGCGAGCCGGCCCATTTCCGCCCCGCCGACGTCCCGTGGCGGGACGAGCGCGCGGGGCCGACCCGTACTAGCCTCGGCTCACCATGGATCTTTCCGAGGCGGCGCTGCTGGTCGGCGCGGGGCTGGCGGCCGGCACCGTGAACGCGATCGCCGGCGGTGGCTCGCTGATCACGTTCCCGGCGCTGATCGCCATTGGGCTGTCTCCGGTGCCGGCGAACGTCACCAACTCCGTGTCGGTGTGCCCGGGATACCTGTCGAGCGTGCTGGGCAGCCGCCAGGATCTGCCGCCGCGCCGCCAACTCCTGCCCCTCCTGCCGACGGCGGTGCTGGGCGCGGCGGCCGGCTGCGTGCTGCTGCTGGTCACCCCGGCCCGGGCGTTCGAGCTGGTCGTACCGTTCCTGGTGCTCGGCGCGTCCGCCGTGCTGGCGTTCCAGACCAAGCTGCGGCGGCTGGTCGGCCATCCCGCCGAGCTGAGTCCGCGCCGCCGGATGGTCACCGTGCAGGCGATGGTCGCCCTCGGTTCGGTGTACGGCGGGTACTTCGGCGCGGCCCTGGGCGTGATGCTGGTGGCGGGCCTGGCGCTGGTGCTGGACGAGTCGCTGGTCCGGGTGACCGCGATCAAGAACCTGCTGTCGGCGCTGGTGGGGATCGCCACGGTGGTCGTGTTCGGGCTGTTCGGGCCGGTGAACTGGGCGGCCGTGGCGGTGCTGGTGCCGGCCACCATCGTCGGCGGGTACGGCGGCGCCCGGCTGGCCCGGCGGCTGCCGCCGGCGATCCTCAAGACGGTGATCGTGGTCTTCGGTACGGCGATCGGCCTGCTGCTGCTCTACCGCGCGCTCCGCTGACCGGCCGGTGCGAGCGAGAACAGGTCGCCGGGCCGGCAGTCGAGCGCGTCGCAGAGTGCGGTGAGGGTGCTGAACCGGATGGCCCGGGCACGCCCGTTCTTCAGCACCGACAGGTTGGCCAGGGTGACGCCGACCCGGTCGGCCAGTTCGGTGAGGGTCATGCCGCGCTCCGCCAGCAGCGCGTCGAGGTGGACGACCACCCGGTGTTCCTCGTCGGGCGGCATTCAGATCACCCCGTCGAGTTCGGCCCGCAGCGCGGTCCCGCGGTCCAGCACGGCCGCGATGGCGAAGACGACCACCGCGGCGAACAGCCAGCTGAGCAGGCCCGCCGCGGAGCGTGCCGGCACGCCGGGCGCCAGCGTGCGGGCCAGCGCCGACCGGCCGAGGTGTTGGCCCGCCTCCGCGACGCAGCCGCCGAGCAGCAGGACCGCGCCGATCCGGCGCAGCCGCCCCGCGACGGCCGGTACGAACGGGTCGGCGAACCGCGCGGCGCGGACCACCCGGAGGAGCAGGACGACGGCCACCAGCACCACGAGGGTTCCGGGCAGCCGGGCGAGGAGGTCCAGCAGTTCCTGGCGCAGGCTCGGCTGCCAGGTGCAGACCTCGGCGGTGCTGGCGGCGACGGAGCGGCCGGTCGGCAGGGTCCCGTTCACCACCAGCCGGCCGAGTTCGCGCAGCGACACCTCGACGCAGACGTCCCGGTGGCGGGCCGCGCCGACGAGGCCGGCCAGCAGGTGCCCGCCGGCCAGCAGCACGGCGCCGAGCAGCAGCAGTTCCATGGCGGCGAGCCACCGCCCGGGACCCGGCACCAACCGCCGGACCAGCCGGGCGAGCCGCCCGCGATCGCGCAGGTCCACGAGAACCGCCTCCTTATCGAAAATCGATATACCGATAATCGATAAGGCGACGACCCGCGTCAAGCCCTCGTACGGCCGCAAAATTGGCTGTACCGTACAGGTATGAGCGCTGTTCCGGAGTTCGGCGACGGGACGCTGGGCCGGATCGAGACCGAGGTCGCGCTCCTGATGCGCCTCGGCGAGGCCACCCGGCGGGCCACCGGCGCCCGGGAGCACCGGGTGCTGGACCGGGCCGCGTACGTGATCCTGCGGCACCTGGCCGACGCCGGCCCGCGGAACGTCTCGGCGCTCGCGGCCCGGCTCAATCTCGACGGCTCGACGGTGACCCGGCAGGTCACCGCCATGGAACGCGCCGGGCTCATCACCCGGGCGGCCGACCCGCGCGACGGCCGCGGCACCGTGGTCTCCCCCACCGACGCCGGCCTCGACCGGGTGGCCGCGGTCCGCGCCGCACGCACCCGGCTGTACGGCGACATCCTGGCCGGCTGGTCCGCCGAGGACCGGACGGCCCTCGCCGGAATGCTCGAACGGCTCAACTCCGCCCTGGCCGCGCACGTCCAGCGCCGCTGAGCCGAATTCCACCGGCGGCTCCACCCGCATCTCCACCCGCAGTTCCACCCACGGGTGGCGGTGTCCGGGCCCCGGCGTTCCTACCGTCGACACCGACACGACGAAGGGAACCCGGTGAACTCGCTGAACATCCTGCTGCCCCTCCTGGCCATCGGCTACGTCATGGTCCGCCGGCTGGCCGGTGAGCCGCTGACCAGCCGGCGGATCGCCGTCCTGCCGCTCATCCTGACGCTGGTGGGCGCCTCGAACGTCGCCGGTGCGGCGCACCACCTCTCGGCCCTGGATGCGGCGGCGCTCGCGGCGGAGATCCTGCTCGCGGTGCTCGCCGGCGTAGCCCGGGGCAGCACCGTGCGGGTGTACGCCCGGGACGGCCACCTGTGGTACCGCTACACCGCCCTCACCATCGCGATCTGGCTGGTCCTGCTCGCGCTCCGCCTCGGCGTCGGCTGGGCGGCCCGGTCCGCCGGCGCCGACGCCGCGGTGCTCTCGGCCGCCCTGCTGCTGATGCTCGGGCTGAGCCTGCTCGGCGAGGGCGCGGTCATCGGCCGGCGGGCGCTCGCCACCGGCGTACCGTTCGCGCCCCGGTCCGCCCGCCGGCTCGCCCGGGCGGGCCTCGAGAACGATCGCGGGGCCGGCGTCGGACGCCGGTGACGGACGGCGGCGGCGGACCCCGGTGATGGAGACTGGCGGCATGCTGGGAGCGACCGACCGTGCGCCCGGGGCCCGGCGGCTGACCCGCAGCGTGCTCGGCCTGGCGGCGCTGACGTGGGCCATCCTCGGCGGCCCGCCCCCGCCGTCCGGCGGTCGCACGGTGGTCCTGCTGGTCCTCGTCGCGATCGCCGGACTCGGCTGGGTGGTCATGGCGCTCCGCCTGGGCGACCCGCGGGCCTGGCTCGCCGCTGCGCTGGCCTGCGGGGGCGCCGGGATCCTCGTCGTGGTGGTGGGCGACCGCTACCTCGGGGTGTTCTATCCCGCCGTGGCCTGCCTGGTGGCGGGGGCCACGTTCGGGCTGGCCGTCTCGGTCGGCCTGACGGCCGTGCTGCTGGTGGCCCTGGTGGTCACCGAGGCGGCGACGGGCACCCCGCTGGTGGCCCTGGGCCTGTCCGCCGGCTATCTGCTGCTCGGGCTGCTGCTCGGGGTGATCCGCCGGCAGCGCGAGCAACAGTCCGAACAGCGTGAGCTGCTGCTCGTCGAGACCGAACACGCCCGGGAGGAACGGGCCCGGGCCGCGGCGCTGGCCGAGCGGGCCCGGCTGGCCCGGGAGATCCACGACGTGCTGGCGCATTCGCTGTCGGCGCTGTCCGTCCAGTTGGAGACCGCGGCCGCGCTGCTGGAGCACGACCGGATCCGGCAGGCCGCCGAGGTGGTCGACCAGGCCGGCCGGATCGCCCGGGAGGGCCTGGCCGAGACGAGGCGGGCGGTCACGGCCCTGCGCGGCGACCCGCTGCCGCTGCCCGAGCTGGTGGCCACGCTGGCCGAGGCGCACGGAGCGGACGTCGGCGAGCCGGTCGAGGTCCGGGTCACCGGCACGCCGCGCCCGCTGTCCGCGGAGAGCGGGCACGCGCTCTACCGGGCCGCCCAGGAGGCGCTCACCAATGTCCGCAAGCACGCGCCGAACGCGCGGGTGGAGATCGACCTGTCGTACCGGCCGGAGGAGGTCCGGCTCACCATTACCGACGACGGCGGCCCGGGCGCCGCGGACCGGCCGCCCGACGCCACGCGCCGGCCGCCCGACGCCACGCGCCGGCCGCCCGACGACGCGGACCGGCCGCCGGACGGCGCGCCGACCGGGGCCGCCGGCCGGTCGCGCGGAGCCGGTCTTCCCCCGGGGTACGGGCTGACCGGGTTGCGGGAGCGGGTCGAACTGGCCGGCGGGACCGTCGAGACCGGCCCGCTCGGCGCCGGCTGGCGGGTCGATGTGAGGATGCCCGGGTGAGCATCCGGGTCGTGGTGGCCGACGACCAGACGGCCGTACGCGAGGGGTTGGCGCTGTTGCTGGACCTGCTCGACGACGTGTCGGTGGTCGGCCAGGCGGCCGACGGCGACGAGGCGCTGGCGCTGGTGGCCGAGCACCGGCCCGAGGTGGTGCTGATGGACCTGCGGATGCCGCGCTGCGACGGGGTACGCGCCACCGAGCTGATCCGGGCGGAGCACCCGGACACCCAGGTGGTGGTGCTGACCACGTACGCCGACGACGAGCACATCCTGGCCGCGCTCCGGGCCGGGGCGCTGGGCTACCTCACCAAGGACTCGGGGCGGGCGCAGATCGCCCAGGCGGTCCGGGCCGCGGCCGTGGGACAGTCGGCGCTGGATCCCCGCGTACAGCAGCGGTTGCTGGCCGCCGCGGCGGCGGCCGCACCACCCGCTGCCGACGCGGTCGGGCCGGACGACGGCGCGAGCCTGCCGGACGGCGGCACGGCGGGCGGGCCGGCGCCGGACGGGCTCACCGCGCGGGAGGTGGAGGTGCTCCGGCTGATCGCCGCGGGCCTGGGCAACCGGGAGATCGCCGCCCGGCTGTACGTCACCGAGGCCACCGTGAAGTCGCACATCAACCGGCTGTTCGCCAAGACCGGCGTGCGGGACCGCGCCCAGGCCGTCCGGTACGCCTACCAACACGGCCTCACCCGCTGACCGCGCCGCCCCAGGCGTTAGGAAGGGCCCCTTCCTATACAAAAAGCGATAACAAGGGGCCCTTCCTTAACGCTCAGGCGACGGGCTCCGGGGCGGCCTCGGCGGTGTCGCGGCGGGCGGGGTCGATCCGGGGGTCGTTCTCGTCGGCGAAGTAGTCGTCGTGGCTGGTGCCGTCCGGCCCGTCGGCCACCTTGCCGGCCCGCAGCGCCAGCGTCACCAGCGCGGCCACGGCCAGGTTGACCAGCACCGCCACGATGCCCACGTAGATCGTCTTCTGGGTGTCGAAGCCGAAATCCGAAAGCTTGAAGGCCGACCCACCGAAGTGGATCCGCTTGGTGACCGGGTTCGGGATCTGGTAGAGCATCCACATTCCGAGCCCCATCCCGGCCACCCAGCCGGCGATCAGCCCACCCCGGTGGAACCACCGGGTGTAGATGCCCAGCGCCACGGCCGGCAGCGTCTGCAGGATGATCACGCCACCGATCAGTTGCAGGTCGATGGAGAACTGCGGGTCCAGGAAGACGATGCAGGCCACCGCGCCGAGCTTGACCACCAGCGAGGCGATCTTCGAGGCGTTCGCCTCCTGTGCCGGGGTGGCGTCCCGCTTCAGGTACTCCTTGTAGATGTTGCGGGTGAACAGGTTGGCCGCGGCGATCGACATGATGGCCGCCGGGACCAGGGCGCCGATCCCGATGGCCGCGTACGCCACGCCCGCGAACCAGTCCGGGAACTGCTGGTCGAACAGCAGCGGTACGACCGTGTTGCTGTCCGGTGTGCCGGCCGTGGAGCCGGGCAGCGGCTTCACCTTGGCGGCGATGGCCATGTAGCCGAGCAGCGCGATCAGCCCCAGCAGCAGGCTGTACGCCGGCAGCGCGGACATGTTCCGCTTGATGACGTCGCGGTTCTTGCTGGCCAGCACCCCGGTGAGGCTGTGCGGGTAGAGGAACAGCGCCAACGCCGAGCCGAGCGCCAGGGTCCAGTACTGCAACTGATTGTTGGCGTTCAGCAGCACGCCATCCCCGGGGGCCGGGGTGGCCTTGAACTTCTCGTCCGCGGCGTGGAAGATCGCGCCCCAGCCGCCCAGCTTGGCCGGCAGCCAGATGATGGCCACCAGGATGACCACGTAGATCAGCGCGTCCTTGACGAACGCGATCAGCGCCGGGGCGCGCAGCCCGGACTGGTACGTGTACGCGGCCAGGATCGCGAACGCGATGATGATGGGCAGGTGCCGGGCGATCGCGCTGTGCCCGGTGACCCCCATCGTCTTGAGCACCGACTCGATGCCCACCAGTTGCAGCGCGATGTACGGCATGGTGGCCGCGATCCCGGTGATGGCGATCAGCAGCGCCAGCGTCGGCGAGCCGAACCGGGTCCGGACGAAGTCGGCCGGGGTCACGAAGCCGTGCCGGTGCGACACCGACCAGAGCCGGACGAGCACCAGGAAGACCAGCGGATAGATGATGATCGTGTACGGCACCGCGTAGAAGCCGAGCGCGCCGGACCCGAACATCAGCGCCGGCACCGCCACGAACGTGTACGCCGTGTAGAGGTCACCGCCGACCAGGAACCAGGTGATCCAGCCGCCGAAGCTGCGCCCGCCCAGTCCCCACTCGTCGAGGTGCGCCATGTCGTTCGGTGCGCGCCACCGGGCGGCCACGAAGCCCATCGCGCTGACCAGCAGGAACAGCAGGGCAAAGATGATGATCTCGGTGAGATGGTCCTTCCACACGGCACTCACCTCCGCTTCTTGGTCATCTGGTAGACCACCGTGGTGGTGGCGACGCCGAGCACGATGAAGGCCAGTTGCAGCCAGTAGAAGGTCGGGAATCCGAGGACCCGCGGGCTGCTCCGGTTGAACAGCGGCGTGATCAGCGGAACGACGATCGGCAGGAAGAGCAGCCAGTTCCAGGGGCTGCGGTCCTTGGCCTCGACCAGGGCCGTCTCCGCCGGTCCGGCGCCAACCAGAGCCGGTTCACCCAGAGCCGGTTCACCCAGAGCCGGTTCACCCAGAGCCGGTTCACCCAGAGCCGGTTCACCCAGAGCCGGTTCACCCAGAGCCGGTTCGACCGGAATGTCGTCGGCCGAATCCCGATCGACCGGGTCCCGGTCGAGCGGATCCCGATCGGCCGGATCCCGATCGGCCGGATCCCGGTCGACGGCAGCATCGTCGGCCGGATCCCGGTGGACCGGATCCCGGCCGACGGGATCGGGCTCGGCGGGCCGCCCAGGCTCGCCCACGGGGGGTTCGCTCATCTGCCACACCTCCTTGAGAAGCCGTAGATCGAATCGACGGCCCGGAGGGTATCGGCGTGGTGACGGCGGTCACGTCACGTGCCCGTGCCAGTGCGCCGAACGGTGTTCGGCCAGCGCCGAACGGTCGCCGGATCGGAGGGTCAGGCGGTGGGGAGGTGGGCGGTCTCGTTGACGCTGCGCACCGCCACCCCGCCGTCCGGCCAGTAGTCGACCACCGAGACCCCGGCCGCGTCGAGGTACAGCCGGTGCAGGAAGGCGTCGTCGGCCGCGAGGGCGTCCCGCAGCAACAGCTTGATCGGCGAGACGTGCGAGACCACCACCACGGCCTGACCGGGGTACGCGGACAGCAGCCGGCGCACCGCGCCGGCGGCCCGGGCCGCGACGGCCACGAACGACTCCCCGTCCGGCGGCGCCACCGCGGTCGAGGCCAGCCAGCGGTCCAGCTCGGCCGGCCACCGGTCGCGCACCTCGGCGAAGGTGCGCCCCTCCCACGCGCCGAAGTCGCACTCGATGAGGTCGTCGTCAATGGCCACCGGTGGATCGTCCACGGCGGCCGCCACCGCCCGGGCGGTCTCCGTACACCGGGACAGCGGCGAGCTGACCACGGCCGCGACCCGGGGCGCCAGCTCGGCCACCCGCCGGCCGGTGGCCGCGGCCTGGGCGCGGCCCAGGTCGGACAGCGGCACGTCGCCCCGCCCCGAATACCGGCCCCCGGCGGTGTACTCGGTGGCGCCGTGCCGGACCAGCACCAGCCGGGTGGCGGTGTCGGCCGGCCGGGGCTCCCAGGAGCGCACCCCGGACGAGCCGGGCGCGGCCACCGCGGCGGCCCCGCCGGACTCGGCGCCGGCCGGCGCGGCCGCCGACTCGGTCGGCGGGACAGACCGGGGGTTGCGGCCGGCCGCCAGGTCCATGGCCGCGTTGGCGAGCGCGTCGGCGTGCCGGTTGCGGTCCCGGGGAATCCACTCGAAGTCCACCGAGTCGAACCGGTCGACCAGGGCCGCGGCCCGGGCGGCCAGCGGCCGCAGGCCCGGGTTGCGGATCTGCCAGCGACCGCACATCTGCTCGACCACCAGCTTGGAGTCCATCCGTACGGCGACCCGCGCGGCGCCCAGCTCGGCGGCCGCCTCCAGGCCGGCGATGAGGCCGCGGTACTCGGCCACGTTGTTGGTGGCCACCCCGATCGAGTCGGACCGTTCGAGCAGGACCTGACCGTCCACGGGATCCCGCACCACCGCGCCGTACCCGGCCGGCCCGGGGTTGCCCCGCGCCCCGCCGTCGGCCTCCACCACCACCCGGTCGATGGCCACCGGCTACAGCCCCGACTCGGCGGTGCGGACCATGATGCGCCGGCACTCCTCGCAGCGCACCACCTCGTCCGGGTCCGCCGCCTTGATCCGGGCCCGGTCGGCGCCGGAGAACTCGATCCGGCAGCCGCCGCAGCGACCGGACCGCAGCAGCGCCGCGCCCAGCCCGCCGGAGGACTCCCGGATCCGGTCGTACAGCGCCACCAGGTCGGCCGGCAGGTCGTCCGCCAGCGGCTGCCGGGCGGCCGTGCGGAACTGCTCCTCCTTGGCGATCTCGGCGAGCGTCTCGTCCCGACGCCGCTCGGTCTCCGCCCGGGTCTCGCGGGTGCCGGTCAACCGCTGCTGTACGTCGTCGAGGGTGCCCTGGGCGGTCTCACGCTGCTCCATCAGCTCCAGCTCGGCGTCCTCCAGCTCGGACTGGCGGCGCTTCAGCGAGGCCAGCTCGTGCTGCAACGCCTCCAGCTCGCGAGCCGGGCCGGCGCCGGCGGTCAGCCGGGTCTGGTCGCGCTGGGCGCGGTTGCGCACCTGCTCGACGTCGCCCTCCAGCCGCGCGATGTCCCGGTCGAGGTCGTCCACCGCGACCTGCGCGCGCACCCGCTCGTCCTCCAGCGCCGACAGTTGCCGCGCGAGGGCGTCCAACTCGGCGTGCTCGGGCAGGGTCCGGCGCCGGTGCGCGAGCTGGGCGAGCGCCGTGTCGACCGCCTGCAGGTCGAGCAGCCGGCGCTGGTCTTGCGGGTCGGCCTTCACGTGGCCTCCTTGTCGGTTGGGGGTACGGCGGACCGGGCGTGCCCGGTCCACGGGTCGGTGACCAGGTCGGAGACCGTCACGGGCAGCTCGAACCGGTCCCGCAGGAAGCGCGCCAGGTCGTCCAGCCAGGGTCGCTCGGTGGCCCAGTGCGCCGCGTCCAGCAGCGCCGGGCCGCCGGCCGCGAGGTGCTCGCTGACCGGATGGTGCCGCAGGTCCGCGGTGAGGTACGCGTCCACCCCGGCCGCCGCGACGGTGGCCAGCCAGGGGTCGCCGGCGCCGCCGGTCACCGCCACCGTGCCGATCATGCGGTCCGGGTCGCCCGCGGCGCGCACCCCCCAGGCGGTGCCGGGCAGGGCCGCGGCCGCCTGCCGGGTGAACTCGGCCAGCCGGACCGGGCGGGGCAGCCGGCCGATCCGGCCGGAGCCCCGGCCCGCGCCGGCGGCCGGCCCCTCGGCCGGGTCCAACGGGCGCAGGTCGGTCAGCCCGAGCCGCTCGGCGAGCGCGTCCGAGACCCCGGGGTTGGCCACGTCGGCGTTGGTGTGCGCCACGTACAGCGCGGCGCCGTTGCGGATCAGGTCGTGCACGATCCGCCCCTTGTACGTGTCGGTGGCCACCGAGGAGACGCCGCGCAGCAGCAGCGGGTGGTGCGCCACGATCAGGTCGGCGCCGCCGGCCAGCGCCTCGGCCACGGTCTCCGGCACGCAGTCGACCACGCAGCTGATCCGGCGTACCGCGGCGGCGCGGTCGCCCACCACGAGCCCGACCCGGTCCCACTGCTCGGCCCAGGCGGGCGGGAAGCGCTCCTCGAGCGCGGCCACCACGTCGGCCAGGCGGGGTTCGGCGGGTCCGGTTGTGCTCACGGCGGCCCAGCTTACCGGCGGCCGGCCGGGGCTGGGCGGCTCAGTGCACCGGCTCGCCCGCGCCCAGCCGGGCGCGGAGCGCGCCGAGCGCCCGGTGCCAGGGGAACTGGTCGATGTAGCGCTCGCCGCTGCCGGGCTGGTGCGGCGGCAGCACGTCCGCGCCGAACAGCACGGTCACGTCCCACTCGCGCAACCGGCGCAGGCCCTCCTGGAACGCCGGGTGCGTCGCCATGGCCGCGTTGGTGAACGGCATGGCCACGATCGGCCGCCCCAGGCACTGGCTCTCGACCAGCAGGCCGAGGGCGAGCGTGTCGGTGATCCCGGCCGCCCACTTGGTCACCGTGTTGACCGTGGCGGGCGCCACCACCAGGGCGTCCGGCGCCGGCAGCACGTCCGGTTCGTCCGGGTCCTTGTACGCCGACCGTACGGGGTGTCCGGTCTGCTCGGCGAGCGCGTCCTCGTCGGCGAACTTGCGGCCGTCCGGGGTGAGGACGGCGCACACGTCCCACCCGTCGTCCTGGGCGGCGGTGACCAGCCGGCCGAGGCGGCGGGTGAGCGGCGAGCCGCAGCCGATGGCGTACAGCACCCGCGGCCGCGATGATCCCGGAACGGACCCGTCGGCCGCCCTCACACGCCCACGCCCATGTGCTCGGCCAGCTCGGCGATCGGGGCCGGTGGGGCGCCCCGGGTCCGGCGGAGCACGTCCGACATCACCTCGTGGGCCAGCGGCCGGCACCGGATCTCGGAGGGCGCCATCCGGTCGCCCTCCAGCAGCATGGCGCCGGCCTTCTCCACGTCGCCCACCTGGGTGCAGCCGCGCGCGATGTCGAGCAGGTGGTGCGCCCGCCGCTCGGGCAGCAGCGCGTTGAACTCGGCCGGCTGGATGGCCTCGTGCGTCTCCACGGCCTGGCGTCCCTCCCCGAGTTCCACGGCCGCGGACGCGCGGTGCAGCAGCACGTTGGTGGGGCCGAAGCAGGTCCAGTAGTAGTTGTGGTCGCCGCCGAGCAGCTCGGCCGCCTCCTCGGCGCCGTTGATCAGGTCGCGTACGGTGGCGCTGTCCCCGATCCGCGCCGCCGCCATGGCGCCCTGCAGCAGCAGCATGCCGTAGACGGAGAGCCGCTCCGGGGTGGCCTCGTTCTCGGCGTTCGGCGCCAGCCGGTTGGCGATGTTGACGTTGATCTCCAGGGCCGGCCGGGCCCGGCCCAGGGCCAGCAGCGCGTTGCCGACCCGGAACGTGGCGAGCCCGGCCAGCAGCTGGTCGCCGGCCCGCTGGGCCACCGCCATCGACCGGTCGGCGGCCAGCCAGGACAGGTCGTGCTCGCCCAGCTTGCGCAGCGTGGACGAGGCGATCTGGTAGACCTGCCCGAGCAGGTGGGCGGCCTTGTGCGCCTCGTCGCCGCCGGAGAAGGCGGCATCGGCCGCCTGGGCGTCGCGGAGCAGCTTGGGCAGGGCGCGGGTCAGCACCCCGTACCGGGCGTACTGGTAGGTGAGCCAGGCGTGGCTGACGGCCTTGCGCATCTCGTCCAGCGGCGGCGGGCAGGGCGCGGCGTCGAAGAACGCGGTCATCGAGTCGTACCGCTCGAGGGCCGCCCGGATCTCCTCCACCTCGATCTGGTCGATGCAGTTGAGCGCGTCCGTGCGCCGCTCGGGGTCGCGGCCCATCAGCAGCTGGACGTCGAGCTGCAGGACGTCGGCGATCTCGTGCAGCACGGAGAACTTGTCCAGCCGCCGCACCCCCCGCTCCACCTTGTCGACCCAGCTCTTGGACTTGCCGAGCCGGTCCGCGAAGACCTGCTGGGACATCCGGCGGCGGCCCCGCCAGTAGGCGACACGGCGCCCGATGGGCAACTCGTCCACGGTCGACCCCTCCCCTGCGCCCCCGGCGTCCCGTGGGCGCTGCTACGTGGGATTTTATCCGGTTCTATCGCTTTTGCGGTGGTCGCACTGTGTGTGCGGCGTTCATTCGGTTCTTCCCCGTAGTTTTCATGCAAGTTGCAACCGCTCGTCTGCCTGGGACCAACGATCCCGCGAGATACCGGTAACGGGGATCGATCTCTTGGGTGGATGTCCAACGCCGAAATGACGAACGCCGATTGAGGGGTGTCTCCGCGATGTGGGGCAGTAACCGACCGCCACTCGTTGAACTGACGTCACTGGAGCGGACCCGGCTGCGCCGGGTCGCCCTGCGGTACGCGGGCCACGGCTGGGACGTGACGCCCGGCGCCTTCCTGGCCCGGGACCGCTTCGTCTGCGGCCGGGTCGGCTGCCCGACCACCGGATGCCACCCGGCGATCGAGGACTGGGAGCGCTCTGCCAGCGCCGATCCGGCCCGGGTGGCCGCCTGGTGGCGGGTCCGCCCGTACGGCGTGCTGCTGGCCACCGGCCGCGCCTTCGACGCCATCGAGGTCCCCGCGTACCTCGGCCAGCGGGTCCTGGACGCCACCCGCCCGTACGCCCGGGCCGAGACCGCCGCCGAGGGCCGCGGCCCGGTGGCGGTGACCCCGGGTGGTCGGTGGATCTTCCTGGTCAGCCCCGGTGAGCCGCTGCGGCCCGAACTCGACCAGTGTCTGTACGTTATCCGACACGGGTTCGGCTCCTGGATCCCCGCGCCGCCCACCCGGTTGGCCGAGGGCGTGGTCCGGTGGGCCGTGGCGCCCGAGGAGACCCGGTGGCGGCTGCCCGACCCGTACTCGGTGCAGGAGATCCTGGTCGACGCGCTGCGCGCGGTGGCCCCCGCGGCGCCGGTGACGCTGCTCGCCGGCCACCTGCCGGCGCCGCGCCGCGGCTACTAGCGGCGTTCGCGCCGCGGCTACCGGCGACGGGCGCGGCCCCCGAAGGGGTGCCAACCGGGCGGACAGCGTCCTCGTCCGCCCGGCAGTCGTTAACGTGATGTCAGATCGGCGCTACGGGGGGTGAGCATGGCCGGTGAGGATGTGACCGCGGCCGGTGGGGACGAGGTCCCGGCCCGGGCCCGACGCGCACACCGCTGGGCCGGCACCCGCCCGATGGGGTCCCGACCCGGCCGGCCCCGGCCGGCGGGCTCGCCGCGACCGGCCGGCACGCACCGACCGGTCCGCTGAGCCGCCCCGCCGGCCCGCGGGGCGAACCCATCGGTCCGTCCGCGCAGGATCAGCGGCGGGGCGCTGTCAGCGCTGGTCGAGGGCCGACTGCAGCGAGCCGCGGTACGCCGCGCTGGTCTCGGTGGCCCCGGACACCGCGTCGAGCCGGGCCGACCGGCCGGTCGCGTACGCCAGCGCCTCGCCCTTGGTCTCGTACCGCTGCCGCACGCTGGCGCTCTTCTGCTCCGAGGTCGGCGTGTCGAACGGCAGCTCGATGGCCTTGACCGCGGTGACCGTGCGGCCGGAGACGGTGATCTGCACCTGCACGTTGCCGTACCCGGGCGCCTTGACCACCGAGCCGTACAGGGTGCGCGGCCCGGTCGGCGCCTTGGGCGCGGCGCTGCTGCGGCCCGGCGCGGGGGCGTGGGCAGTGGCCCGCGGCCGGGTCGGCCGGCTACCGGCCGACGGACCGGTTCCGGACCGGCCGGGATCCGTGGCGGCGCCGGTCGGGGCGGCACCGGTGGCCCGGGCCGGCCCGGGCGCCGCGGCGGTCGGCGCCGCCGCCGGCCGGCCGGTGGCCTCGGTGCGGGCGGCGCCGGCCACCGGGGTGGCCGCGGGGCCGGTCTTGAGCACCACCAGCAGGGTGGTGCCGGCGGCCAGACCGGCGACGGCGAACAGCACGCGGCGCATGCGCAACCCTTCTACAGCTCGAACGTGGCCAGGTGGATCTGCCGGCGCGGCACCCGGGCCCGGCGGAGCGCCGCCGTGGCGGCGGACACCAGACCCGGCGGCCCGCAGAGATAGACGTCCCGCTCGGCCAGGTCCGGCACCAGCCGGCGCAGCCCGGCCGCGCTGAGCACCTGGCGCGGCCCGGCGTCGGTGCGGGCGCCCAGCACATACCACAGGTCGGCGCCGCGGGCCTGCGCCAGCCAGTCCAGCTCGTGGTGCAGCAGGACGTCGCCGGCGTCCCGGGCCCGGTAGATCACGGCGGCGCCGGGCGGAAGCTCCTCCAGCACCGCCCGCACCGGGGTGATGCCGCTGCCGCCGGCGATCAGCAGCGCCCGGTCCCGCCGCCGGTGCGCGGCCGTGAAGCTGCCGGCGGGCCTGGACGCCCAGACCCGGGTGCCGGGCCGCAGCGCGCGCAGCGCGGCGCTGTGCCCGCCCACCACCTTCACGGTGATCCGCAGCCAGCGCCCGTTGCGGGCGGCCGACAGCGTGTACGGATGCGACTGAGCGCGCAGGCCGGGGGCCAGAAACCGCCACCGGACGAACTGACCGCCCAGGTGCGCCAGCCGGTCGAGCCGGTGGCCGGTGAGGTAGACCGAGACGGCGTACGGGCTCTCCGCCACCACGTCGGCCACCCGGAGCCGGTGCCGCAGGTTGAACCGCAGCGGCACGATCACCCGGCCGTACAGCAGCGCCGCCAGCACCAGCAGGTAGAGCGCGATCCACCAGGTACGGGCCGGACCGGGCCGGAACAGCTGCTGGCCGCCGGCGAACTGGTGCCCGTAGCCGAGCAGCAGCACCAGATAGCTGCCCTGGTGCAGGCGGTGCCACAGCTCGTACGGCAGGGCCGTGCGGATGGCGCGTACCGCGGTCAGCCCCAGCAGCACCAGGATGCCGGCCGCGGCGAACGCGGACAGCATGTCCTCGTAGTCGCGCAGCAGCGTGCTGGCCTCGTTGAGCAGGCTGGCCCGTTCCAGCCGGGCGTAACCGACCAGGATCAGCGCGGCGTGCGAGAGCACGGCCACCAGCAGGGTGGCCCCGACGTCCCGGTGCCAGCGGCCCAGCCGTTCGGCGCCGGTCAGCCGGTCCAGCAGCGGCAGCCGGCTGGCCAGCAGCACCTGCGTCAACAGCAGGTAGCCGGCGACCAGGCCGGTGATCCGGCCCGCGGCGGTGAGCCGGGCGGCGCCGTCCGCGAGCGCGCCCCCGGCGGTCTGCGTCCACCAGGGCAGCGCGCTGGCCAGCAGGCCCAGCCAGAACGCGCCGACCGGCACCCAGCGGGCGCCGGGCCAGCGCCGCGGCACCGGCTCGGCCACCGGCCCCGGGGCGCCCGGCGCGCCCGGACCGTCGTACGCGGCCGGGTAGCCGCCGGCCGCCGGGTAGCCGCCGGCCGCGGTCGGGCGGCCGTCCCGGGGGTACGCCCCGGGGCGGCGGCCGGTGTCCTGATAGGTCACGCGTAGATCTTCACCGGGCTGAACTTCTGCCGCGGGAAGACCTTGTCGACCTGGGCGTTGGTGAGGCCGAACCGGCCCTGCGCGACCGAGCCGTACACGTTGAACATGTTGTTGTATTCCGGCACGTCGCCACTGTCCAGCTTGTCCAGACCGTTCCAGGCGCCGAGGATCTTCGAGGCCAGCGGCCGGCCGGACAGCACCCCCACCACCCCGCCGTGGCCGTGGTCGGTGCCGCCCCGGTTGGAGGCCACCCGGCGGCCGAACTCGCTGGAGACCAGCACCGTCACGTCGGCCGCGGCCGGGCCGAGGTCGGTGAAGAAGTCGGCCATGCCCTGGGCCACGTCGTTCAGCCGGTTGAACAGCTGGCCGCCCTCGCGCGGCCCCTGGTTCTCGTGGGTGTCGTAGCCGCCGGTGCCGATCGTGGCCACCCGGACGTTGGCGCCGCCCTTGATCAGCCGGGCCAGCTCCCGGAAGGACCGGCCCACCTCGCCGTCGTACTTCACCCCCGCCGCCGGCTGGTAGTCCTTGGCGGCGAGCGACTTGGCCAGGCCCAGCGCGCTCAGTCCCTCCTGCACCGCGTCCTCGACCGGGTGGTTGATGTCGGTGAAGAGGCCCTTGATGGCCTTCTCGGTGGCCGCGGTGAACCGCTGGTCGCCGCGCAGGGTCAGCGACTCGACGCTGTTCAGCGAGATCGCGCCGTTGGTGCCGACCAGCGACCGCGGCAGGGTGCTGCCGACGCCCACGCTGCGGAACGCCGTGCCGGGGCCGAGGGCGTCGACCAGGGCGTCCAGCCAGCCCCGGCCGCCGGTCTCGGCCGGCAGGCCGCCCAGGTTGCACGCGTCCTGCGCCTGGAAGTGGCTGCGGGACAGCCGCGGGTCGGAGACCGCCGGGATGAAGCCGAGCTGCCGCTTGGCCAGGAAGCCCGACAGCGGCGCGAACGCCTTGGTGAGCATGAACCCGCGGTCCAGCGCCAGCGAGTCGTTCCCCAACAGCAGGTCCGGGCGGGCCTTCTGCAGCACCGGGTCGTTGGCCGGGGCCACCAGGCTCAGCCCGTCCAGGCCGCCGTACAGGAACACGTGGATGAGCGTGCCCGTCTTGGTGGCCGCGAACGAGGCCTGGGTGCTGACGAACTGGCTGGTGGCCAGCGCAGTGGCGGTGGCGGCCGCGCCGGCCACGAAGGTACGCCGGGTGACGCCCCGCCCGTCCTGCTGCTCCTCCTCCAGGTCGTTCAGCGCCCGGAAGCGGTCCCGCTCGGCCGCGTTCTCGGCCTCGACCGCCGCCGCCTCGGCGCGGAGGATCGCCTCCGTCCGGTTCGGCGCCAGCCGCCGCAGGTCGGGGCAGTCGGGGTGCAGGGGGAACTGGTGCACGGTCTTCTCCATCTCGGGCCTCACCGGAGGTGGTGCTGGGGGGAAGCGAGCAGGGCCCGCGCCATGGCGGGAACCGCCCCGAGGAACTTCGCGTCCACCTTCGCGGCCGACGAGACACCGGGGATGCCCAGGATCAGCGCCTTCTGCCGGGCGGTGAGCGGCTGATGCACCAGCCGCTTGGCCAGCGCGTCCACGTACGCCCCGGCGGTGCCGGGCGCCTTGGCGCCCACCAGCCGCTCGGGCTTGACGTACGAGAACTCGGGGTGACCGCCCTCGATCAGGGTGGCGGCCTCGTTCCAGCCGTTCAGCATGGTTCCCGGGCTGGTCCACGCCACGAAGACGTCGGGGTAGCCGTTCGGGGTCGGCATGCCGGTGGGGAACTGCCCCATCTCGGCCATCTTGGACCGGATCTGGCTCAGCCCGCTGGCGAACGCGCCCCGGTCGCCGCCGGGCTGGTAGCCGGGCGACGGGTCGGGGGTCACGCCGAGGGCCCGGTACGTGGCCACCAGGTACTCCATCGGCCGGCGCACCTTCTGGCCCACGGCGGCCCAGAACTCGCTGGAGCTGAACAGCGTCATGAGCACCGGCTTGATGGCCGTCTTGTTCGCCAGGTACGTCTTGGCGAGCCGGTCCACCAGGCTCTTCGGCGGGACGTCCGAGACGAACCGGGTGGCCAGGTTCTGCGCCACGTAGCGCGCCGTCGAGGAGTGGTTGGCCAGGTAGCGGAAGTATGCCTCGCTGGCCTTGTCGCCGCCCTCGGCCGAGTTGTTCGCGGACGAGTAACCGAGGATCTTGACCCGGCCGACGTAGTGCCGGCTGGGCTGGAAGACGTAGTCGAAGTTCTCGTCGATGGTCCGGCCGGTCTGCAGCAGGGCGGCCTGGCGCACGTCGGCCTCCTTGTAGCCGCCGTCCACGCCGACCGAGTACAGCTCCAGGTTCTCCCGGGCCAGGTTCTCGTTGACCTCGTCCTTGTGCGACTGGATCTGGTTGAGATAGATCAGCAGCGCCGGGTGCCGGTTGCCGGCCACCAGCATGTCCGCGTAGTTGCCCAGCGCGTGCTTGCGGACGACGTCCCGGTCGAACGCGCCGCGCACCAGGTCCGAGTTGTCGAACTCGGGCCCGACGTGCAGGAAGTCGTTCCAGAAGTCGACCATCACCTCGAACAGCTGCCGCTGCGACCAGATCTGCCGGGCGATGGTGGCGTCGATGTACTCCTTGTCGGCCTGCACGCCCTTGGCGTTCAGGCTCTCCCGGTTGGCCTTGAGCTGCGCGGGCGTCATCTTCAGGGTGGTCAGCTCGGCGAGCTTCAGCTCGGCCTTGCTGGGCGCGATCCGATCCGGGTCGAGCTGCGTGCGCAGCCACTCGTCGATGCCCATCCGCCGGATGTCGGCGAGCACCGCGGGCGTGGCGCCGAAGGTGGCCCGGCTGGCCAGGTGCCGTACCGGATCCTTGGCCAGCACCGTCTTCACCGTGACGGTGGTGCGGGCGGCCGCCTCGGCGGGGCCGCCGAACACCTGCCCGGTGCTGGGCGAGTTCTTCTTCAGCGCCGCACCGGCCCGGGAGCCCATGTAGCTCTCGTTCTGCTCGGTGTAGGTGCGCACGGTGCTCGGCTGCTGGCCGCTCGGCCGGGCCGCGGTCCCGTCGGTTGGCGCGGCCACCTCGGCGTCCGGACCGGAGCCGAACAGCTTGTTCGTCAGGTCGCGGCCCAGCGGCGACATCGCCACCGCGGCGCCGCCGACCACCACGGCCGCCGTGCCGCCGAACGCGGCCAGCGCCTTGCGGCGGGCCACGGCGCGCCCGTCGTCGTCCCCCGGGTCGGCCGGCATGGCCGCGAGCCGCGGGTCACCGCCGCCGAGCCCCTCCGGGCCCACCCACCGGGACCCCGGGCCCCGGTACGCGCCGGCGTCGCCCGGGTGTACCCGTACCCCGGAATCCGCCGGGCGGTAGGCCGGGTGGCCGGTCGCGGCCGGCTGCTGGTGGCCGTTGCGGGCCGCCGGATACGGCCGCGGCCCCGGGTACGCCGGGCCGGGCTGGTGCTGGCCGCCGGCCTGGTACGCCGGGGCGGCCGGCTGGTCTGCGGCACCGTCGCGGCGCAGCTCCCGGTAGCCGTACGACGTGGGGTGCTCCGGGCCATCCCAGCGGCGGTCCGGCCGGGGTGGTGGCACGTTCTGGTCTGCCATCTACCGATCCCAAATGGGTGAGGGGCGCGCGCCGGCACCACCGGGTCGTCGACCGGCTGGAGTGTCAGGTGGTGTGGCTGCGACGTTTGTGAAGGGGGTTGCTACGGCACGGTAGTCAAGGTGCTGACCTGCTTCAAGGCGGTCGGTTCGGTGCCGGACGCGCGCTTAAGGCGGTACTGAACCCGCCCGTCCCGCCCCGCCGCGGCGCGCCCCGCGAGCGCTGACCCGCCGGCCAGCCACGATGTCGGCGCGGCGGCCGCGCCGGGAGCGCCACCCACGGGCAGCGCCGGCGCGGAGACGTTACGGCGAAACAGGAAAACTTAAGGAACCGCTAAGTAAGTTCTGAGGAGGTGGATTGAACTCCTGGCCATCCGGCGAGCGTGAGGCGCCCTCCGCCGGGTATCCCTGCGCCAACCCGGTTAACGCCGGCAGGGGGGAGGCCAGCGCCATGCTCAGCAAAGAGGATCAGCTCCGCTTCGAGCAGATCACCCGGGAACTGAAGGCGTCCGATCCGAAGTTCTTCGCGCGACTGTCCGATCGCCACCGGATGCGTCGCAAGCGGTTGATGCTCGCACTCACCATCGTGCTCTGGGCCGCCGTACCGGTGCTCGCCGTGCTCGGCGGTGGCATCGCCGGAGCCGTCTACGCCCTGGTGCTGCTCGGCAACGCCGCCATGGTGTGGCAGCTGCGGCGACGCTACCGCTAGCCGGCGCTCGCCGCGACCGCCCACGAACCCGGCCGCGCCGCCGCGTCAGTCCGGCTCATCGGACGGCGGCGGGCCGTCGGGCGGTTCGGCAAACCGCTGGTACGCCGGGCGGAGCCGGGCCAGCAGCCCGGGACCGCCCAGGTCGCGGGCCGGCACGTCGAGCTGGC
Source organism: Plantactinospora siamensis (assembly GCF_042434095.1). Taxonomy (NCBI): domain Bacteria; kingdom Bacillati; phylum Actinomycetota; class Actinomycetes; order Micromonosporales; family Micromonosporaceae; genus Plantactinospora; species Plantactinospora siamensis. The sequence continues at coordinate 556,090 of NZ_JBHLUE010000016.1, forward strand.
GCAGCAGCAGGTCCACATCGGCGCGTACCGCCGTCGGCCGGGCCGGCAACGGCACCGGCGCCACCCAGAACCGCTCGACCGCCTCATCCAGGGGGTTCTCGGCCAGCCCGCTGAGCGCCGTCGCGGCGCCCGGCCCGCCGGGCCCGGCGCCCGCCTCCGGACCGGTCGCCCCGGCGCCGCCGGCGGCGGTTTCCGACCCTGTCTCGGCGCCGGCCGATCGGGACCCGGTCCCGGCGCCGGCCGATCCGGACCCCGGCTCGGCGCCGGCCGATCGGGCGCCGGCGCCCGCGGACCGGGCGGCCCGCAGCCGGGCCAGCAGCTCGTCCCGGTCCCGGCCCCGCCAGCGCAGCAGCAGGAACGGGTCGGCGTCCAGCGCCTCGGCCAGCAGATAGAAGGTGGCGGCCAGATGCTTGCACGGGACCGCCGGGTCGGGGCAGCCGCACCGCATGCTCATCTCGTCCACATCGGACGGGAACAGCGGCGCGCCTTCGGCCGCGAACACGTCGGCCAGCTCGGCCGGCAGGTCGCCGGCGAGCAGCCGGGCGCTGTAGAACGCCTGCGCCGCCAGCACGCCCTCCAGCCGCGCCCACACCCGCGCGTCGAACGCCGGCAGCCCGATCCGGACCGGGTACGGCTGCGGCCGCGAGCCCTGCACCTCGGCCGCCACCACCCCGGGCGCCACATCGAGGCGCAGCACCTGACCGGAGCGCGCGTACGACCGGCCCCGGGTCATCCGGGTGCCCAGGGCGAACGACTCCAGCACCTCGACGAAGCGGCGGGACCACCAGGAGGTGCCGATGCTGCCCCGCGTCGACCGGGCCCGCAGGCCCCCCTGCACCCGCCGGGGCGGCCCGAAGTCCGAAAAGTCCCGCCTCACTCCACCACCGCCGACGACTCCAGCGCGAACAACCGGCGCAGCTGCGTGCTGGACAGCTCGGTGAGCCACTGCTCGCCGGTGCCGACGATCCGCTGGGCCAGCCCGCGCTTCTCCGCCATCATGGCCGCCACCTTCTCCTCGACCGTGCCGGCGCAGACGAACTTGCGGACCTGCACGGCCCGCCGCTGGCCGATCCGGAACGCCCGGTCGGTCGCCTGATCCTCCACGGCCGGATTCCACCAGCGGTCCACGTGCACCACGTGGTTGGCCGCGGTCAGCGTGAGACCGGTGCCGCCGGCCTTGAGCGACAGCACGAACAGCGGCGGGCCGCTCCCGGCCGGATCCTGGAACCGGGTCACCAGCGCGTCCCGGTCGACCTTCGACACCCCGCCGTGCAGGTACGCCACCTCCCGCCCGGTCCGCGCCGAGAGGTACGCCCGGAGCATCCCGCCGAACTCGGCGTACTGGGTGAACAGCAGGGCCTTCTCCCCCACCGCGAGCACCTCCTCGACGATCTCCTCGAGCCGGGCCAGCTTGCCGGACCGGCCGGCCAGGTCGGAGCCGTCCCGCAGCAGCTGGGCCGGATGGTTGCAGACCTGCTTCAGCTTGGTCATGGTGGCCAGCACCAGCCCCCGGCGCTCCATGCCGTCGCTGCGCTCGATCCGCGCCAGCATGTCGTCGACCACGGCTTGGTACAGCGCCGCCTGCTCACCCGTGAGGTTGCACAGCACCTCCATCTCGAGCTTCTCCGGCAGGTCGGAGATGATGGCCGGGTCCGTCTTGAGCCGGCGCAGCACGAACGGGCCGGTGATCCGGCGCAGCCGCTCGGCCGCGGCGTCGTCGCCGTGCCGCTCGATCGGCTCGGCATAGCTCTTCCGGAACGCGGTGGCGGCGCCCAGCAGCCCGGGATTGGCGAACTCCATGATGGACCACAGGTCGGCCAGCCGGTTCTCCACCGGCGTACCGGTGACGGCGATCCGGTGCCGGGCCGGCAGCGCGCGGATGGCCCCGGCCTGCCGGGTGGCCGCGTTCTTGATCGACTGGGCCTCGTCGACCACGATCCGGTGCCAGTCGATCCCGGCCAGCGCCACCGCGTCCCGGGCCGCCAGCGAGTACGTGGTGAGCACCAGGTCCGCGTCCCGCACGGCCGCCGCGAACTCCGCTCCCCGGGCCCGCTCCGCGCCGTGGTGCACGTGCACCCGCAGCCCCGGGACGAACCGGGCCGCCTCCCGCTGCCAGTTGCCGACCAGCGACATCGGGCAGATCACCAGCGTCGGCCCGGCGCCTTCTACCCGTTTTGATATGAGCGACAGCATTTCCAGGGTTTTGCCGAGGCCCATGTCGTCCGCGAGGATTCCGCCCAGGCCCAGGGACTCCAGGAAGGACAGCCAAGCCAGGCCGCGCTGCTGGTAGGGACGCAGCTTCCCGACGAAGCCCGGCGGCGCCTCCACCGGCGCGAGGTGCCGCTCCACCCGGCCCGCCAGCAGGTCGCCCAGCGCGCCCTCGGCGCTCACCTCAAGGATCGGCAGCGCGTCCGGGTCGTCCCGCCCGTCGAGGGCCAGCCGGAGCAGGTCGGTGACGCTCATCCGGCCGCCGGAGCGGAGCAGCTTCAGCCCGGCCGCCAGCCGCCGGGAGTCCAGCTCCACCCACTGGCCGCGCAGCCGGACCAGCGGCGTCTTCAGGGTGGCCAGCGACTCCAGCTCCGTCGCGGTGAGCGACTGGTCGCCCAGCGCCACGTCCCAGCGGTATTCCAGCAGCGCATCCTGGCCGATCCCGGCCCGCCCGGCCACCGTGCCGGGCGCCGTGGGGCTGCCGGCGCGCAGCCGGGCCCCGAGCCGGCTGCCCGGCCGACGCCACCAGCCCGGCAGCAGCACGCCGAAGCCGGCCGCGTGCAGCACCGGCGCGCCCTCGGTGAGGAACCGGTGAGCGCCCTCGGTGGTCAGGTCCAGCCCGGTCGGGGTGGCGGTCCGCAACGCGTCGGTGAGCTCGGGCCAGAGCCGGCTGGCCCGGCCCAGCTCGGCGAGCAGGGTCTCCTGCGGCGCGCCGATCGGCCGGCTCGGCGGGCCGAGCGGCCCGTCCGCGGCCCAGACGCTCCCGGCGTCGATCAGCCCGGACCCGTCGGCCGGCCGGAGCCCGAACTCCACCCGCCACCCATCCGGCGCGCCGCCGGCGTTCGCCGCGGCCCCACCATCCGGCGCGCCGCCGACGGCCGGACCGACCCCGCGGTCGGACCCGATCGCTGCCGCCGGGGCGACCGGACCATCGGACCCCGACCCGACGGCCGGCACGACCGCCGGCGCCGTGAGCTCGATCTCGGCGGGAATCTCGGGCGGTTCGACCAGCCGGAAGGTGGCCCGGGTCGGTCCGCCGGCCGCGTCCCGCTGCCAGTCGGCCAGGTCGCGGGCCAGGTCCGCCAGAACGGCGGCGGCCGCCCGGACCGTCCGCTGCCGGCCGGTGAGCGCCGCCAGCCAGCGCCGGGTCGCCTCCGCCCGCCCGGTCGCCCGGCCCGGCGGGACCAGCCCGAGGTCGTCCAGGGCGATCCGGGCGGCCGCGTCGGTCAGCGCGTCCAGGGCGTCGGCGACCAGCGCGGCCAGCGGGGTGTCCGGGTCGGCGGCCCGGACGGCCGGCGGCAGCGCCAGGGCGAGGGACCGGGCCCAGGCCGCGTCGGCCCCGGTGGGCAGCGGGCGCCAGACGGCCCGGGCGCCGGCCGGGTCGAGTTCCAGGCCGGGCAGCGTGCGGCCGCGCTCGACGAGGTCGACGGCGAAGGCCGCGAGCTGGCCGAGCTGCCGCAGGGTCGCCCCGGGCGCCGCGGTCGGAATCGCCCCGTTGGCCGGTTCCACGGCGAGCCGGAGCAGGGCCGGCAGCGCCAGGTCGGCGTCGTACTCCAGGCTGGGCGCCCGCCAGCCGGCCAGGGTGAGCCGCCCGCGCGCCGCCGGGACCGGCTCGGCGCGGATCAGCTCGGGCGACTCGACCGGTACGCCGGCGCGGGTGGGCAGGGCGAGCAGGGTGCTCCCGGTGGTGGCCTTGGCGCCCAGCTCGCCGAGGGCCGCCGCGAGCTCCGGATGCCCGGCCGCGTACGGGTGTGGGCGCTCCCGGGGCGGCCGTCCCGGTCGCCGGGCCGGCTCGGCCGTGGCACCCGGCTGCTCGGCCCACAGCACCAGCCGACCACCCGGCCGCCACACCGCGTGCACGACCTGCAAGGAAGGGCCCCCTCTTATCGTTTCCGGTATAGCAGGGGTCCCTTTTTAACACCCGAGCCCCGCGCCGCCCCCGCTATCCTGCCGAGTCGTGTCGGATCTTCTCGTGATCGGTGGTCTGGGCGTCGACATCCGGACCCGGGTGCCCGGGCTGCCGCTGCCGGCCGCGGATTCGGTGACCGTGCCGCCGATCGAGCCGCGAATCGGGAACACCGGGGCCGGCGTGGCGCTGGCGGCCCGCGCGCTCGGCCTGCGGGTGACGCTGGTGGATGTGCTCGGCGACGATCCGCTGGGCGACATCGTGCGTACGGCGCTGGACCGGGCCGCGGTCGAGGCCCGGCTGCGCACCGATCCGCGCGGCACCCGGCGATCGGTGAACCTGGTCGATCCGGCGGGCCGGCGGATGTCCCTGTACGACCCGCGGGGCCCGTGGACCGGTCCGGCGCCGTTCACCGCCGCCGAGCTGGCCGAGCTGGTGCGGGCGGCCCGGCACGTCCACGTCTCGATCATGGAGTGGGTGCCGCCGGTGCTGGCCGGGCTGCGGTCGGCGCTGCGGCCCGGCGCCCAGCTGTCGACCGACCTGCACGACTGGGACGGGCGGAACGCCTACCACCGGCCCTTCCTGGCCGCGGCCGACCTGGTCTTCCTCAGCGACACCGGGCTCGCCGACCGGGCCGTACCGCTGGCTCGGGACCTGGCCGCGGCGCCGCGGCCGCGGACGGTGCTGGTCACCGGCGGGGCTCGGGCGCCACGCTGGTCCGGGCGGACCGGTCCGCGCTGGCGGTGCCGGCGGCGCCCGCCCCCGGGCCGGTGCTGGACACCAACGGCGCGGGCGACGCGTTCGCGGCGGGCTTCGTGGCCGCCAGCCTCGCCGGCGCGCCGCCGGAGCCGGCGGCCGGCTACGCCGCGCGGGTGGCCGCGGCCGCGTGCACGCACGACGGCATGGAGTACCCGTCGGGGCTGCTTCCCACCCCCCGCCGGGGTTGACCGGCGGGAGCGCCCGGGCCGGGGTTGACCGGCGGGAGCGCCCGGGCCGAGGTTGACCGGCGGCAGCCCCCGGGCCGCCGTCATCGGCGCGCGCCGCCCCTGGCCAGCGTGACCGGCCACGCGCCGCCCGGGCTGGCGTCACCCGTCGTCGCAGCCGTGGTTGCGGGCCCATCGGCCGCCCTCGGCGGGGGTGTCCAGCAGGATCGCCACGTCGCGGTTGCCGGCCAGGTCGTTGTCCTCGACGGCCGCGTTCCGGCACAACCCCTGCCCGGTGACCCAGATCCCCTCGGTCTGGGTCTTCGGCTCGAGCCCGTCCCAGACCCGGTTGTTCCGCATGGTGAGGCCGGTGGTCCGGCCCGCGACGGTGACGCCGGCGCGGTGCGGCGGCGGGCCGAGCAGCCGGTATCCGGCGCCGTCCGGCGGCGGCCCGCCGTCCGGGTCGGGCTCCGGCCAGGCCTCGCCGGTCCACGCGGTCGGCAGCCCGGCCCGGATGGGCGTGAGCGTCAGGCGGTTCCGGTCGTTCGACATCACCATGGCGGTCCGGCCGTCGACCACGAGCTCCTTGCCGAAGTGTGCGTCGGGGGCCCAGTCGGCGGAGCTGTCGGTCATGCTCAGCTGCCCGTACCGGACGTCGGGTCCCTGCCCGGCGGCGGCCGGGCCGGCGCGGCGGCCGTTGCTGCGGATCCGGTTGCCCACCAGGGTCAGATCGGTGGAGGCGGCGTCGAGTTGGATGCCGCTCAGCCCGTTGCCCCAGATGTCGTTGCCGTCCAGCACGATCTCCCGGATGGGCGGCTGCTGCGGGCTGCCGATGTCGTGCAGCCGGAAGCCGTACCGGCCGTTGCCGCTGATCCGGTTGCCCCGGATGAGGTACGGGCCGGTGCCGCCGCCGAAGCTCACCCCCGAGGAGACGTTGCCGTCCATGACGCAGTCGGTGACGATGCCGCCCCGGCCGGCCACCCCGGCGGTCCCGTGGGTGGAGACGTCGTAGCCGGCCACCCGGTTGCCGAGCATGGTGCAGGCCGACACGATCAGGCCGTCGGCGCCCCAGTCGGAGATGCCGTACCGGTTGCCCTCGGCGTGGCAGCCGATGATCCGGATGCCACGCGGCGGCGGCCAGTAGTCCTTCTGCAGCTCCACGAAGATGCCGTTGGTGCCGTTGCCCAGGGTGCTGCAGGCGGTCGCGGTGAGCCGCTCGCTGGGGCCCCAGCCACCGATCCCGATCCCGATGCCGGCCCCGCCCATCTGGCGCCCGTTGTCCAGCCGGCCGCAGCGCTCGGCCACCACCGCGTCGATCACCGTGTCCTGCAGGAAGTCGCAGCCCAGCCCGGTGGCGCCGGTGTCGTGGATCCACAGGTCCCGGAACCGGCCCCGGCGCACGTACTGCAGGCCCAGCCCCTTGGCCAGGTAGTTGTAGTCGTCCATGACGACGCCGGAGCCGTCGATCTCGAAACCGGCGAAGGTGCAGTCGGCGATGTGGTTCTCCCGGGATGCCCCGTGCTGCACGGTGGTGAAGTACGCCAGCGGCACCGGCTGGCTGCGGTCGCCGGGGTTGGACAGCACGAAGCGGGTCACCCCGATGCCCGAGCCGACCAGCGACACCCCGCTGCGCCAGACCGTGCCGGCGTCGCGGATCGCGTACACCCCCGGCGGGCAGTGGATGACCCGGGGGATGCCGTCGGCCGCGTAGCCGGCGCCGAGCCGGTCGACCAGCTCGGCCAGCGCCGGCTGGTCGTTGGTCGCGCCGTCGCCGACCAGCCCGCACTGGCGCGCGTCCCACGTCTGCCCCACCGCCTGCACACCGGCGGGTTCCCGCTTATCCGCCGCGGAAACGGGCACCTGGCAGGCATGGCAACCACCCGGGTACGGCTGGCCGACGGCCCCGCCGACGGAGAGATGATCAACGTGGAGCTGGACACGACCGGCCGGCCGCCGTTGACGCATCACTGGCTGGGCGAGGGCGGGCTGGCCCACGCCGACATCTACGAGCTGGAGTCCGCCGCCGGCGCGGAAGGGTGGATCTACCGGTGGCGCGGCCCGGCCACCTGACGCCCCGCCCGCCCGCCCCGCCCGCGCGCGGCCCCGCCCCGCGGGCAGGCCGGCCCGGGACGCGCGTGCGGGCCGGTCCGGGACGCGCGTGCGGGCCGGCCCGGGACGCGCGGGCGGGCCGCGTCACCGCGCCGGGTGGCCGAGGCCCTGCAGCACCGGGTCGATGGCCGCGCCGGTGCGGGCGGCCCGCCGGCACAGCTCGGCCACCCGGCGGTCGGTCTCGGGCAGCCGCCGGTCCCGCTCGTCCCACAGCCGGTCCACCTCGGCCAGCAGCGGCCCCTCCACCTCCCGTTCGACTCCCTTCAGCGTCGGCGCGCCGATGCGCTGGGCGAAGTCGAAGACCTTCCCCGCGTACGGCAGGGGCAGCAGCGGCACCCCGGTCATCGCGCCGAACATCAGGAAATGCAGCCGCATCCCGACGGCGAAGTCGAAATGCCGCATCAGGCCGAGCACCTGTCGTGGCCGGTAGTCGCCGTGCAGGATCCGGCCGTGGGCGGCGGTCACCATGTTGGACAGCACCCCGTGCGAGTGCCGGATGTCGTCCGGTTCCATCGGCACGAAGATCACGTCGGCGTCCAGCCGGGTGACCAGGAAGTCGCCGACCTGGGCGAGTAGCCGGTGATAGCCGTCCACGTCGAGGCGGGCGGCCGCCCGGCCCGGTTCGCGCACGCTCATCCCGACCAGCCGCCGGCCGGGCCGGATCCCCTCGGCCCGCAGCAACTCGTCGGGGAAGGGTTCCGGCTGGAGCATCATGGCCGGGTCTGCCGTGACGTTGATCTGCCGGGTCACCCCGACCTCCTCGAGCAGCAGGCACGACTCGACGTCCCGCACGGTCACCTCCTGCGCGGCCGCCAGGCTCTCCTGCACCATGGCGCAGTCCACGCTCTCGGTGAGCGGCCCGGCGCCCACGGCGTACGTGCAGACCGGCAGCCCGCGTTCCTGCGCGGCCAGCACGATCCGCAGGTAGCGGCGGGCCTCGCTGTCGTACAGGATGCCGCCCCCGCCGAGCAGCAGCAGGTCGAGCCGGTCCAGGGCGGCCGAGGAGTCGTTCCGGCTCACCCCCTCCCAGGGCACGGCCGTGACGCCGGGGTGCGCCGCGAGGGTGTGGGCGGGGTTGCGGGAGAACACCACGATCCGGCAGTCGGGACGCCGGGCCCGCACATCGGCCAGCAGACCGGTGAGGATCGCCTCGTCGCCGAGGTTCCGACCGCCGTACGAGCCGAGGACGCCGACGGTCGGACCGGCGCCGTCGGGGACGCCGGCGCGCTGGGCACGGTCGGTGGAGGCCACCATGCCGGCCGCGTTCCCCGAAGACGCCGGGTCATGTCGGTACGCCGCCGGGTCGGACGCCCGCCGCTCCCGGCGGATCCGGTACGGGCCGGACAGCGCGACCGGTTCGCGAACACCGACCCGGAAACCGCCCGTCCGGTGCCGAACTCCCAGACCGGGAAATGGAGTGCCCGGAGGCCCCGGCGGGTAGCAATCGACGCATGACGGGGGATCCACAATCGACCCGGGGATCGGACCGGGAGCGTCGGAATCGCACGAGGGTCCTGCTGGTGCTCGGCGGCCTGGCCGCGGCGGCGGTCCTGACCTGGCTCGTCTCGGCGCTGGTGGTCGGCGATCGCTCGTCGGTCGCCAGCGCCATCGTCGTACTGATGGCCCTGGTCGCGGTGGTGCTGCTGGTCCTTTCCCAGCGGCGCCGGGAGTCCGGGTTCGTGGCAGCGGATCCGGGGACCCAGCGCGAGGCCCTGGCGGCCGTCCGGACCGGCCACGTGCCGACGCCGCGCATCGACGCCGTGGCCCGCGAGCTGGCCGAACGGCAGCTGCGGCAGCGCTGGTTGCCGTGGGCGGCCGGCGCGCTCGCGCTGTTCGACATCTACCTGCTGATCGTCGACGCCAACCGACCGATCTCGCTCATGTTGCTGACCGCCATGGCGCTGCTGTTCTGGGCCTGGTGGGCCAACCGGCGGCGGGCCCGGCGCTACCTAAGGGCCAGCGACGCCGGCCAACCCGACGCCGGCGGCGCAGACGCGCCTCGACCGACCGCTGGCGGCGACGGACCGCCGGTGTAGGACGGGCCGGCAACCGCCGGCTGAGGCGGCCTACTCCGGCGGAAGCAGCACCCGGGAGGTACGCCGCTCGCCGTCCAGGATCCGCATGGCCCGGGCCAGGGTCTGCGGGAACACCTCGGTCTCGCCGCGTTCCCGCATCGTCTCGGCGGCCACCAGCAGGGCCCGGGCCTCGGCCAGCAGCCCCTGGGCGGCCAGCACGCACCGCATCACGTCGAAGTGCCCGGTGTCGGACGCCGGGTTGGCCCGTCCGACGAAGTCGACCACCCGCAGGTAGTGCTCAACCAGATCCTGTTCGGCCCTGGTCAGGGCGGGCAACCGCGGATCGTTCATCGTCGAATTGTGCACCAGTCGGGCACGCTGCGTGTCCCCCGCCCGGCCAGTTTTCCGATCACCGAAAACAGCTCGTTTCCCGAGCCGGGACCGTGCCCGAGGCGATACGACGTAGAAACGTCATGCCCGAGACCCATAGATGATGACTATCAGGCACGACGTTTCTCGCCGTTTGCACGTCCGTCAGGCTTCTGCCGGTGAATCGCCCGACTATCTGTCGCGGTCGGCAGTCGCCGGCGGCGAGCCCTCCGCCCCACGGCGCGCTCCGTCCGGGACCGGCTCGGGGTGGCGGGCGTGCCGCAGCGGTGACAGCGCCGCGGCGACGGCCCCGGCCAGCAGGCCGGCCACGCCCACCCAGATGGCCGGCCGATACCCCAGGTGCTGGGCGAGCAGCCCGCCGACCGGGGCGCCCACGGTGAACATCCCCCAGTTCAGCGACCGGATGGTGGCGTTCATCCGGCCCTGGAGATAATCGGGCGTCACCGCCTGGCGGTAACCCATCTCATTCGGACCGCTCACCCCGAGCGCGGCCCAGACCAGGAACTGCGCGGCACCGACCAGGATCCAACCGCCGACCCCCGCTCCGGCCAGGGCCGCCACGATCCAGCCGACCGGCTCGCCGAAACGTTCCAGCAGGATGGACCGGCCGATGCCGTACCGCCCGACGAGCCCGGACAGCGAGTTGCCGACCAGCGCGCCCAGGCCGCCCACCGCGAGCACCACCCCGAGCCCGAACGCCGCCCGGTCGCCCGGGAGGCCCGGGTTCAGCCCGCGCAGCACGAACAGGGTGAAGACGGTCGAGGTCATGCTGGCCATCAGGAACCGGACATGCAGGGTGATCGCGTACGGCGCCAGCACCGGGTGCCGGTAGACCCAGGCCAGGCCCTCCCGAAGCTCGCGACCCAGGTGCCGGTCGTGCCGCTCGGGCGCCGGCTCCGGTCGCCGGATGGTGGCCAACAGCAGCCCGGAGACCAGATAGGACACCGCGTCGACCAGCAGGGCCAGCGGCGCGCCGAGCGCGGCCACCAGCGAGCCGCCCAGGAACGGACCGGTGGTCTGCGCCACCGACCCGCTCTGCTCCATCCGGGCGTTCGCCGCGGTGAGCGCGGCCGGCGGCACCAGCCGGGGCAGGTACGACTGGTGTGCCGCCTCGTACAGCAGGGACAGCGCCCCGAACACGATGACGAAGGCCACCAGTCCGGCGATCCGGAGTGCTCCCGTAACGGCGAGCGCGGCGAGCAGCCCCAGCAGCGCCGCCCGGACCAGATCGGCGCCGACCAGGATGGGCCGCCGCCGGTACCGGTCGGCCACGACGCCGGCGAGCAGCCCGAAGAGCAGGTACGGCACCCACCGCGCGCCGTTGATCAGGCCCACCTCGGTGTCCGACGCCCCCAGCGTGCCGATGGCCACCACCGGCAACGCCACCGTGGTGACGTAGCTGCCGAACATCGAAACGGTGTCAGCGGTCCAGAACGTCGGATACCCGCCGTGCCGAAACACCCGGCTCATGAAAGGAAGGGCCCCTTGTTATCGCTTTTTGTATAGGAAGGGGCCCTTCCTAACATCACCGGCCCGGCGGGCGCCACCGCCGCTGCGGTCAGGGCTTCCCGTCGTACGCGTCGCGCAGGGCCTGGATGTCGAGCTTGCGCATCTTGAACATGGCCTGCAGGGCCCGGCCCGAGGCGTCCGGGTCCGGGCCGCCGAGCAGCTTCGGCAGTTCCGTCGGGACGATCTGCCAGGAGACGCCGTACCGGTCCTTGAGCCAGCCGCACTGGCCCGGCTCGCCACCGTCGGCGGTGAGCTTCTCCCACAGCTCGTCGACCTCGTCCTGCGTCTCGCAGGGCACGTGGAACGACGTGGCCTCGGTGAAGTGGTACTGCGGGCCGCCGTTCAGGGCCGCGAACCGCAGCCCGTCGAGTTCGAACTCGACCACCATGGCGGTGCCCGGGGTGCCGGGCCCGTGCTCGCCGTACCGCTGCACGTGCAGGATCCGCGAGTTGCGGAAGATGGCGACGTAGCGGTCGGCGGCCTCCTCGGCCTGGCCGTCAAACCAGAGGTACGGGGTGATGCGCTGCTGCATGGCGTGTCCCTTTCCTGCTCGGGCGGACCGGCCGGCGGCCGGTCCCGGCCAACGCGCCGGATCCCGGTCCAGCGTCGGCCTTCACCGACGCGTCGTCCGGCACCGCCACGCGGAGGACATCGGCAGCGAGATTTTTCCCGCGGGCGTGCATGCGGCCCCGGCCGGCCCGCCCCGGGCGGAGAATTCGGCCGAATTTTGGCATCCTTGTTCGATGCCGACCCAGTCACCGGCCACGCTGGCCGACTACGCCCGACCCGGCCGGATGACCTCGGCCGGGGCGTACGCTCCGCTGCTCGAACGGCTGCCCGACGGGGTGGCCGGGCTGGCCGCCGTCGAGCACGGCCTGCTGATCCACGAACACATCGCCCACCGGTACGGCGTGACGCTCACCGACGCCGACCGGGACACCGTGCACCTGCGGCCGGTCGAGCAACTGCTGGCCCGGATCGTCGAGCGGGACGACCGGCCGCTGGGGGCGCCCCGGCCGCCGGAGCGCCGGGTGGCGGCCAACTGCCGGCACTTCACGGTGCTGCTGGTGACCGCGCTGCGGTTGCGCGGCATCCCGGCGCGGGCCCGCTGCGGGTTCGGCGCCTACTTCGCGGCCGGGCTGTACGAGGACCACTGGGTGGCCGAGTGCTGGGACGCCCGGCGGGGGCGGTGGGTCCTGGTGGACGCCCAGCTCGATGAGCCGCAGCGGGAGCTGTTCGGCATCGACTTCGACGTCACCGACGTGCCCCGGGACCGGTTCGTGGTCGCCGGCGACGCCTGGTTGCGGTGCCGCGCCGGCGAGGCCGACCCGGACACCTTCGGGCTCAGCATCATCCCCGAGGCCGGCATGTGGTGGGTGGCCGCCAACCTCATGCGGGACGCCGCCGCGCTGGTGGGGTTGGAGCTGTTGCCGTGGGACGTCTGGGGCGTCATGCCCGGGCCGGCGGAGACCATCGACGACGCGCGGACCGCGCTCTTCGACGAGCTGGCCCGGCTGACCCTCGACCCGGACGCGCACGCCGATGAGCTGCGACGGCTGATGGCCGATGACCGGCTCCGGGTGCCGGCACGGGTCCGCAACGCGCTCCGCGACCGGGACGAACCGGTCTGACGGTTCAACCCAGCAGCGCGGCGATCGCCGCGAGGGTGGCCAGCGAGAACGCGGTGGTGGCGATCACCGCGCGGCTGGAGAGCGCCTCGGCCACCCGGTACTCGGTGGCGAAGATGAACGTATTCTGCGCGGTGGGCAGGCCGGCGCAGACCACCACGGCCAGCAGCTCCGGGCCCGGCAGTCGCAGGGCCAGGCCGGCCAGCCACGCCACCAGCGGCTGGACCGCGAGCTTCGCCACGGTGGTCGCGCCGAGCTCCCCGTACCCCCGCTCGGGCGACGCGACGGCCGCCGAGCCGGCGCTCTCGGCCGCGGAGCCGGCGCTCTCGGCCGCCGCCTCCCGGCTCCGGCTGCGCCCCGGTTGACGGTGCAGGGAGGCGCCGAGCGCGACCAGCGCCGCCGGGACGGCGGCGGCCGAGAGCAGCGAAAGGCTGTCGGCCAGTACGCCGGGGGCGCGGAAGCCGGTCGCCGAGGCCAGCACCCCGAAGGCCACCCCCAGGATCACCGGGTTGCGCAGCGGCATGGTGAGCAGCCGGCGGACCCGGATCCGCCGGTCCGGGTCGGCGGCCCGGTCCAGGGCCAGCAGGATGACCGGGGTCACCAGCAGCGACTGTACGAGGACCACCTCGACCAGGAACGAGACGTCACCCAGCACCCGGGTGGCGATCGGGATGCCGAGGTTCGCCGAGTTCACGTAGCCGGCGGCCATCCCCCAGATCACGCCGTCGCCGGGCGGCCGGTGCAGCAGGCGGCGGGCCGCGAGCCAGCCGAGGCCGATCACCGTCCCGGTGCTGGCGGCGAAGGCCAGTAGCGACGGCCCGGCGAAGCCGGACAGCGGCAGCCGGGACAGGGTGAGATACAGCGCGGCGGGCATGGCCAGGTGGAAGACGAACCGGCCGAGGACCGCCGCGGCGGCCTCGTCGAGCAGGCCGGCCCGCCGGATCGCGTACCCGAGGGCCGTGAGGATCCAGATCGGACCGAAGGCCCCGATCATCCCCCTAATTGTGCTGGGTCACGTTGATCACGGTGGTCCCGCCGGGGTCGCGCAGGAAGAACCGGCGCAGCCCCCACTCCTCGTCGGTGAGCGGGTACACGATCTCCACCCCGGCCTCGACGGCGCGCGCGTACACGGCGTCGACGTCGTCCACCTCGACGGAGACGTCGGGATAGACCGTCGATTTCAGATCTTGGCCCATGACGCTGAGCTGGACCTCGCGCTGGTCCGTCCCGAAGAACAGGATCCAGTCCAGCCCGGGCTGCTCGGTGAGCCCGAGCACGTCCCGGTAGAGGGCCCGGCTCTGTTCGAACCGCTCCGACCGGATGTTCGGCTTGATCCGCCTGACCGCCATCGGCGCAGTCTACGGTCGACGGGGCGCCCGCCCGCCGGGGCCGGCGGGCACCCCGTGGACGTCAGCAGCAACCGGTGGCGGCTGCGCCGGCGGCGGACGGCTCGGCGGCGGAGGTTTCGCCGCACCGGCACTCGTCGCCGCCCTTGGTGAGGGTGTCGGCGTCGCCCTTGACCGTGTAGACCTCCCACGGCTCGTCACCGGGCCCGCGTACCCATACCTTGTCCTGGAGGGCGTAGCAGCACTCGGTGTCGTTTTCTTCCAGGGTGATCAGGCCGGCGTCGGTGAGCCGTCGGGTGGCCGCGGTGACCTCGTCGGTGGCGAAGACCTCGACGCCCAGGTGATCCATGACGGTGGGCTCGCCGGGCCCGCCTTCGATGAGGACGAGCTTCAGCGGCGGGTTCTCGACGGCGAAGTTGGCGTATCCGGGGCGACGCTTGGCCGGCTCGGTGTCGAACAGCTTGCTGTAGAAGGCCACGGAGCCCTCGAGGTCGGATACCCGGAGGGCGAGCTGAACGCGGGACATCGGGTTCCCCCTGTCTAGATGGGTTTCGAAGCAGGACCCACTGTTGCACCCTGTTTTGACATCTGTCAACCTAGAGCCATGTCGAAACAAGCCGAGCGCGCCGACCCGGGCTGCTGCGCGCCGCTCGCCGTCCGGCCGATGGCCGTCGAGCAGGCGGCGGAGGTGGCGCCCATGTTCAAGGCCCTCGGCGACCCGGTCAGGCTGCGGCTGATGTCGATGATCGCCTCGGTGCCGGAGATGTGCGTCTGCGACCTCACCCCGGCGTTCGAGCTGTCCGGGCCGACGATCTCGCACCACCTCAGGGTGCTGCGCGAGGCCGGGCTGGTCGACTCCGAGCGCCGCGGCACCTGGGTCTGGTACCGGGTGCGGCCGGCCGCGTTCCGCCAGCTCGGCGCGCTGCTGGCGCTGCCCGCCAGCGTCCCGGCCGGCACGTGACCGGCACCCTGCCGCGCCGGGCCGCGGCCGAGTTCACCGGCACCGCGCTGCTGGTGGCCGCGGTCGTCGGCTCCGGGATCGCGGCCGCTCGGCTCTCCCCCGCCGACGTCGGGCTCCAGCTCCTGGAAAACGCCATCGCCACGGCCCTCGCCCTGGGCGCGCTGATCCTGATCTTCGGCCCGGTGTCCGGCGCCCATTTCAACCCGGTCGTCTCGGCCGTGGACTGGTGGCTCGGCCGGCGCGCCGGGACCGGGCTGTCCGGACGGGAGCTGGCCGGCTACCTGCCCGCCCAGGTGGCCGGGGCCGTCGTCGGGGCCGCCCTGGCGAACGTCATGTTCGACCTCCCGGCCGTCGCCTGGGCCCGTACCGACCGCACCGGCGGCCATCTGTGGCTCGCGGAGGTCGTGGCCACCGCCGGGCTGGTCGTGCTGGTCTTCGCGCTGGCCCGCACGGGCCGGACCGGCGCCGCGCCCGCGGCCGTCGGCGGCTACATCGGCGCCGCCTACTGGTTCACCTCGTCCACCTCGTTCGCCAACCCGGCCGTCACGATCGGGCGCGCCTTCACCGACACCTTCGCCGGGATCGCCCCGGCCTCGGTCCCGGGCTTCGTGGTCGCCCAGCTGGCCGGCGGCCTGGTGGCCATCGGTGCCATCGCCCTCTGGTTCCCCGACGCCGCTCGCGATGCCGGCGACGTCGTCGTACCCCCGCTCTCCCCCGAAACGGTGCGCCAATGACCAAGCCCAGCGTCCTGTTCGTCTGCGTACACAACGCCGGCCGGTCCCAGATGGCCGCCGGCTGGCTCCGCCACCTGGCCGGTGACTCCGTCGAGGTCCGCTCCGCCGGCAGCGAGCCGGCCGATCGGATCAACCCGGTCGCGGTCGCGGCCATGCGCGAGGTCGGCATCGACCTCACCGAACAGATCCCGGTACGACTGAGCTGGGACGACGCCCGGGCGAGCGATGTCATCGTGACCATGGGCTGCGGTGACGCCTGCCCGGTGTTCCCCGGCAAGCGCTACGAGGACTGGAAGCTCACCGACCCGGCCGGGCAGCCCATCGAGGTGGTCCGCCGGGTCCGGGACGAGATCAGGGTACGGGTTGCCGCGCTGCTGGCCGAGCTGACGGGAAGCTAGGCCGCCGATCACCCCGGGTGACGACCGTTCGTTCGCCGGACGTACCCGACAAGGCCGATGATCTATCGTCGGCGCATGCGACTCGCGGCCGCGCAGGTCTATCCGGTCAAATCCCTCGGTGGCGTGTCCGTCGAGGAGGCCGCCGTCGAGCGGTGGGGGCTGCGGCACGACCGCCGGTGGCTCGTCCTGGACGCGGACGGCGGCTACCTGACCGCCCGTCGTGAGCGCCGGATGCTGGGCGTCACCGCGGTTCCCGGAGCCGGGTCGATCACCCTCACCGGCCGGGACGGCTCCGTCCACACCGTGGGCGAGCCGGTGGACGGACCGCCGGCGTCCGCGGCCATCTCCCGGCTCGACCGGGTACGCCTCGCCGGCGACGACGCGCACGAATGGCTGTCGACCCAGCTGCACCAGCCGGTACGTCTGGGTTGGCTCGACGATCCCCGCCGCCGCTCGGTCTCGACCAGCCATGGCGGCCGGCCAGGCGATCCGCTCAACCTCTCCGACGCCGGCCCGCTGCTCGCCACGACCGTACCCTCGCTGCGCCGGCTCGACGAGTGGATCGCCGAGGAAGCGGCGGAACGCGGGGAGGCCGCACCGGAGCCGCTGCCGATGGCCCGATTCCGGCCCAGCATCGTCCTGGATGGAGCGATCGAGCCCTTCGCCGAGGATGGCTGGCAGACCGTACGCGTCGGCGAGATCCACTTCCGCTTCGCCGAACGCTGCGACCGTTGCCAGCTCACCCTGATCGATCCGAGCACCCTGATCGGCGGGAAGGAGCCCATCCGTACGCTCGCCCGGCACCGCAGGTTCGACGGGCGGACCTGGTTCGGGGTCCGACTGATCCCGCTGAACACCGGTGTGATCCGGGTCGGCGACGAAGCATCCGCCGGACAGGTGTGACGTCGGCGTGGCGTTCCCCCTGTCGCTGCGCGGCTGCCGAGGAGGCACTCGACCCGGCACATGGATGTTTCAATAGCGGCCTGTCGATCTGAGCTTGTCGGTCATCGGGAGGACCACGGTGGGAGAGGGCGACGTGGAGTTCACGCTGCCGGGTGATCGGGTGCTGGGCTGGGCCGAGTACGGCGACCCGGCCGGGACGCCGGTGGTGTTCCTGCACGGCACCCCCGGGTCCCGGCTCAGCCGCCCCGACGACGCCGCCCTGTCGGGCATCCGCCTGCTCACCATCGACCGCCCCGGGTACGGCCGGTCCACGCCGGTCCGCCGACCGACCCTGCTGGGCGTCGCCGACGCGGTCGACGCGCTCACCACGTCGCTGGGGATCGAGCGCTTCGGCGTGGTCGGCTTCTCCGGCGGCGCGCCGTACGCGCTGGCCTGTGGCGCCCGCCTCCCGCACCGGCTCACCGGCGTGGTGGCGGCCGGCTGCACCGGCCCGTACCGGGAACTGGGCACGCTGCGCGGCCGGGAGCGGCTCCAGGCGCTCGCTCTGCGCGGCGTCCCGGGTCTCGGCCGGCGCTTCGTGACCCGCGCCGCCGCCTGGTACGCCGACGACCCGCTCCAGCAGCACCGCCGGCTGCTGGCCTCCGGCGCGGACCCGTGGCTGCGGCCGGGCGAGGAGTCCAACATCGAGGGCGCCCGCCAGGGCGCCGCCGGCCTGGCCGGCGACTGGCTGGCCACCGACATCGCCCGGTGGGGCTTCCGGCTCGCCGACGTGCCGTGCCGGACGCTGATCTGGGCCGGCCGGGGCGATCCGGGCAGCGCCGTGGTCGACGCGCCGCGGATCGCCGTCCGGATGCCCCACGCCGAGGTCCGGATCGCCGAGGACGCCGGGCACACGCCGTCGCCGGACCACTGGCGGGACATGCTGGCCTGGGTGCGGGAACCCTAGCGGCGGTAGTTCTGCCCCGGCGCCTTGCCGGGGATCGGCTTGGCGATGAGCGCGACCGGGATGAAGAAGCAGATCTGCCCGATCGCGACGGTGAGCGTCCACAACGCCTTCTCGTCGTAGTGCTCGGCCGCCCTGCCGAACAGCTCGTCGGGGACGCGCTCGCCGAACGGGTTCGGGGTGAGCACGGCCTCGACGATCTCCAGCGTCACCCGTTCGGCGTCGGTGAAGCAGGGCGCGTCCCGCCACGAGGCCACCGCGGTGATCCGCTCCTCGGCCTCCCCGGCCGAGCGGAGCTGCCCGGCCGCCCGGAGGGTGTGGTAAGTGCTGCCGACCAGCTGGCCGGCGCGCAGATGTGCCAGGTCGATGGTCGCCCGCGGGACCGACCCGTTCATGGCGGCCCTGGTCATCCCGCCGGCGATCTCCCCGATCTCGGGAAAGAACTGCATCGGGTCGGGCAGCCGCGACTGGATGGTGTCCTGCTCGGTGGTGTCCTGCTCGGTTGGCATGAAGGCTCTCCCGTTCCGGCGCCCCTGTGGCGCCTCAGCCCTCCGACGGGCCGGCCGGGGGATTTGTGAGGGGCAACGCTCATCGAACTCAACCGGTTCTACTCGGGCGCTCGATTCGCGGACGGTGGCCCGTGGCTTCGGCCGCGGTGCACACCTCCTGAGCCGCCGGTCGCCGGCGCTCTGAGCGGTCGCTCTCCGGGTTGCTGTCGGCACCGGCTTACGGGAAGGCGCGACTCGGGCCTCGGATCCTAGAGTGGTGTCCGTGCGCCTGAGAGGGAGCTAGCACTCACGTCCGGCGACCCGACACACTGGAGGTTCCGTGGCCAAGGGCTACTGGGTCAGTGTTTACCGCACCATTTTCGACCCCGAAAAGCTGGCTGCATACAACGAGCTGGCCGGTCCGGCCGTCCGGGCCGTGGGTGGGCGCACCCTCGTCCGCGGCGGTCGGGTCGTCGCACACGACGCCGGTATCGCCGAGCGCACCGTCCTGGTCGAGTTCGACAGCTTCGACCAGGCCGTCGCGGCGCACGAGAGCGAGGCCTACCAGGAGGCGCTGGCCGTCCTCTCCGACGCCGTCGAGCGCGACTTCCGCATCGTCGAAGGCATCGACTGACCGGGCCGACCGCCGCCGGACTTGTCAGGCATGTCCCCGGGACGGATCGTTGGTCAGGTCTGATGCCGACCCGCCGGCAAGGCTGCTGCACTCTGGGCAGGCCGAGACCATCGGGTGCGCGCATGCGAGTACGTGATCAAGGAAGTCCTGTGCGGCGTGTAGTCGACGGATCTGGTCGGCGATCCGGTCCCGCCGGTCACGTACCAGTCCGACGCGGCGCTGACCGTCGCCGCGATACAGCTCTCCGATCTCGGTCAGTGACATGCCTGCTCGTTGGCAGAGCCGGATCAGACGCGCCCGCGTGATCGTTTCGTCGTCGTAGACCCGGTGCCCGTTGGCAAGCCGGGCCGGTTCGAGCGCCCCGACCTCCTCCCAATGCCGCAGCACATGCGTCGGGACGCTGACCAGTGCCGCCGCGTCTCCGATTCGCCATGTCGTCACGCGAGCTCCTTCATTGACTTCAGGTCAACCTGAACTTCTACGGTCCTCCCGTCGAGCGCGATGCGCCAGGGTAAGGGGAGAAGCTCATGATCCAAACGATCCGTCAGACTACGGTGGCGGCCGGTGCGCTGGCTGCGCTGCCGTACCGCCTGATCCGGCCGCGTCCGATCGACCGGCGCTTTCTGGCCGGGCTGTCCGACGCCGGTCTCCCGCGCGGGGATGTCGAGGTCGAGCTGCTCGCTTTGAACCAGACGGCGCGGTCGGTGCCGACGCCGCTGATCGCCGAGGCCGTCCGGACACCGCGCCGGGTTGGCAACGCCCTGACCACGTACGTGATCCGGCATCCGAAGGTGACCGTGCTGCTCGACCCGTCGGTCTGCGTCGACGTCGGCGATCGGGTGATCGACGAGCTGCCGTGGACGCTGCGGCCGGCGGTGCGGCCGCGCCATCAGGTGGTGCCAACCACGACGGCGCTGGAACGGGCCGGCATTCCGGTCGACACGATCGACTTCGCACTCCCCACCCATCTGCACTGGGACCACGTCTGCGGACTGCTCGACCTTCCTGGGCTGCCGGTCATGGTGCGGGAGCGGGAACGGGACTGGATGATGTCCGGCGACGCCGCACCCGCAGGCGGCGTCCGAGCCGCGCTACAGGGCCGCCGGCTGGACAGCTACGAGTTGGAGGGGCCGCCGGTGCTCACCTTCGAACGCAGTCACGACCTGCTCGGCGACGGGTCAGTGATCATGGTCGAGCTGGCCGGGCATACGCCGGGGAGTGCCGGTGTCCTGCTGCGTACCCCTGACGGACCAGTGCTGGTCGCCGGGGACGCGGCCTGGCACGGGCTGCAGATCGAACACGTCCGACAGAAGGCGCCGTACCCGGGATGGCTCGTCGACCACGATCGCGACGCGGCCTTCCGTACTTTGCACCGGCTGCACGCCGTCCGGAACCAGGTCCACATCATCCCGACCCACGATCCGAGCGCCTGATCCCCGCTCCGAACCCGCCGGCTCGATCGCGCCGCCCCCACCATCGTCTGACCGGAGGGGGCTGATGGCCCGCGACATGGAGCCGGCTTCGGTGCTGGTGGTGCGTGGTGGGCGCGGCAGGTTTCGAACCTGCGACCCCTCGCTTGTAAGGCGAGTGCTCTCCCACTGAGCTACGCGCCCGGGCCGCCCTCACGGGCAAAATCCGGCAGCGCCACCTTACCGTGCCGCCCCCGCCCGCCCACACGCCCCACTCCCCGTCGATCTTGCACTTCTGGCCCCGACAAAGCAGGCATCCCGTGCGAATCGGGGGCCCAAAGTGCAAGATCGACGAGAGGAGCCGTGCGGGGAGGGCTCAGGCGGTGGCTTCGGTGAGGGCCTTGCGCCAGCCCTGCTGGTCGCGGGGCTCGCCGGGCATGTTCATCTCGGCGAAGCGGACCACGCCGGCCTTGTCGATCACGAAGGTGCCGCGGTTGGCGATGCCGGCCACGTCGTTGAAGACGCCGTACGCCTGGGCCACCGCGCCGTGCGGCCAGAAGTCGGCCAGCAGCGGGAACTGGAAGCCCTCCCGGTCGGCCCAGATCTTGTGGCTGTAGACCGAGTCGACGCTCACGGTGAGCACCTGGACGTCGTCGTTGACGTACTCGTTGAGGTTGTCCCGTACCTCGCACAGCTCACCCTGGCAGATGCCGGTGAACGCGAGCGGGTAGAAGACCAGCAGCACGGCGCGGCTGCCACGGAAGTCCGACAGCCGGACTTCCTGGTTGTTCTGGTCCTTCAGGACGAAGTCCGGCGCCTCGGCACCAACCTCGATGGGCATGCGTACTCCTCGCAAGTCGGGTTGAAGCCCAGCCAACCACGGGCGCCGATCGGCCGATGCGGCGCCCGGGGTCGGTGCTACTTCTTGGCCTTGCTGCCCCGCCGCAGCACCAGGCGGGCGCCGCTCCAGTCCCGCCCGGCGTTCACCGTGGAGGTCTGCTGGAGGCCGGCCGTGGGCGCCGACTCGCTGACGTCGCTCGGCTCGACGTGGCCGGGCCGTCCCGCCTTGGGGGTCAGCAGCCACACCACGCCGTTGTCGGCCAGCGGGCCGAGGGCGTCGACAAGCAGTTCGAACAGGTCACCGTCGCCGTCGCGGTACCACACCAGCACCGCGTCGACCACCTCGTCGGTGTCCTCGTCGACCAACTCACCGCAACGATCGGTCAGGGCGTCCCGGAGTTCCTGGTCTACGTCGTCGTCGTAGCCCATCTCCATGACGACCATCCCCGGTTCGATGCCGAACCGGTCCGCCAGGCTCCGCACCCCGTCGGCGGCCTGACCCGCGGTCGCGCTCACTGTCGCATGCCTCCTCGTCTTTCACTGCCCGCGGTGTCCGGACGACACCGACACGGCAGAGTTCACACACTTGTTTGTCGGCGCGCAAGTGGCGCACCGGGGTGCAGGAGAATTTACCCTGCCAGCAGCGTCTGGGCACCCTCGGTAATGGCGTCTTCGGTGACCAGTACCTGACGGGCGGCCGGTCCGAGCGGGATGAACGAGTCCACGGAAGCCACTCTACGGACCGAGCCGACATATCCGGCGTCCACCAGGGCCGCGATCACTCCCTCGGCGACCCCGCCGGACCGCCGGGTCTCATCCACCACCAGCACCCGGCCGGTCGCTGTGGCCTCCCTCACCAGGTCGGCCACCGGCAGCGGCGACAACCAGCGCAGATCCACCACCCGGCAGCCCACGCCCTCGGCAGCGAGCCGGGCGGCGACCCGCAGGGACATCCGAACCCCATTACCGAAGGTGATTATCGTCAGGTCCTCGGCCGAGCCGAGGCCGTACGTCCGGGCCCGGCCGATCGGCACGTGCCCATCCGCCCACGCCGTCGGCGCCGGATAGCCGGTGAGCCAGCCGCCGTCGCCGTCAGCGTACAGATCCCGGGTGTGGTAGAGCGCGATCGGCTCCAGGAACGCGCAGACGCTGCCGTCCACCTCGGCGCTGGCCAGGCAGGTCCGCAGCATGGCCGCGGCGTCATCGGGCCGCGCCGGCACCGCCACCACCAGCCCCGGCACGTCGCGCAGCACCGCCACCGAGTTGTCGTTGTGGAAATGCCCGCCGAACCCCTCCTGGTAGGCCAGGCCGGCGACCCGGACAACCATCGGATTCCGGTACGCCCCGGCGGAGAAGAACCGCATGGTGGCCGCCTCGCCGCGCAACTGGTCCTCGGCGTTGTGCAGGTACGCGAGGTACTGGATCTCCGGCACGGGCAGCAGCCCGGTCAGCCCGGCGCCCAGGGCGAGCCCCAGCACCGACGTCTCGTCCAGCAGCGTGTCGAAGACCCGGGCCGGGCCGAACCGCTCACGCAGCCCCTTGGTGACCCCGTACACGCCGCCCTTGGCCGCCACGTCCTCGCCGAACACCGCCATGGCCGGGTTGCCCAGCATGGCGTCGGTGAGCGTGGCGTTGATGGCCTGGGCCAGGGTGAGCGGCTCCGCCAGCTCCGGCAGGCGGTCACCGAACGCGGCCGCCCGCGCCGCCGCGCCGGCGCCGGCCGCTCGGTCCGCGGCCTCGGCGATGGCCCGTACGGTCCGGGCCGGTCGCCGGGGCGCGAGCGGGGCCACCACCTCGGCCGCGCCGGCCAGCTTCTCCTCCCCCAGCACGTCCTCGGCCACCTGCCGGACCCGCCAGCCGATCTCGTCGTACCGGGCCAGCAGCTCGTCCGGGGTGGCCAGGCCGGCCGCCACGAGCAGCCGGGCCGTGGCCAGCACCGGATCCCGGTCCAGGTCGCGGGCGATGTCGGCGGCCGGCCGGTACGCCTGCTCGGCGTCCGCCCCGGCATGGCCCATCAGCCGTACGGTGTTCAGGTGCAGCACCGCGGGCCGGCGGTGCCGCCGCACCCAGGCCACCGCCTCGGCCGCCACGTCGTACGCCCGACCCAGGTCCGCCCCGTCGGCGGCGAAGTACCGCAGCCCTGGCCGGGCCCGCAGCGTTGCCTCCACCCAGCCGCGCGGCGACCGGACGCTGATGCCCAGCCCGTTGTCCTCGCAGACGAAGAGCACCGGCATCCGCAGCCCGGTGTGGTCGCACCAGCCGGCCGTGTTGAGCGCCGCCGTGGCGCTCGCGTGGTTCACCGAGGCGTCGCCGAACGAGCAGACCACCACGGCGTCGCGGGGCCACGGCGAGCCTCCGCTGGCGGCGTCGGCGGTCAGCCGGCGCTGCCGCTCGATGGCCAGCCCGATGCCGACGGCGCGGGGCAGGTGCGAGGCGATCGTCGAGGTGGTGGGAATGACGGCCAGCCCGGCGTTGCCGAACACCTTGTGCCGGCCGCCCGCGATCGGTTCCCGGGCCGACGCCACGACGCCGCGCAGCACGTCCCGGGCCGCGTCGGCGATCCACCCCGGCAGGTCCGCCGCGCCGTCCGCCCCGGCGGGAGCGGTCCGGCCACCGCTCGGGGCCGACCCGACACCGACCACGTCCACAGCGCCCGGGACCGACCCGGCACCGGCCGGGTCCGCGGCGCCCAGGGCCGACCCGGCGTCGGCCGGAACCGGGTCGAAGGCGGGATCCGCCACGTAGCGGACCGGCCCGGGATCAGCCTCGGTCATGCCTGGCTCGGCTGGCAGGGCCGGGTCGGCAGCCAGGGCCGGGTCCGTGGCCAGGCCCGGGTCCGTGGCCAGGCCCGGGTCCGTGGCCAGGCCCGGGTCCGTGGCCAGGCCCGGGTCCGTGGCCAGGCCCGGGTCCGTGGCCAGGGCCGGGTCGGCGGGCGCCTCCGGGCCGGTGGGCGGGTCGGCGGCGGCGAAGTCGATGAGCAGCTCCGGACCGGCGTCGGCGGGGTCATCGGGCGCGGCCAGGTCGGCGGCCGCCGAGTCGGCCACCTCGATCGGGTCGGGGACGTCGATCGGCCCGGCGGCCCCGGCCGGGCCGCTCGGCTCGGGCGCCCCGGCCAGTCCGGCAGCCTCGACCGGGCCCGGCGCATCGACCGAGGCGTCGGGCGCGGCCGGAGCCGCCGCGTCGGGCGCGGCCTGGGCCACCGCGTCGGGCGCGGCCGGGGCCACCGCGTCGGGCGCGGGCGGGGCCGCCGCGTCGGGCGCGGGCGGGGCCGCCGCGTCGGGCGCGGCCTGGGCCACCCGTACGCAGTAGAAGGCGCCGGACCGGTAGTGCAGCAGCGCCGGGTCGGTCGGCCGCAGCGCCGCGGCCACGGCCGCGTTGCCCTCGTGGCCGGCCGACGAGATCGTGTAGTACCCCTCGCCGAAGCTGCGCAGCCAGCGGGCCGCGAGATCGAGGTGCCGGCTGGTGACCTGGGCGTCGAACAGCTCCCGGGCCCGCTGCCCGGTCAGCCCCGTCCCGTCCCGGACCGGCTGCCCGGCCGCCCGTGCCCCGGTCGGCCGGGACAGCGCGGCGACCGCCTCGCGGAACCGCTCGTCGAGATCTTGAGGGGTGGTCACGCCGGAAAGCATTACCGATCGGCGCCACCCGCGACCACTTTCGGCCCTCGTGTCGGGCTGCGTGTCGCCGCGGCCGACCATGGGCGGCGCCCAGGTCAGGACCCGCCGCAGTCCTCCGGGCAGCCGCCGTTGGAGATCTTCTCCACAAGATCACCGAGGGTCGCCAGCTCGTCGTCGCCGAGCCCGTCCAGCAGCCGCGAGTCGCCGAGCACCCGGCGTACCCGCACCTGGGCGCGCCGGCCGGCGTCGGTCACCACCAGGGTCTTCAGCCGGCGGTCCGCCGGGTCGGCGCGCCGGCACACCAGCCCGGCCTCCTCCAGCTTGTCGACCAGGGCCGTGACGTTGGAGCGGTCGCAGTTGAGCTGCTCGGCCAGGTCACGGGCCGGCAGCGGCCGGTCCGGGTCGAGCCGGTCGAGGGCCCGCGCCGCCGCGGGGGTCAGGCCGAGGGCCGCGAGGTCCGCGTCCATGTGATGCCGGATGGCGCGGGCCACGTGGCTGAGCCGGCGCACCACACCGGCCGCGAGCGCCGCGCGCTCGGGCGCCGGAAGCGAGGTGGTTTCGGCCATGAGCCCATGGTACGGCCGGTGCGGGGGGACCCCGGCTGGGCGACGATCGCGGCGCCTCACTCCCGCCAGCCGACCAGCTCCACCCCCTTGGCGGTGTCGACCCGGAACGCCATCGTGAGCTCAGCCGACCGCCCGGGGTCCAGCCGGAGCCGCCAGGTCAGCTCCCCCAGGTCGGTCCGCTCGACGGGCGGTGGCTCCAGCCGCGTCTCCCGCACCGCGATGCCGTCGTCCCGGGACACCGGCAGCTGATCGAGCACCACGACCTCGGCCGGGCGCGGGGTGTGGTTGGCCACGGTCACCCGGTACTCGACCTCCCGGCGCCGGGCCGCGCCGAGCGTGGCCCGGCCGGCCTCGCGGCGGACCAGCTCGCGCTCGACCCGGATCCGGTCGTCCAGCCCGAGCGCCAGCTCCAGCTCCTCGCCGGGCGCCCAGATCCGTAGCGGGGTGCCGGTGACCAGGTCGGCGCCGTGGAACACCGCGGCCGGGCCCGGCAGCAGGGTGTGCGCGGAGGTGTTCCGCACGGTGGCCCGCAGGTATGCGGCCGGCTCGCGTACCGGCGCGGTCACGTGGTCCAGCCGGGCCGGCAGGTCGAACACCGCCACGGTGGCCCGGTGGCTGCTGCCGTCGCCCGGCACCGCCACCGCCCGCGCCGGCCGGTAGGTGGCCGCCGCGACCCCCTGCTCGACCGTGGCGACGGCCTGCTTGAACTCGCGGGCCGGTTCGGGGCCGCCACCGGCCCGGGCGAAGGCCGCCGCGGCCGGAATCGCGCCACCGGCGGGCCGGGGCCGCGGCGCGGGAGGCGGGACCGGCCGGTCCCGGTCCAGATACCACGGCGTCAGCTCCGGTACGGTCGTCGACCCCGCCGGGCGGGCGGTGGACAGCCGCAGGTCGCACTCCGGCCAGTCCTCGCCGGTCCGCTGGCTGACCAGCCCGAACCAGGTCACCCCGAGCGTCTGGTCGACCAGCCGGAGATCGTACGAGGAGCGCCAGCCGGCGCCGTCGACCAGGTACGTCAGCTCCACCTCGATGTCGTCGCCGGGCTCGGCCGCCGACGCCTCGGCGTGGTCGCCGGGCTCAGCCGTCGGCGCCTCGTCATCGTCGCCGGGCGCGCCCGACTCGGCCGGCTCGGCCAGCGACAGCGTGACATCGGCGACCAGATGGTCCGGCTCCCCGTCGCCGAGCGCCTGGAGCGAACGATCGATGGCGGCGATCTCCTCGGCCAGCTCGACCCGCCGCCGGCCGAGTTCGCGGCGCCGGTCGCGCGCGCCGGTGATCTGCTCGGCGATCGCGTCGGCGAACCGCGCGAGGTCGCCGGGGGTCACCTCACCCGCCGCGAGCGCCCGGGCGTACGTACCGGTGGCTCGGTCCGCGACGCCGGCGAGGAAGGTGTCCCGGCGCTGCTCGACCTCGTCGGCGTCGGTGAGGCCGGCCTCCTCCGCCGCCAGTTCCGTCCGGCGACGGGTCAGCTCGGCCACCCGCTCATCGGCGCTGCGCGGCATCCGGCGGGTGGCCAGGTCGACGCCGAGCACGGTGGCCCGGCCATAGCCGCTCACCCGCAGCGAGTCCCGGTGCAGCCCGAGCGGAAGGGGGGAGATCCGGATCCGGTGCTCGCCGGGCGGCAGCGTGACCTGCGCCAGGCGGCTCACCCGGGCCCGATCCGGAAAGACGGTGACGGCGACGATGGGCGCTTCGACGGGCTCCAACTCCACCCCCGCCACCCTAATCCGGTCTCAACGTCCCCACTGCCCGCAGCATCCCCACCGCCCTCGGCCGGGGAGGGATCAGCCGGGGAGGAAGGAGAGGCGGATCTGGCGGGTGGGGTTGTCGCCGTTCGGGTCGACCAGGCAGATCGACTGCCAGGTGCCGAGCGCCAGGTCGCCGTCGAGCACCGGGATCGAGGCGTACGGCGGGATGAAGGCCGGCAGCACATGGTCCCGGCCGTGCCCGGGCGAACCGTGCCGGTGCCGCCAGCGCTGGTCGGTCGGCAGCAGCTCGTTCAGGGCCGTGATCAGATCCTCGTCCGAGCCGGAACCGGTCTCGATGAGCGCAACCCCGGCGGTGGCGTGCGGCACGAAGACGTGCAGCAGTCCGTCGCCCTGCCCGGCCACGAACCGGCGCGCCTCGGTGGTGATGTCCCGCACGGTCGGCCGGGACCCGGTGTTCACGGTGATCATGTCGGTGCGCATGGCTGCCAGTCTTACCCCAGTCGGTTGAGAGGGGACCCTGATACAACGGATTCCGGTCGGAGGGGGCCCTCCCTTCGGTTACCGGCCAGTACCTGTGTCGAGCGTCGCGTCGGGGGCCGCCGGAGGTGACGGGACCGGGGCACAAGGGGCAGTATTGCGCTAGAGACCTATCCCACACGAAACCGAGGGAACGCCTGTGGCAACGGAGCGCAAGCGCCCGGTGATCAGCGACGGCCTGCCGAGCCAGCTGCCGGACATCGACCCCGACGAGACCGCCGAATGGGTCGAATCGCTGGACGGCGTCATCGACGAGCGGGGCGCCAAGCGTGCCCGCTACGTGATGCTGCGTCTGCTGGAGCGGGCCCGGGAGCGCCAGGTCGGCGTCCCGCCCCTGACCACCACGGACTACATCAACACCATCCCGCCGGAGCAGGAGCCGTGGTTCCCGGGCGACGAGCACGTCGAGCGGCGGATCCGGGCCTACATCCGGTGGAACGCCGCCATGCTCGTGCACCGGGCGCAGCGGCCGGAGATCGGCGTCGGGGGCCACATCTCGACGTACGCGAGCTCCGCGTCGCTGTACGAGGTGGGCTTCAACCACTTCTTCCGGGGCAAGAACCACCCGGGCGGCGGCGACCAGATCTTCTACCAGGGCCACGGCTCGCCGGGCATGTACGCCCGCGCCTACCTGGAGGGGCGGCTCACCTCCGACCAGCTCGACGGCTTCCGGCAGGAGCTGTCGCATCCCGGTGGCGGCCTCCCGTCGTACCCGCACCCGCGGCTCATGCCGGACTTCTGGGAGTTTCCCACCGTCTCCATGGGCCTGGGCGGGATCAACGCGATCTACCAGGCGCGGTTCAACCGCTACCTGCATCACCGGGGCATCAAGGACACGTCCGACCAGCACGTCTGGGCCTACCTGGGCGACGGTGAGCTGGACGAGCCGGAGACGCTGGGCGCGATCGGCGCGGCGGCCCGCGAGGAGCTGGACAACCTCACCTTCGTGGTCAACTGCAACCTGCAGCGCCTGGACGGGCCGGTGCGGGGCAACGGCAAGGTGATCCAGGAGCTGGAGTCGTTCTTCCGGGGCGCCGGCTGGAACGTGATCAAGGTGATCTGGGGCCGGGAGTGGGACCCGCTGCTGGCCGCCGACACCGACGGCGCGCTGGTCAACCTGATGAACGTGACGCCGGACGGCGACTACCAGACGTACAAGGCGGAGTCCGGCGCGTACGTCCGGGAGCACTTCTTCGGCCGCGACCCGCGGACCCGCAAGATGGTCGACCAGCTCAGCGACGACGAGATCTGGAACCTCAAGCGCGGCGGGCACGACTACCGCAAGCTGTACGCGGCGTACAAGGCCGCGCTGGAGCACACCGGCCAGCCGACGGTGATCCTCGCCAAGACCATCAAGGGCTGGACGCTGGGCTCGCACTTCGAGGGCCGCAACGCCACGCACCAGATGAAGAAGCTGACGCTGGAGGACCTGAAGACCTTCCGCGACCGCCTCTACCTGGACATCCCGGACTCGGCGCTGGAGGCCAACCCCTACCTGCCGCCGTACTACCACCCGGGCAAGGACTCCGACGAGATCGCCTACCTGCAGGAGCGGCGGGCGGCGCTCGGCGGCTACCTGCCGACCCGGGAGATCAAGAGCCACTCGCTGGCCATCCCCGAGTCGAAGCAGTTCGGCGACGTCAAGAAGGGCTCCGGCAAGCAGAAGATCGCCACGACGATGGCCTTCGTCCGGCTGCTCAAGGACCTGATGAAGGACAAGGAGTTCGGCAAGCGCTGGGTGCCGATCATCCCGGACGAGGCCCGCACCTTCGGGATGGACTCGCTCTTCCCGACGAAGAAGATCTACTCACCGCACGGGCAGAACTACACGGCCGTGGACCGCGAGCTGTTCCTGTCGTACAAGGAGGACACCTCCGGCCAGATCCTGCACGAGGGGATCAACGAGGTCGGCTCGGTGGCCTCGTTCACCGCGGCCGGATCGTCCTACGCCACGCACGGCGAGCCGATGATCCCGGTCTACATCTTCTACTCGATGTTCGGGTTCCAGCGCACCGCCGACGGGCTGTGGGCCGCCGCGGACCAGATGGCCCGCGGCTTCCTGCTGGGCGCCACGGCCGGCCGCACCACGCTGAACGGCGAGGGCCTGCAGCACGAGGACGGGCACTCGCACCTGATCGCGGCCACCAACCCGGCCGTGTTGGCATACGACCCGGCGTTCGCGTTCGAGATCGCGCACATCGTCGAGGACGGCCTGCACCGGATGTACGGCGAGAAGCAGGAGAACGTCTTCTACTACCTCACCGTCTACAACGAGCCGATCCTGCAGCCGGCCGAGCCGGCGGACGTCGACGCCGAGGGCATCAAGCGGGGCATCCACCGGTACGCCCCGGCGCCGGAGATCCCCGGGCGCGACGGCGGCGCGGCGCCGCGGGCCAACATCCTGGCCAGCGGCACGGCCATGCAGTGGGCGCTGCGGGCCCAGGAACTGCTGGCCCAGGACTGGGGGGTGGCCGCCGACGTCTGGTCGGTCACCTCGTGGACCGAGCTGCGCCGGGACGCGGTGGAATGCGAGGAGGAGGGCCTGCTCAACCCGAGCGCCGAGCCGCGGGTGCCGTACGTGACGGCCAAGCTGGCCGACGCGGAGGGCCCGAAGGTGGCGGTCAGCGACTGGATGCGCGCGGTGCCGGACCTGATCTCGCGCTGGGTACCGGGCCGGTACACCTCGCTGGGCACCGACGGCTTCGGCCTGTCGGACACCCGGCACGCGCTGCGCCGGCACTTCCACGTGGATGCCGAGTCGGTGGCCGTGGCCACGCTGCGCCAGCTCGCGCTCGAGGGCGCGGTGCCGGCCGGGGTGGCCGCGGAGGCGGCCAAGAAGTACGCCATCGAGGACGTCAACGCCGCCCCGGTCGGCGAGACCGGCGGCGACTCCTGACCGGCGCCGCGTAACGCCCCGTTGATCAAGAGGTTTGCGTCAGAGTTCACGCGGATTCTGACGCAAACCTCTTGATCATCTTTGGATCGGGGAGGACCGGGGCGGACCCGGAGGCGGGGTCAGTGGGTCAGGAGGCCCAGGCCGGAGTCGGTGGACTCGTCGGCGCCGGCCGCCACCCCGACCGGGGCGCGGTCCGGCACGGTCAGGCCGGTGAGCCGGGCGAGCGATCCCTCCAGGTCGGCGCCCACCTTGCGCATGCCGAGCCGCAGCAGCGCGCCGCTCACCTTGCCGGCCGGCCAGCGCACCACGATGAGCCGGGCGGAGGTGCCCTCGGGTTCCTCGCTGAGCTGGACGTACACCTCGGTCCGGGCCTCGGCCCGGGCGCCGGCGCCCTTGGCCCGCTCCCGCCAGCCGATCAGGGTGGGCGGCTGGTAGACGATCACCTCGGCCTCGTGGCTGGCCCCCCGTCCGGACGCGTACACCCGTTGCCGGCGGCCGTAGCCCTCGCCCGAGAGCACCTCGGCCTGCCGCACTCCGGCCAGCCAGGAGGGCAGTTGCTCGGCCCGCTGGACCACGTCCCACACCGCGTCGATCGGCGCTCGGACGTACGCGCTGCGCTCAACCAGGATCATTGTTCATCCGTCTCCACTGAGGACATCCATGATTAAGCAATTTTATGCCCATTTAGAGGGCGAATCGGACGGCTTCCGCCCGACACGCCGGGGGAATTAAAGTCCGAGCAACACTCGCGTTTCTCGGAGGTTCGATGACCACCCCGGCACCCATGCCCGCCTTCCCGCCGGCCTTCACCTGGGGCGTGGCCACCGCCTCGTACCAGATCGAGGGCGCGACGTCCGCGGGCGGCCGGGGCCCGTCCATCTGGGACACCTTCGCCGCGCAGCCCGGCCGGATCGCCGACGGCAGCAGCGGCGAGGTGGCCTGCGACCACTACCACCGGTACGCCGAGGACGTCGCGCTGATGGCCGGGCTGGGCGTGTCCGCGTACCGGTTCTCGGTGGCCTGGCCCCGGATCCAGCCGGCCGGCGCCGGGCCGGCCAACCCGGACGGCCTGGGGTTCTACGACCGCCTGGTCGACACGCTGCTGGCACACGGCATCGACCCGGTGGCCACCCTCTACCACTGGGACCTGCCGCAGGCGCTGGAGGATCGGGGCGGGTGGCTGGACCGCGACACGGCCGAGCGGTTCGCCGAGTACGCCGACCTGGTCGCCGCCCGGCTGGGCGACCGGATGAAGCTGTGGATCACCCTGAACGAGCCGTTCGTGCAGATGACCTTCGGGTACGGCCTGGGCGTGCACGCCCCCGGCCGGGCCGAGCTGTTCGGCGCGTTCCCGGCGGCGCACCACCTGCTGCTCGGGCACGGCCTCGCGGTGGCGGCGCTGCGGGCCCACGGCCGCACCCCGGTGGCGATCACCAACAACTACTCCCCAGTCCGGGTGCTCGGGGAGGGCGACGCCGACCGGGCGGCCGGCGCGGCGTACGACGCGTTGCAGAACCGGCTGTTCACCGACCCGCTGTTCGGCCGCGGCTACCCGGACGCGCCGGGCGTCGACCCGGCGGTCGTGCGCGACGGCGACCTGGCCGCCATCGCCGCCCCGCTGGACGCGCTGGGCGTCAACTACTACAACCCCACCGGCATCCGGGCGCCCGAGGCGGGCGCGCCGCTGCCGTTCGAGCTGGTCCCGCTGGCCGGCTACCCGACCACCAGCTTCGACTGGCCGGTGGTCCCGGACGGGCTGTACGACCTGCTTACCCTGCTGCAGGACCGGTACGGCGCCGACCTGCCGCCGATGCTGATCACCGAGAACGGCTGCGCCTACGACGACGAGGTGAGTCCGGACGGCCGCTGCGACGACCCGGACCGGATCGCCTACCTCGACGGCCACCTGCGGGCGGTGGCCCGGGCCATCGCCGACGGGGTCGACGTGCGCGGCTACTTCGTCTGGTCGCTGCTGGACAACTTCGAGTGGGCCGAGGGCTACACCAAGCGGTTCGGCCTGGTGCACGTGGACTACGACAGCCAGGTCCGCACCCCCAAGTCGTCGTACGCCTGGTACCGCGACCTCATCGCCCGGCCGTGACCGCCGTACAACCGTCCCAGCCGGACCTGCCGGGGCAGCCGGCGGCCGGTCTCGGCGCCCTGGGCGCGGCGGCGGCCGGCGCGGCGCCCACGGCGGCCGGGCTTCCGGCGGCGCCCGGCGGCGCGGCGACCACGCCCGGCGGCGCGGCGCTGCCGGCGGCCCTGGCCGAGCCCACGGTCCGGGTGGGTCGGGGCTGGATCGCCGGGATCTTCGCGGCCAACCTCGGCGTCTGGATGGCGTTCTTCACCCCGATCCAGATCCTGCTGCCCGAGCAGATCTCCCGGATCGACCCGACCCGCAAGGAGACGATGTTCGGCCTGGTCACCGGGCTGGGGGCGCTGGCCGCCGTGCTGGCCAACCCGCTGGCCGGGGCGCTGTCGGACCGCACCTGCCCGCGGCTGTTCGGCCGGGATCTGGGCCGGCGGCACGTCTGGACGGCCGGCGGCGCCGTGCTCGGCGCCCTGGCGCTGGCGCTGCTGGCCGGCCAGCACACCATCGCCGGGGTGGCGGTGGCCTGGGTGGCCGCGCAGATCTGCTTCAACGCCATGCTGGCCACGCTCACGGCCGCGATCCCGGACCGGGTGCCGGTGGTCCAGCGCGGCGGGGTCTCGGGCTGGGTCGGCATCCCGCAGGCCCTCGGCCTGGTCGTCGGCGCGGTGCTGGTGACGGCGGTGGTGCGCGGGACCGGGGCCGGCTATCTGGCGGTCGCGCTCGGGGTGCTCGCGCTGGCACTGCCGTTTACGCTGGTCACCGCCGACGACCCGCTGCCGCGCGAGCACCGGCCGCCGCGCGACTGGCGGCGCCTGGTGACCGGGCTGTGGATCGACCCGCGGCGGCACCCGGACTTCGCCTGGGCCTGGGGCACCCGGTTCCTGGTGCAGATGGGCAACGCGCTGGGCACGCTCTACCTGCTCTACTTCCTCACCGACGGGGTCCGGCTGGCCGACCCGCAGGGCGGGCTGCTCATGCTGATCCTGCTCTACACGGCCGGGATGATGGCCACCGCCGTGGTGGCCGGCCGGCTGTCCGACGCGTCCGGCCGGCGCAAGGTGTACGTGATCGTCTCCGGCCTGGTGATGGCCGTGGCCGCGGTGCTGCTGGCGGTCTGGCCGGTGTGGCCGGCCGCGGTGGTGGCGGCGCTGCTGCTGGGCGCCGGGTACGGCGTCTACCTGGCCGTCGACGCCGCGCTGATCACCCAGGTGCTGCCGCGGGCGACGGACCGGGCCAAGGACCTCGGCGTGATCAACATCGCCAACTCGGCGCCGCAGGTGCTCGGCCCCGCGCTGTCGGCACCCATCGTGGTCCACCTGGGCGGCTACCCCACGTTGTACGCGGCCACGGCCGTGGTCACCCTGCTCGGCAGCGCCCTGGTGGTGAAGATCCGTTCCGTGCCGTGAGCCGGGGCCGAGGCGTTAGGAAGGGCCCCTTCCTATACAAAAAGCGATAAGAAGGGGCCCTTCCTTCACAGCCAGGCCAGGGCGGCGGTCGCGGCGGCCAGGGCGAGGGCGGCGGTGACCGCGCCGGTGGCGATGAACCGGGGCCACCGCACGGTCACCCCGGCGGCCCGGCAGCGCTCCACCCAGAGCAGGGTGGCCAGCGAGGCCCACGGCAGCACCAGCGGGCCGACGTTCG
This sequence comes from Plantactinospora siamensis, assembly GCF_042434095.1. Classification (NCBI taxonomy): domain Bacteria; kingdom Bacillati; phylum Actinomycetota; class Actinomycetes; order Micromonosporales; family Micromonosporaceae; genus Plantactinospora; species Plantactinospora siamensis. The sequence continues at coordinate 590,486 of NZ_JBHLUE010000016.1, forward strand.
TCCCGACGAGCAGCCCGAGCAGCTGATCGGTGTGCCCGGCCGGGATCACGGCCTCGCCCGCCAGGTAGGCCGGGAGATTGTTGATCACATTGGCCAGCACCGCGCCGGCGCCGGCCGCCCGCCAGACGCCGGCCGCGCCGGGATCCGCGCCGATGGCCGCGTGCAGCAGGTTCGACAGGCCGTACCGGACGACCGTGTCGACGATCAGGAACAGGCCGGTGACCGAGGCGAGCAGCGGCCAGGGCACCAGGCTCCACCGCAGCGCCGCGCGGTCCCGGACGGCGTACGCCACCACCAGCACGACGGCGCCGGCCACCGCCACCACCTCGATCGGCACCCCGGCCACGATGCCCAGCACGAAGCCCGCGCAGGTGGCGGCCGCCACCCGGAAGAGAACGCGGTCGGCCGGGGCGTGCCGGTCGGGCGGGGCGTACCGGTCCCGGCCGCGCGCGCCGCGCCGCCAGTAGAACAGCCACAGGGAGGCGGCGGTGGCAAGCACGGCCGCGAGCTGGGGCAGGGCCATCCGGGCCGCGAACCGGGTGACCGCGAGGTCCAGCCGGCCGGCCGCCAGCAGGTTGGTCAGGTTGGCCACCGGCAGGCTCAGGCTGGCCGTGTTGGCCAGCCAGACCGTCGTCATGGCCAGCGGCAGCGGCGGGGCATCGATCCGGACCGCCATGGCGATCATCACGGGGGTGAGCAGCACCGCCGTGGTGTCCAGGTTGAGCACCCCGGTGGTGACGGTGGCCAGGCACACGGTGAGGGCGAACAGCGCCGGGTAACTGCCGCCGGCCAGCCTCGCCAGCCGGGTGGCCAGCACGTCGAACAGCTCGGCCCGGGCGGCCAGCTCGGCCAGGATCAGCACGGCGAACAGGAACACCAGCAGCGGCCCGATCCGGCGCAGCGTGGCGCCGGCGTCGTGCGGCGACACCAGGCCGGTGACCAGGCAGAGCAGGCCGGCCAGCAGCAGGCCGAGGGCCAGCAGCTCGGGCCCGGCCAGCCGACGCCGTGCCGGCGCCGGCCGGGGCTGCTCCACCGTGCCGCCACGCCGTCCCACTCCGCCGCCCACCGTTCCCCCTCGCACCGCGCCGCGGCTCGGGCGCGCCCGAGCCGCGGGCAGGGTACCCAGCCGGCGGGCCGCGCATTCGAAACCTGGTGGCGGGCGCCCGCCGGGTCCGCCGTAGGCTTGACCCCGTGACGGTACGCGTACGCTTCGCCCCATCCCCGACCGGAATGTTCCATGTCGGCGGCGCCCGGTCGGCGCTGCAGAACTGGATCTACGCCAAGCAGCAGGGCGGGGTGCTGGTCCTGCGGATCGAGGACACCGACGCCGCGCGGAACCGCCCGGAGTGGACCGAGGGCATCCTGTCCGCGCTGGAGTGGATCGGGATCGACCGGGACGCGTACGAGGGGCCGTACTTCCAGTCCAGCTATGCGGCCGAGCACCGGGCCGCGGCGGTGCGGCTGTACGAGGCGGGCCGCGCCTATTACTGCGACTGCACCCGGGAGGACGTGCAGCTGCGCGGCGGCTCACAATACTCGGGCTACGACGGGTTCTGCCGGGACCGCGGGCTGGGCCCCGGCGAGAAGCGGGCGCTACGGTTCCGTACCCCGGACGAGGGCGCCACCGTGGTGGTGGACCTGATCCGCGGCGAGCCGACCTTCGAGAACCGGCTCATCGAGGACTTCGTGATCGCCCGCGGCGACGGCTCGCCGGTGTTCCTGCTGGCCAATGTGGTGGACGACATCACCATGGAGATCACCCACGTGATCCGGGCCGAGGAGCACCTGCCGAACACGCCCAAGCAGCAGCTGCTGTGGGACGCGCTCGGGGTCAAGCCGCCGGTCTGGGCGCACGTGCCGGTCGTAGTGAACGAGAAGCGGCAGAAGCTGTCGAAGCGCCGGGACAAGGTCGCGCTTGAGGCGTACCGGGACGAGGGCTACCTGGCCGACGCCATGCGCAACTATCTGATGCTGCTCGGCTGGGCGCCCTCGGGCGACCGGGAGATCGTGCCGTGGTCGGTGATCGAGTCCGAGTTCCGGCTGGAGGAGGTCAACCCCTCCCCCGCGTTCTTCGACGAGAAGAAGCTGCGGGCCTTCAACGGCGAGTACATCCGGGCCCTCCCGGTCGAGGACTTCGCGGCGGCCTGCCGGCCGTGGCTGACCGGCACCGACACGATCGCCCCGCCGCCGTGGCGGCCCGAGCAGTTCGACGAGGGCGTGTTCGCCGCGGTGGCGCCGCTGGCGCAGACCCGGATCGCGCTGCTCAGCGAGATCGTGCCGAACGTCGACTTCCTCTTCCTCGACGCGCCGCTGGTCGAGGAGGCGGCCTGGGCCAAGGCCATGAAGGAGGGCTCGGCGGAGCTGCTGGACGCCGCGGTGGCCGCCTTCGAGACGCTGCCCGAGTGGACCGCCGAGGCCACCAAGGCGGCGCTGGAGCAGGTGGGCGCCGAGCGCGGGCTCAAGCTCGGCAAGGCCCAGGCACCGGTGCGGGTCGCGGTGACCGGCCGGACCGTCGGGCTGCCGCTGTTCGAGTCGCTCGAGGTGCTCGGCCGGGACCGCGCCCTCACCCGGCTGCGCGCCGCCCGCGTACGGCTGCCCTGACCGCCTGCCGCTGGCGGGCCCGAACGACGGGTCCGCCCGGTAGGTCCGGCCGGTTCGGCTTCATAGACACCTTGCTATGTTAGCGATAACAGCCTAGCTTTACGGCATCGGGTCGGGCACGTCGACGACAGGGAGCCGCGCGATGGTCAGACAGAGATCCTTCCGACCGGCGCTCGCGGCCGCGGCGCTGCTGGTCCTCGTGCTGGCCGGCGCGGCGCTGGGCGGCAGCCTGACCGGGATGGCGCCGGCGGCGGCGGCCGACAACCCGTACCAGCGGGGTCCGGATCCCACCCTGGCGAGCATCTCGGCCAGCCGCGGCCCGTTCGCCACCGCGCAGCTGACCGTGGCGCCGGGCAACGGGTTCAACGGCGGGTTCGTCTACTACCCCACGGACACCAGCCTCGGCACCTGGGCCGCGGTGGCCATCGTGCCCGGCTACAGCGCCCTGTTCGCCAACGAGGAGGCCTGGATGGGCCCCTGGCTGGCGTCCTTCGGGTTCGTGGTGATCGGCGTCGAGACCCTGAGCCGCAGCGACGGCGCGGACGCCCGGTCCACCGAGCAACTCGCGGCGCTGGACTGGTTGACCACCAGCAGCCCGGTGCGGGACCGGGTCGACCGCTCCCGGCTGGGCGTCCTGGGTCACTCGGCCGGAGGCGGTGGCACCCTCACCTCGGCGCTGCGCCGACCGGCGCTGAAGACCGCGGTCGGCCTCGCCCCGGGCGCGCCCGGCAACGCCTACAACATGTCGGCCGACCAGGTGCCGCTGCTGCTGCTCTCGGGCCAGAACGACGGCACGGTCACGCCCGCCTACGTGCAGGGCATCTACGACACCATCCCGGCCGGGGTGGAGCACGCCTGGGCGGAGCTCGCCGGCCAGGACCACCTCTCGTTCACCAGGTCGAACCCGACCGAGATGCGGGTGCTGATCCCCTGGCTGAAGCTGTTCCTGGACAACGACACCCGGTACAGCCAGTTCATGTGCCCGACGCTGGCGAACAGCAGCGGCGTGTCGCGGTACAGCGCGACCTGCCCGCTCGTCCCGCCCGGCGGCCCCACGCCGACCCCCAGCACGAGCGGCCCGTCGACCCCGCCGTCCAGCCCGCCGCCGTCCAGCCCGCCCCCGTCCAGCCCGCCCCCGTCGAGCCCGCCGGCCGCCGGCGCCTGCGCCGCCACGTACCGCACCACCAGCACCTGGCCGGGTGGCTTCCAGGGCGAGGTGACGGTGACCGCCGGAAGCTCGGCGATCTCCGGCTGGACCGTCCGGTGGAGCCTGGGCGCCGGCCAGAGCATCACCCAGCTGTGGAACGGCACGCTGAGCACCAGCGGCTCGTCCGTCACGGTGCGGAACGTCTCGTACAACGGCGCGGTGCCGGCCGGCGGCTCGACCACCTTCGGCTTCCTCGGCGCCGGCGCCCCCACCGCCCCCACCCTCAGCTGCACCACCCCGTAACGGACGAAAGGAAGGGCCCCTTCTTATCGCTTTTTGTATAAGAAGGGGCCCTTCCTAACCGGCCGGCGGCCGCCGGGGCGAGGGCCGCCGGGGCGAGGGCCGCTGGGGCGAGGGCCGGTCAGCCGCGCAGCTGGTCGGCCGCCTCCCGGAGGGCGTCGTCGAGCGGCTGCGGCTTGCGCCCGAACGTCTCGGTGGCCGCCGTCGAGTCCATGATGAACGGCCGGGTGAACTGGTAGCGGGTGGTGCGCAGCTCCCGGACCATCGGGCTGGCCACGCCGGCGGCCCAGAAGACCGGGTACGGGATCGCGGTCAGCTTCGGCGTCGGCGCCCCGGCCACCTGGGCGAACCGGGTGAGCAGTTCCCGGACGGTGAGCGGCGCGGGGCTGGGCACGTGCCAGGCCCGCCCCCAGCCGCGCTCGTCGGCGGCAACGGTGACCAGCAGCCGCGCCACGTCGTCGGTCGAGGTCCAGGTGTGCGGCACGTCCAGCGGCGCCGGCGAGTATGCCCGGCTGCCGGCCAGCACCGCCTTGCCGGGGCCGAAGCTGAGCAGACCCCGCCCCTGGATGTAGTCGCTGCCCCGTACCTCGGTGGCGCGGATCCGGCCGGCCTCGTGCGCGGCCAGCGCGGCCCGCCACATCTCGCCACGGATCCGCAGCTTGGGATGGGTGGCGGCGAGCGGGGTGGCCTCGGTCATCGGCCCGTCGACCGGACCGTACGAGTAGAGCGTGCTCGTGGTGGCCAGGGTGGCGCCGGTGCGCTCCGCGGCGGTCAGCAGCGCGGCCGACAGCGGCGGCCAGTCGGTGAGCCAGGTGTGGTACTGCGGGTTGGCGCAGTTGTAGAGGGCCACCGCGCCACGGGTCAGCTCGGTGAGCCGGCCGGCGTCGGTGGCGTCGGCGCTGACCCGCTCGATGAGCGGGTGCTCGGGGCCGGTCCCGGAGCGGGTGACCACCCGGACCCGCTCGCCGCGCCCGGCGAGAAGCAGCGCGGCGGTCGACCCGACCTGGCCAGCGCCCACGATGACATGCGTCGACATGATTGACCTCCGACTAAGCGAGAGCACCGCTCTCTGTTGAGTACAACTCTCACATGACGACCGCCGGCTCGTCAAGAGCAGTGCTCTCGAATGTGTGCAACAATCGCTGACATGTCCGCTGGATCGATCCGTGCCCGCGTCCGCGCCGAGATGACCGACGAGATCAAGGCCACCGCCCGGCGCCATCTGGCCAGCGACGGCGCCAACCTGTCGCTCCGGGCCGTGGCCCGGGACATGGGGATGGTCTCCTCGGCCCTGTACCGCTACTTCGCCAGCCGGGACGACCTGCTCACCGCGCTGATCATCGACGCGTACGGCGGGCTCGGCGCGGCCGCGGAGGCCGCCGACGCCGCGGTGGCCGACCGCGCCGACCTGCGCGGCCGGTGGTTGTCGATCTGCCACGCGGTCCGCGACTGGGCGCTGGCCAACCCCGCCGAGTACGCCCTGCTGTTCGGCAGCCCGGTGCCCGGCTACGCGGCGCCGATGGACACCGTGACGGCCGCCAGCCGCACCCCGGCCACCCTGGTCGGCGTCCTCGTCGACGGGGTACGGGCCGGCACGCTGGTCGAGCCGGACCCGGCCGACGCCCTGCCGGAGGTGGTCCGGGACGACCTGATGGCCACGATGGCCGACTTCGCCCCCGAGCTGTCCCCCACCCGGATCGCCCGCGCCATGCTCGCCTGGACCAGCCTGTTCGGCGTGGTCAGCTTCGAACTCTTCGGGCAGTTCAACAACGTCGTCCATGCCCGCCGGGAGTTCTTCGACCACCAGCTGCGCCGGCTCGCCGACCAGCTCGGCCTGCCGTGATCGCGGAGTCGCGCCGCGCGTCGGGGCCACCCGCGGGCGACCACCCGCGGGGGTAAGCGGCGGCCCTGCCGGAGGCGGGCCCGCCCCCACGGGATCGGCCATCGGCGTTACGATTCCGCACACGATCATCGGGTACGGATCGCACATGGTTCCAAATACCGGACCGGTTGCTGCGCCGGAACGGTATCCCGCGCAATCTCTTGAAGGTGGGACCCGGCAGTCCCGGCCCACGATCGCCGGATCGTTGGACCGCACGGGCGCGGCGGCCCAGCCATCGTCGGACGGGGCGAGGAGGTCGGCATGGTCGGTCGGATGCGACGGCCGGGGATCCTGACCGTGCTGGTGACGCTGGCCCTCGGCACGACGCTGGCTCTCGGCCTGGCGCTGGGTGGCGGCCGGGCCGCTGAGGCGGCCCCCAACCCGAAGCCCACGCCCACCACCCTGACGATCAAGCCCGAGGGCATCGGCGACCCGGTGAGCCTGCGGTCCGATCGGGACGCCGCGCTCTTCGCCACCCTGCTCGACCAGGTCGGCTGGCTACGCACCGGCGTCGGGCAGGGCGAGCCGTCGGCCGGGGCCGACCTCGGTCGCAAGTACACGGTCGTGGTCACCGTCGGCGACGAGGCGCGGCAGACGTACGACCTGTATCCGATGGCCAAGGGCGGGCCGCGCGCCTACCGGCCGAGCATCCAGCCGGACCAGCGGGTGACCTCTGCCGCCTGGTTCTACGGGCGGTTGAACATGATCGAGGCGCTGCGCGCGGTCGGCTTGCCGCTCCCCGGCGAGCCCACCAAGGTCACCGGCGGCATCGGTGGCGGCGGCGCGGCCGCCGAGTCGGACGGGCTCGACCCCACCCGGGACTTCACGGCGGCGGTCGGCGACCTGCGCCGGGTGCTCATGCTCAACACCGCCGTGATCGTGATGATCACGCTGGGCCTCGCCGGCATCGCGTACCTGATCCGGCGCCGGACCAACTGACGGCCGCCTAGACCTCCAGCACCAGCTTGCCGCGAACGTGGCCGCCCTCGATCACCCGGTGTGCCTCGGCGGCGGCACCCAGCGGGAACGTCCGTTCGACGTGGACGGTCAGCCGCTCCGCATCGATCAGACCGGCGAGCAGTCCCAGGTCGGTGGCGGACGGCTTCACGAAGACGTACACGCCGCCGAGCTCGGCCACGCCGACCGGGTCCGCGATCGAGGCCAGCCGCTGCGCGTCCGTGAGCAGCTCGGCCGAGGCGGCCAGGGCGTCCCCGCCGAACATGTCCAGCACCGCGTCGACACCGCCCGGCGCCACCGCGCGCACCCGGTCGGTGAGGCCCGGCCCGGAGGCGACCGGCTCGGCGCCGAGGGACCGGACGAAGTCGTGGTTGCGCTCGCTCGCCGCGCCGATCACGGTGGTCGCGCCGAGGGTCCGGGCCAGCTGCACCGCGAGGTGCCCGACGCCGCCGGCGGCCGCGTGCACGAGCACCGTGTCGCCCTCCGCGACCTCCACGGCCCGCAACGCCTGGTACGCGGTCAGCCCGGCCAGCGGCAGCGCGCCCGCCTCCGCCCACGAGGCCCGGAGCGGCTTGTCGGCCAGGGTCCGCTCCGGCGCCGGCACCAACTCCGCGTACGTGCCGAACTGGATGTCGTCGCGCCGGACGTACCCGATGACCTCGTCGCCGGCGGTGAAGCCGCGCACCGCGGGACCGGCCGCCACGACCACGCCGGCCAGGTCCCAGCCGGGCACCAGCGGAAAGTGCGTCGGGAACGCGCCGTCCAGATGCCCGGCACGGATCTTGCAGTCGACCGGGTTGACACCGACGGCCCGGGTGCGCACCAGGACCGTGTCCGGGCCCACCGGCGGATCCGGCACCTGCTGCTCGACGAGCAGTTCGGGTCCGCCGTACCGGGAGATCGCCATCGCCTTCACGACGCCACCCTAGGGCTTCACGCGCCGCCCCCGCCCGCGATACCGCGGGCTCAGCACCAGCGCCGCGGCGGCCGCTCCCGGCGGGCGCCCCGGGTCCGCGGGCGCACACCGAGGTGCCGGTGCGCGCCGGCCCAACCCGGCCGGGCGCTCTGGCAGTCCGGCCGGCGGGCCGGCGGTGGCGCCTCGGGACCGGCGCCGTCCGCGCCGCCCGGCGCGGTCCGGCCGCCGCCGTGCCGCGAGCACTGGCCGGGCAGGCAGGACTGCTCGTCGTCCGCGCGCTCGATCTCCCCGGGCACCTGCGGCCTCCTCCCCCGTCGCCACCGGTCGGCGGGCAGGCGAGGCAAACCGCGGCCGGGGATCGGCCGGGTGCCGGCACGCCCACCCGGGTCCGGCCCTGACACGGTACTGGCCCGTACCGACAGTCTCGACGGCGGCCGGCCCGGTGGCGTGGATCGATCAGCCCCGGCGCTCCCGCCCGGCGCGCTGCCCGGCCGGCGCGGCCGGCGCCTCCGCACGGCCCGGGAACAGCGTGAACCAGAGCGGCCCGGCGACGAACCAGATGGCCAGCACCGCCGACAGCCGGATGATCCAGTCCCGCAGCGCGCCGGTCCGGGCCTGATCGTCGACCAGGACGATGGCGGCCACCAGCAGCACGCAGGCGATCGCCCAGGCCAGCGCCGCCTTGGCCCACTCCCGCCACTCGTGCCGGGTGCGGGCCCGGCCGCGCCGCGGCGGCCGCCACGGCGGCGGGCCGCCGGCGAAGCGGTACGCGAAGCGCTGGTCGGCCCAGCGGACCATGGCGGCCCCGAAGGCCACGGACGACCCCAGGTACGCGGCCGCCAGCCCGTGCGTGAAGTTGGCGGTGGCGCCGCGGCGCAGATCCAGCGTCGTGGCCACCAGCAGCACCAGGTCGACCAGCGGCACCGACACCAGCAGCACGGCGCCCAGCCGCCGGCGCCGCAACAGGTACCGGGCCACCAGTCCCGCGCCGAGCAGCACCCAGAAGCCGATCTCGCATCCGGCGATCACCGCGAGAACCATCGTCGTACCTCCCCGTCTCCCGCCTCCAGGCTGCCCCGGCGGCGGCGGGCGGGCGTCGGCGGCGGGGCGGAAACCGGGGTCCGTCGAAGGATGGACGGCTCCATCGTTCGACGGACCGGGCCGGCGCGGGTTCGTCGCCACGGAGGACGCCGCCGCGGCGGTGATGTGCTGGGATCGGGACATGACGACCGGCCCACCGACCCGCCGGGCCACCCGGGTGGACGTCGCGCTGGCGGCCGGGTCGTTCGGCGGCGGCCTGCTCCTGCTCAGCCTCGGCACGTACCGGTCGGTCAACCCGGCCGCGCACTTCCCCACGGCGCTGTTCGCGCTGCCGCTGGCCGCCACCTGCGTGGCGGTGGGGCTGCGCCGGGCGGCCACCCGGACCAGCCTGGCCCTCGGCACCGCCGGGGTGCTGGCCGATCTGGCCATCGGCGGCTCGCTGGGCACGCTGCTGGTCTACACCCAGGTGCTCTACGACGCCTGCGTGTACGGGTCGGCGCGGACCTGGCGGTGGTTGCTGCGGTCCAGCGTGGCGCTCGCGGTGCTCGGCGCGCTGGCCGGGGTGCTGGCCGCCCGCGCCTGGTACGGCGTGTCGGTGGGGGTCGTCGTGGTGCTGGTGACGCTGCTGCCGGTGCTGACCGGGATCAGCGTGCGGCAGTACCGCGACCAGGCCGCCACCGCGCGGGCGCAGGCCGAGCAGACGGCCCGGCTGGCGGAGCTGGGCCGGCGGCAGGCGGTGCTCGCCGAACGGCACCGGATGGCCCGGGAACTGCACGACGTGGTGGCCAACCACCTGAGCGCGGTGGCCATCCACGCCACGGCCGCGCTGTCCGTCTCCGGCCTCGACGCGGAGCAGGTGCGGCAGGCGCTGCGCGTCATCCGGGAGAACAGCGTGCAGGGGCTGGGCGAGCTGCGCCAGATGATCGGGCTGCTGCGCGAGCCGGCCGCCGGCCCGGTCCCGAGCGAGCCGGCCGCCGGCCCGGCCCCGAGCGAGCCGGCCGAGCCGGCCATCCGGGTCGGCCTGGCCGACCTGGACCGGCTGCTGGACCGGTCACGCTCGGCCGGGCTGGCGGTGACGGCCCGGACCACGGGAACGCCCCGTGAGCTGCCGGTCGGCGTGGACCTGGCCGCCTACCGGATCCTGCAGGAGTCCCTCACCAACGCGCTCAAGCACGGCCAGGGACCGGTCGACCTGGCCGTCGACTACCGGGCCGACGCGGTGGCGTTGAGCGTGCTGAACCCGATCCCGGGCGCCGCCGGTGGGGACGGCGTTCCGGGCGCCGGCGCCGGCCTGATCGGCATGCGGGAACGCGCGGCGCTGGTCGACGGATGGTTCACGGCGGGCCCCGACGGCGACCGCTGGCGGGTGGCGGCCGAACTGCCCACCGGCCGGGTCCGATGAGCGTCCGGGTGGTGCTGGCCGACGACCAGCCGGCCGTGCTGGCCGGGCTGGCGCTGATCCTCGGCGGCGCGCCGGACATCGAGGTGGTCGGGCAGGCCGGCGACGGCGAGGCGGCGGTGGCGCTCTGCCGCGCCCTCCGCCCGGCGGTGGCCGTGCTGGACGTACGGATGCCGCGCCTGGACGGCATCTCGGCGACCCGGCGGATCGTGGCCGACGGCCTCGCCGACGTCCTGGTGCTGACCACCTTCGACCTCGACGAGTACGTCTTCGGCGCGCTGCGCGCCGGCGCGGCCGGGTTCCTGCTCAAGGACACCGACGCCGCGGGGCTGGTGGCGGCGGTCCGCACGGTGGCCCGCGGCGACGGCATCGTGGCGCCCGGGGTCACCCGGCGGCTGATCCGGGCCTTCGCGGCCACCGCCCCGGGCGCCTCGGCCGACGCCCGGGCCGCGCTGCCGACGCTGACCCCGCGGGAGCGGGAGGTGCTGGTCTGCATCGGGCTGGGGCTGTCCAACCAGCAGATCGCGGACCGGTTGGCCATGGCGGAGAGCACCACCAAGACGCACGTGAGCCGGATCCTGGCCAAGCTGGGCCTGCGCAGCCGGGTCCAGGCCGCGATCCTCGCCCAGGAGGCCGACCTGTCCGGCGGCGAGGGTGCCGGGCGTACCGGCCGGGGTGCGTGACAGGCTGGTCGTGTGCCCACCGACGACGCCACCAGCGCGGATCCCGCGGCCGAGCCGCCGCGCGCCGCGGGCGCCGGCGGTGGCCTGGCCGCCACCCGGCGCCGGATCGAGCGTGCCGCCGGGTCGCTGGCGACCGCCAGCGTGGCCCGGATGGAGGAGACGCTGCCCTGGTTCCGCGGGCTGCCCGCCGAGCAGCGGTCCTGGGTGATGCTGGTGGCCCAGGCCGGCGTGCGGTCCCTGGTGGAGTGGCTCGGCAACGGCGGCGGCGCGGCCGACAGCCCGCAGGAGGTCTCCGACGAGGTGTTCGCGGCCGCGCCGCGGACCCTGGCCCGGACGATCAGCCTGCAGCAGACCGTGGCGTTGATCAAGGTGACGATCGACGTGGTCGAGGAGCAGGTGCCGGTCCTGGCCGCGGAGGGCGAGCAGGGTCCGCTGGCCGAGGCGGTCCTGCGGTTCTCTCGGGAGATCGCCTTCTCGGCCGCCCGGGTGTACGCCCGCGCGGCCGAGACCCGCGGGGCCTGGGACACCCGCCTGCAGGCGCTGCTGGTCGACGCGCTGCTCCGCGGCGACTCGCGGGACGTGCTGGCCAGCCGGGCCGCGGCGCTGGGCTGGGCGGACGCCCAGCCGGTCGCCGTGGCGGTGGGCCGGTCCCCCGGCGGCGAGGTGACGGCCATCCTGCTCACGCTCTACCGGGCCGCCCGCCGGCTCGGGGTCGAGCTCATCGGCGGGGTGCACGGGGACCGGCTGGTGGTGGTCATCGGCGGCGCGCCCGACCCGATCGCCGCCACCGGGCGGCTGCTGGCCGCGTTCGGCGACGGGCCGGTGGTGGTGGGGCCGGCCGTGCCGAGCCTGGACGAGGCCACCGAGTCGGCCCGGGCGGCCGTGGCCGGCTTTCGCGCCGCCCCCGCCTGGCCCTCCGCGCCGCGGCCGGTGACCGCGGCCGACCTGCTGCCCGAGCGGGCCCTGGCCGGCGACGCCGAGGCCCGCCGGGGGTTGCGGCAGGAGTTCGCCGCCCTGGTACGCGCCGGCGGCGAGCTGCTGGAGACGTTGGACGCCTACTTCGCCAGCGGCGGGGTGCTGGAGAGCGCGGCGCGGATGCTGTACGTGCACCCCAACACGGTCCGCTACCGGTTGCGGCGGATCGCCGAGGTCACCGGCTACTCGCCGCTGTCACCGCGGGACGCGTACGCGTTGCGGATCGCGCTGACGGTGGGCCGGCTCGACCCGGCGGCCCCAGCCGCCCCGAATCAGACGTAGCCGTTGATAGGGGACGGTGAGCCGCAGAACCCGCATGATCTTCACCTATCTTTGTAGGATCCTCACAAAGGTTCTAGGAGGGTTTGGTGACTGCCGGCAACCATGTGACCGTCGAGTATCCCGCAGAGTCATAGTCGTGCTTGCCGTACTCTCCCCCGGTCAGGGCTCACAGAAGCCCGGCTTCCTCACCCCGTGGCTCGACCTCCCCGGCGCGGCCGCCCGACTGCGCTGGTGGTCGGCGCTGGCCGGCGTCGACCTGGCGTACCTCGGCACCGAGGCCGGCGCCGAGGAGATCCGGGACACCGCCCGGACCCAGCCGCTGCTGGTGGCCGCGGCCCTGCTCGCGGCCGAGCACCTGCCGGTGTACGACGTGACGCTCACCGCCGGGCACAGCGTCGGCGAGCTCGGCGCCGCGGCGCTGGCCGGGGTGCTCACCCCGGAGTCCGCCGTCACGCTGGCCGGAGTGCGCGGCCGGGAGATGGCCGCGGCCTGCGCCCTGGAGCCCACCGGCATGTCGGCGGTGCTCGGCGGCGATCCCGAGGAGGTCCTCGCGGCGGTGGACCGGCACGGGCTCTACCCGGCCAACCGCAACGGCGCGGGCCAGCTGGTCGCCGCCGGCGCCGTCGACAACCTGGCCAAGCTCGCGGCCGAGCCGCCGGCCCGGGCCCGGGTCATCGCCCTGCAGGTGGCCGGCGCGTTCCACACCCGCTACATGGCGCCGGCCGAGGAGGCCCTGGCCGGCATGGCCGCCGGGATCACCCCGGCCGACCCGGCCCGGATCCTGCTGTCCAACCTCGACGGCTCGGCCGTGAACAACGGCCGGGAGATGCTGCAGCGGCTGGTCCGCCAGGTCACCGCGCCGGTCCGCTGGGACCTGTGCATGCGGACGATGGCCGACCTGGGCGTGACCGGCGTGCTGGAGCTGCCGCCGGCCGGCACCCTGGCCGGGCTGGTGAAGCGGGAGCTGAAGGGCGACGGCGCGCCCGAGATCGTCACCCTGAACACCCCGGACGACCTGCCGGCGGCGCGGGATCTGATCGCCCGGCACGGCTCGACGGCCGGGCACGAACCGGCCATCTCGTTCCGGGTGGTGGTGGCCGGAACGGCCGGCACCTTCACGCCGGCCGACCTGCCGGAGGGCACCGAGGTACGCACCGGGCAGGTGATCGGGCACGTGGTCACCCGGCAGGGCCCGGTGGAGGTCAAGGCGCACGGGAACGGCCTGCTCACCGAGTGGCTCGCCCACTCCGACGACCCGGTCGCCCCGGGCCAGCCGCTGGCCCGGATCGGCGGGCAGCTGTGACGACCGGTACGACCACCCGACCTGGAGCGGCGGCGCGGCCGGCTCCGCGGCCGCGAACGAAGGGATGGCACCGCTGATGGGTTCCCGCCTCCTCGCCATGGGGCACTACCAGCCCGCTCGCCTGATCACCAACGACGACCTCGCCCGGATGGTGGACACCAACGACGAGTGGATCCGGGACCGGGTCGGCATCGTCACCCGCCGGGTGGCCGACACCGAGACGGTGGCCGACATGGCCACCGCGGCGGCCGGCAAGGCGCTGGCCAACTCGGGCCTCACCCCCGCCGACATCGACCTGGTCGTCGTGGCCACCTGCACCTCCGTGGACCGCAGCCCCAACGTGGCCTGCCGGGTCGCGGCGAAGTTGGGCATCACCGCCCCGGGGGCGTACGACATCAACACGGCCTGCTCCGGGTTCTCGTACGCGCTCGGCACCGTGGATCACGCGCTGAGCGCGGGCGCGGCCCGGAACGCCATCGTGATCGGGGCCGAGAAGCTCTCCGACTTCACCGACTGGACCGACCGGTCGACCTGCATCCTGTTCGGCGACGGCGCCGGCGCGGCCGTGGTGACGGCCACCGCCGAGGGCGAGCCGAGCGGCGTGGGCCCGGTGCTCTGGGGCTCGGTGCCGGAGCGCAGCGAGGCCGTCCGGATCGAGGGCCGGCACGGGTACGTGCAGCAGGAGGGCCAGTCGGTGTTCCGCTGGGCCACCACCGCGCTCGCCCCGCTGGCGCTGCAGGCCTGCGAGCGCGCCGGCGTGGCCCCGGAGGAGATCGCGGCGTTCGTCCCGCACCAGGCCAACGCCCGGATCATCGACGGCATCGCGAAGCGGCTCAACCTGCCCAACGCGATCATCGCGAAGGACATCGTCGAATCCGGCAACACCTCGGCGGCCAGCACGCCGCTGGCCCTGTCGAAGCTGATCGAACGCCGCGAGGTGCCTTCCGGGGCGCCGGTGCTGCTGTTCGGCTTCGGCGGCGGCCTCACGTACGCCGGGCAGGTCGTGCGCTGCCCGTGATGTCCCACCGGCCGGCGGTGCCCACCGCCGGCCCGGCCGCGGCGCGCGCCGCGGCCACCCCGGTCGCGGCCGACCGCCACGACCACCCGGTCCCGGCGCACCGCCGTGACCACCCGGGGCCGACCCGCCGGGTACCGGTCCCCGCCGCTCATCCATGGAGAGGAAGCCAACAACAATGACCCGTGACGAGATCACCGCCGGCCTCGCCGAGATCCTCGAAGAGGTCGCCGGGGTGAACCCGGACGACGTGGCCGTTGACAAGTCCTTCACCGACGACCTGGACGTCGACTCGCTCTCCATGGTGGAGGTCGTGGTCGCGGCCGAGGAGAAGTTCGGCGTGAAGATCCCGGACAACGAGGTGCAGAACCTCAAGACCGTGGGTGACGCCGTCAGCTACATCGAGGCGCAGTCCTGAGATGAGTCGACCCGACGTCGTCATCACCGGGCTCGGCGCGACGACCCCGCTCGGCGGGGACGTCGCGTCGACCTGGGACGCCATGCTCGCCGGCCGCTCCGGGGTGAGTCCGCTCACCCAGGAGTGGGCCGGCCAACTGCCGGTCCGGATTGCCGCCCAGCTCGCCGTCGAACCCGTCGAGGTCCTCGACCGGGTACGGCTGCGCCGGCTGGACCGGTCCGAGGCCATCGCCATCATCGCCACCCAGGAGGCGTGGGCGGACGCCAAGCTCGCCGACACCGGCCTGGAGCCGGAGCGGCTGGCCGTGAGCCTCGGCTCCGGCATCGGCGGCGCCACCACCCTGCTCGCCCAGGACGACATCCTGGAGGCATCCGGGCCGCGCCGGGTGTCCCCGCACACCGTGCCGATGCTCATGCCCAACGGCCCGGCCGCCTGGGTCGGCCTGGAGGTCGGGGCGAAGGCCGGGGTGCACGCGATGGCCAGCGCCTGCGCGACCGGTGCGGAGGCGCTCGCGCTCGGGCTGGACATCATCCGCTCCGGCCGCGCCGACGTGGTGGTGGCCGGCGGCACCGAGGCGGTCATCCACCCGCTGCCGATCGCCGGCTTCGCCTCGATGCGGGCCATGTCGACCCGCAACGACGAGCCGGAGCGGGCCTCCCGGCCATGGGACAAGGGCCGCGACGGGTTCGTCCTCGGCGAGGGCGCCGGGGTGCTCATCCTGGAGTCGGCCGAGCACGCCGCCGCGCGCGGCGCCCGGGTGTACGCCCGGCTCGCCGGCGCCGGGATCAGCTCCGACGCGTACGACATCGTGCAGCCGCACGCCCAGGGTGAGGGCGCGATCCGGGCCATCCGGGGCGCGCTCGCCGACTCCGGCGTGGCGGCCGAGGACATCCGGCACGTCAACGCGCACGCCACCTCCACCCCGGTGGGCGACATGCTGGAGATCGGCGCGCTGAAGGCCGCCGTGGGCGAGCACCCGGTGCTGTCGGCCACCAAGTCGATGTCCGGTCACCTGCTGGGCGCGGCCGGCGCTCTGGAGTCGATCGCCACCATCCTGGCCATCCGGGACGGCATCGTGCCGCCCACGATCAACCTGGACGACCCGGACGACGGCCTCGACCTGGAGGTGGCCGCCCACAAGGCCCGGCACCTCGACATCCCCGCCGCGCTCAACAACGCGTTCGGCTTCGGCGGGCACAACGTCGCTCTCGTCTTCACCCGGGCGTGAGACCCGACCCTGCCCTGGAGGCATCCGTGAGCACCACATCCGTCGGCACCGAGTCCGCCGAAATCGACTACCGCGACCCGGAGGTCCGGCTCCGGTCCCTGTTCGACGCCGGCACCCTCCGCCTGGCCATGTCCCGGGACACCTCCGGGATGCTCTGGGCGCGCGGCGAGATCGACGGCACGCCCGTGATCGCCTTCTGCTCGGACGCCACCAAGATGGGTGGCGCCATGGGCATCGACGGCTGCCGGCACATCGTCGACGCGATCGACACCGCGGTGCAGGAGCGGGTGCCGGTGATCGGTCTCTGGCACTGCGGCGGCGCCCGGATTCCCGAGGGCGTGGTGGCGCTCGACGGCGTCGGCCAGGTCTTCGCCGCCATGGTGCGGGCCTCCGGCCGGGTGCCGCAGCTGTCGGTGGTGCTCGGCCCGGCCGCCGGCGGCGCCGCGTACGGCCCGGCGCTCACCGACATCGTCATCATGGCGGGCGCCGGCCGGATCTTCGTCACCGGTCCCGAGGTGGTGCGCAGCGTCACCGGCGAGCAGGTCGACATGGAGCGGCTGGGCGGCCCCGAGCCGCACGGCCGGCGATCCGGCGTCGTGCACATCACCACCAAGGACGACGAGTCCGCGCTGGCCCAGGCCCGCGCCCTGGCCAGCCTGCTCGGGCACCAGGGCCGGTTCACCCCGGCGGACGTGTCCGGCGGCGCCGAGGGGCACGACCTGGCCGCGCTCATGCCGGCCGAGACCAACCGGGCGTACGACGTGAAGCCGGTGGTCAAGGCCCTGCTCGACGAGCCGGGCGTGGAGCTGCACGCCAAGTGGGCGCCCAACATCGTCACCACGCTGGGCCGGTTCGCCGGCCGTACCGTCGGGGTGATCGCGAACAACCCGCTGCGGCTCGGCGGCTGCCTCGACGCGGCCAGCGCCGAGAAGGCGGCCCGGTTCGTGCGGATGTGCGACTCGCTCGGCGTACCGCTGATCGTGCTCGTGGACGTCCCGGGTTACCTGCCGGGGCTCGGCCAGGAGTGGGACGGCGTCGTCCGGCGCGGCGCCAAGCTGCTGCACGCGTTCGCCGAGGCCGTCGTGCCGCGGGTGACGCTGGTGACCCGCAAGGCGTACGGCGGCGCGTACATCGCGATGAACTCCCGCTCGCTCGGCGCCACGGCGGTGTTCGCCTGGCCGAACGCGGAACTCGCGGTGATGGGCCCCAGCGCCGCGGTGAACGTGCTCTACCGCAAGAAGCTGGCCGCCGCGCCGCCCGACCAGCGCGAGGCGCTGCGGGCCGAGCTGATCGAGGAGCACACCCGGGTGGCCGGCGGGGTCAACCGGGCGCTGGAGATCGGCGTGGTCGACGAGGTCATCAAGCCGGCCGAGACCCGGCGGCGGCTCGCCGAGACCCTCGCGGCGGCCCCCGCCGCCCGCGGCGCGCACGGCAACATCCCGCTGTAGCGGTAAGGATCGGCCGGGCCCCCGCTGCGGACAGCGGGGGCCCGGCCGTTCGCCCTCATGATCGTCGCAGGATTTCGGGGTAGACACGCCGCGTTGGTGCTCCGGAATCTGCCAACGATCATGGCGATCAAGGCGCTCCGGGAGGATCGGCGCGACCGGCTCGCGCAGCACTGGGTCGGCTCAGCGGCGGCTGGCCAGGATGGCGAGGGTTTCCCGGCGCACCTGGCCGGGTTCGTGGATCAACCGGCGCCCGCTGAAGCGGACGGTCAGGATGCCCAGCGTGGCCAGCTGCGCGTCCCGGCGCAGGTCACGCTCGCGCTGGCGCGGATCGCCGTGTGCCATGGCGCCGTCAAGCTCGATGTTGACGCGCTCCCGCTCCGCATACAGGTCGAGGTAGACCGTCCGGGAGCCCAGCCAGATCGGCACCTGACGGGCGAACGCCGGCATGCCGGGCCCGACGAAGACGTGATCGTGTCCCCAGATCTCCAGGGGACTACGACAGCCGGCCGCGAGCCTGGCAAGCAGTCCACGCAACTGCGCCCGGCCGGGCAGCCTCGGCGCACCGGACAGTGCCCGTTCGAGGCGTCCCACGGTGGTGAGCCGGTCGTTGACCGCCCGGATCACCGGACCGGCCCGGTCGTCCGGCGGCAACACCGGCCAGGCGTCGACCAGCGAGTCCTCCAACCGGATGACCGGCATGGTCCGGCGCACCACCACGCGCGGCGGAATCAGGATCAGTTCCTGACGCCGATGCACAACCAACCCGGGGCCGGCATGAAGTCTCGTCTCCGCCGGCACGTCCACATGCACCGGCTCTCCGGGCAGCTGCTGGAGCACGCCGTGCACGTCCAGCGCGGTGACGCTGCTCAACGCGGCCCGCCCCGCCGCGTACGCCACCGCGGCTCGCTGCGCCACCCCACGGTCAAGCCTGGTGAGAGGTGCTGCGGCAACCGGAGAACCAGCCGCGGACGACCGCGCTGGCGGCGAGGCATCCACGAGTCGCCAACCTACGTACACACCGGGCAGCACTCGCCGCAGCTCGCCGTCTCGGAGCGCCCGACGCAGCGCCCATGGCCGCACGACCTCAAGCGCGGCGTCTCGGGTGAGCACCCCGCCGCCAAGGTCGACAAGTGCCGCAAGCTCCGCATCCACCCACGTACCGTGGCTGCCCCGCGGCCGGCCCGGCAACCGAACCAAACCGGATCCTGTGGACAACTCTCGCCTGTGGACGAAGCGATTCATGATCGTTGCACAATTTCGGTGCGCCCATGCGGCGCGTCAGCACCGAAACTGGCCAACGATCATGGTCACCGGGCCTGGCCGCGCCGGGCCCGGCGTTTGTCCAGGTCAGGAGGGGGTACGCGGCGCCCATGATCGCACTGATCGTTGCCCTTCTGGTGGTGTGGCTGGTGCTGGCGGTGGTCGGGCTGGTGGTCCACGGCCTGTTCTGGCTCTTCGTGATCGGCGCCATCCTGTTCGTCGTGACCGGCATCATCGGCTGGGTCCGCCGGCGGGTGTGACCCGAGCCCCGTCCGGGGAGGTCCGGATGCCCGGCCACCCGGTCCCGTAGGGGCGGCCCGCCGTACCCCGGATCCGGCGGCGATGTTCCGGCCACGGCCGCCGGCTACGGGCCCGGCATGTCCGCTTTGACCGGCGCCGCGCGGCGGTCGCGCCGCGCTTTCCCGCGTTTTGCCCCCGGCCGGCCGGCGGGCGGGATCAGGTGCGGCCCCGATTGAAACTCAGCACTCTCCGTCAGCATGCTCGCAGGCGTCATCCGCGTCGAGCGGAGCGCCCACCCGGTCTCCCGGGCGGCGGTCCGGCTCGCCGGCGCCCGCGGCATGGAGGAGAGTGCGGACGTGGTCCCACGGTTCAGTGTGGTCGTACCGTGTTTCAACGAGGCCGGCTACATCGCGGCCACCATCGATTCGTTGCGGGCGCAGCGGTTCGCCGGCGGGCACGAGATCATCGTGGTGGACAACAACTGTACGGACGCCACCGCGGCGATCGCCCGGGACCGCGGGGCGACGGTGGTGAGCGAGCCCGAGCCGGGGGTGTGCGCGGCCCGGCAGCGGGGCGCGCTGGTCGCCCGCGGCGACATCATCGTCTCGGCCGACGCCGACACCCGGTACGGGCCGGACTGGCTGAACCGGATCGACCGCGCCTTCGCCGCGGACGACCGGGTGGTGGCGGTGGTGGGCCCCTGCCGGTACGCCGACGGTCCGGCCTGGGGTCGGGGCTACGCGCGAGTGCTGTTCGGGCTCGTCGGGTTGATCTACCGGCTGACCGGCCGCGTGCTGTACGCGACGGCCACCAACATCGCCGTGCGCCGCGAGCACTTCCCGGGCTACGACACGCGGCTCACCCAGGGCGGAGACGAGCTGGACCTGCTGCGCCGGCTCCGCCGCCGCGGACGGGTGGCGTTCGATCCCGGGAACCCCAGCCACAGCTCGGGCCGGCGGCTGGCCCGCGGCCTGCTCTACAGCGTGTTCGTCTCGCTGCTCGTGCACTATCTGGCCGCGTACCTGCTGAACCGGCTGTTCGGCCGCCGCGTCCTCGGCGCCGCGCCCGCCTTCCGGACCGGCGGAACCGCCGGCGTCCTCGGCGCCGCGCCCACGCCCCGGACCGGCGAAACCGCGGACGTCCTCGGCGCCGCGCCCACGCCCCGGACCGGCGAAACCGCGGACGTCCTCGGCGCCGCGCCCACGCCCCGGACCGGCGGAACCGCACCGGCCGGCCGCCGACCCGCCGGCCGGCGGCGGGTGGCGGGGGCGGTCGGCGCCACGCTGGCGGGGGCCGTGGCCGGGGCGGTGCTGCTGATGCCCACGGCGCTGGCCGGGGACGGGATGTCGCACACGTACCACTCGATCGCGCGGCTCGTCGTCGACGCCGCACACCCGGCCGGCCACCGGTGAGCCGGCTCGGCGCGGCCGCCTGCGGGGCGGCCGGGGTGGCCGGGCTGGCCGCCGGCTACGCGCTGTTCATGGCCCCGGGCTGCCAGCTGTTCGGGGCGTACCCGCACCGGGTCCGCACGGCCGAGCCGGTGGTGGCGCTGACCTTCGACGACGGGCCCAACGAGCCGTACACCTCGCAGCTCCTGGACTACCTGGACAGCCGGCGGATCCGGGCCACCTTCTTCCAGGTCGGCCGGTGCGTGGAGCGGTTCCCGGACACGACGGCCCGGATGGTGGCCGCCGGGCACGTGGTGGGCAACCATTCGCTGACCCACCGGTTCGGCACGTACCTGCGGCCGGGCCGGTACGCCGAGGAGGTGCGGCGGACGCAGGAGATCCTCGTACGCCACGCCGGCCGTACCCCCGCGCTGGCCCGCTCCCCCTGGCTGTGGCGGCACCCGGCGCTGCTGAGGACGCTGCGGGCCGCGGGACTGCGGCCGGTGTCCGGGGTGTTCTGCCACCCGCTCGAGGTGCTGCAGATCAGCGCGGCGGCGATCGCCCGCGCGGCGGTGGCGAAGACCGGCCCGGGCACCATCCTGATCTTCCATGACGGGTTCGACGCCCGGGGCGGCGACCGGGGACAGACGGTGGCGGCGGTCCGGCGCACGGTCGAGGCGCTGTCGGCCCGCGGGTTCCGGTTCGTCACGGTGGACGAGCTGCTGGGCGTGCCCGCGTACCGGTGACGGCGCGGCCGGGGTCAGGTACGCGCGGACGTGGCGGCCGGCGCCGATGACGGCGGCGGCCGCAGGCCGTCGAGCATGATGCCGAGCAGCCGGTCGGCCTCCTCGGGCGCGGACTCGCTGGCCAGGCCGACCCCGTGCACGAGCCGGAGCACGGTCGGGGCGTCCACGTCCGGCCGGACGACGCCGGCGGCCTGGGCGCGGTCGAGCAGGCCACCCAGCGCGGACCGCATGGTGTCCTTGCACCGGGCGAGCGTCTCGGAGTCGGCCGCGAGCATCGCCTTCAGGGCCGTCCACAGCCCCCGCTTGACCTTCAGGTAGTCCAGTTGCAGTCGCAGCCAGGCCGCGAGGGCGTCGGCGGGCGGCAGCCGGCCGGCCAGCTCCTCGGCCTGTGCCCGCAGCGCCTCCACGTCGTCGCGGTAGACGGCCGCCAGCAGGTCGTCCCGGCTGGGGAAGTGCCGGTAGAGGGTGCCGGGACCGACCCCCGCCCGGCGGGCGATGTCATCCAGGCGTGCCTCGGCACCGTGCTCGGTGAACGCCTCCCGGGCGACCGCGATCAGCCGCTCGTAGTTGCGGCGGGCATCCGCGCGCATCGGGCGTTCGGGCTGGGACACGGCACACCTCCATTGATCCGGAGATTCCCTCCGGATAGTCTTGCCAAACCGGAGAGCATCTCCATATGCTAGCGACGGCTATAAGCGGAGACTATCTCCGCTTCCTGTTCTCGATTCTCCGGAGTATCCCTTGTCGGAACAGACTCTGCTCTCCGCCCGTACCCTGGCCGCGCCCGAGCCGGCCGCCACCCGGCACCGGCTCGCGCTGGCCATCATCGTGACCTGCCAGCTCATGCTCATCCTCGACGCCACCGTGATGAACGTGGCGCTCCCGCGCGTCGCCGACGACCTGCGGTTCTCTCCCACCGGCCTGGCGTGGGTGCTGAACTCCTACACCCTCGCGTTCGGCGGGCTGCTCATGCTCGGCGGCCGGGCCGGCGACCTGCTCGGCCGCCGCCGGATGTTCGTGGCCGGGATCGCGTTGTTCACCCTCGCCTCCCTGGCCGGCGGCTTCGCCACGTCGCCCGGCTGGCTGCTGGCCGCCCGCGTGCTGCAGGGCGTGGGCGCCGCCGCGGCCGGGCCGAACACCATCGCGCTGATCACCACGACCTTCACCGAGGCGCGGGAGCGGCTGCGCGCGCTGGCCCTGCTCTCCGGGGTGGCCAGCGCCGGCTTCGCGATCGGGCTGATCGTCGGCGGCCTGCTCACCGAGCTCGCCTCCTGGCGCTGGGTGCTGTTCATCAACGTGCCGTTCGGGGTCGCGGCCGTCCTGCTGGCCCCCCGGTTCGTCCGGGAGCCGGCGCGGCACCCCGGCCGGCTCGACCTGCCCGGCGCGGTCACCGCCAGCGCCGGCGTGGCCGCGCTGGTCTACTCCTTCATCACGGCCGCGGGCGAAGGCTGGTCCAACCCGACGGCCCAGCTCGCCCTCGGGGCCGGCCTCGTCCTGCTGGCGGCCTTCGTGTTCATCGAGTCGCGGACCCGGCAGCCGCTGCTCCCGCTGCGGCTGTTCGCCGACCGCGACCGGGCGGCCGGCTTCCTCAACTTCCTTCTCGGCCCGGCCGCGATGATGTCGATGTTCTTCTTCCTCACCCAGTTCCTCCAGCAGGTGCGCGGCTACACCGCGCTGACCACCGGGCTCGCGTTCCTACCGCTGGCCGCCGGCATGTTCGCGATGACCCGGCTGGTGCCCCGGCTGCTGCCGCGGCTCGGGCCGAAGCCGCTCGCCCTGACCGGTACGGCCCTGATGGTCGGCGGCGTCGGCTGGCTGACCCAACTGCACGTCGGCAGCGGGTATCTCACCGGCCTGCTCGGGCCGATGCTGCTCATGGGGCTCGGTGGCGGGCTCGCGTTCGTGCCGCTGACCCCGGTCATCATGGCCGCCGTGCCGCCCCGGGACACCGGCGCGGCCGGCGGGGTGCTGCAGACCATGCAGCAGACCGGCGCCACGCTGGGACTGTCCATCCTGGTCACGGTGTTCGGCGCGGCGGTGCGCGGAGCGGCTGGGTCGCACCCCGGCCCGAATGGCGAACGGCAGGCGCTGGTGCACGCGATGACGTCGGCGTTCAGCGTCTCGGTGCTGATCGCCGCGCTGGCGTTCCTGGTGGCGCTGACCTTCCGGCCGGCCGGCCACGACGCGCGGGTCAACCGGCGGGTTGGTAGTCGAACCAGTCGAAGGCGGCGCTACCCCCGGTGACGTACATCCCGATGACCCGGCCGCCGCCCCCCGGGCGGCTGCCCCGAGGAGCCGTCACGGGGTGTGCCGCAGGGCCGCGTCGAGCCGGGCGAGGTGCCCGGCCACCGGACCGGCCGTGAGCATTCCGCTGCCGGCCCCGGCGTGCTCGGCCGCCGCCGGCGCGAGGGCGTGCCGGGCGCGCGCGATCAGCGTCCGGTCGCCGAGCTGCTCGGCGGCCCGACCGGTGAGGGACCACAGCGCCTCGAACAGCAGGTCGGGAGGGGGTTCCGGGGTGCGGCGCAGCGCCGCCGCGGCGGCGTCCCGGCGGCCGGCCGCCACCAGCACGAGCGGCCGGGCCCACGGCGCGTACGGGCCCCAGTCGGTGTCCTCGGCGAAGTCGGCCGGCCGGTCGTGCCACACCCGCAGGCAGAGCAGCGCCAGCGGCAGCAGCCCGCGTTCCACCCCGGGCATGCCGGCCCCGGGGAGCAGGCCCGCGGCGTCCCGGTACGCGCTCTCCACCGCCGCCTCGGCGGCGCCGGTCAGCGCCAGGCGGAGGGCCCGGTACCACCGGGTGAACACCCGGACCAGCGGTCGGTCGTGCCGCTCGGCGAGCCGGTCCGCGGCCGCGGCGGCGCCGTCCGCGCCGGCCACGTCGCCGAGCGCCGCCCGGGCCTGCAGCCGGACCAGGTGGCCGAGGATCTCGAAGTTGACCAGGCCGTGCCGGGCGCCGAGCGCGACGAGTTCCACGCCGATCCGGTCCCGGTCCGGCGCGAGCCCGGCGCGGTGGAACGTCTGCAGGAACACGCCGTTCAGGGCGAAGGCCAGCAGCGCCGGGTCGCCCAGCCGGCGGGCGATCCGCTCCGCCTCCCGGGCCGCCGCCGGGCCGCGCGTCGCCGAGGCGCCGCGCGACTCCACCGCCACGGTCGCCAGCAGGCGGACCCGGGTGGCCTCCGGCGAGCCGGGCGGCAGGGCCGCGAGGGCCCGCTCGGCCGCGGCCACGATCCGCGCCGCCAGCGCCGGGTCGTCCGACCGGGACCAGATCGCCGGTACGTCGTACCCACCGATCACCCGCGCCGTGATCTCCGGATCACCCCGCCGCTCGGCCGCCGCGATGGCCGCGAACCGCTGCTCCCGGGCGGCCGCCAACCCGGTTCCCCCGGTCACCGCGAGGCTGCGCAGCAGGCCGACCGTGGAGTCGAGCCGGGCCGGCGTGCCGGCGGCCACCGTGCTGTCGTACGCGGCGGCGGCCCGCGCCCAGAGCCGGTCGGCGGCCGGCGCGGCCTGCGGCAGCAACGCGGCGGACTGCCGGAGGATGTCGGTCTCCAGCCGGCGCAGCCGCGGGCCAGGGTCGATCCCGAGCTGGTCCCGGAGCAGGTCCCCGGCCCGACGCAGCACCGCCAGCGCGTCCCCCTGCCGGTCGGCCCGGTACAGGGCGAGGGCGAGCAGCCGCCAGGACTCCTCCCGCCACGGTCGGTCGGCCACCTGGGCGTCCAGCTCGGGTACGACCTCGGCCGGCCGGCCGAGCGCCAGCAGCGCCTCGGCCCGCAGCTCCACCGCGCGAAGCCGGAGCTCGTCGAGCCGCGAGCGTTCGGCGAGCGCCCACGGCGCCTCGTCCAGCCCCGCGTAAGCGGGTCCGCGCCACCAGCCCAGCGCCCGGTCCAACCCGGCCAGCAGCGCGGCCGGTGAGCCCTCCGGGGCGGTCAGGCCGCTGGCCGAAGCCGGCGGGCCGATCGAGACTGCCGAGTCGATCGAGACTGCCGAGGCCGCTGAGGCGGCAGCGGCGGTTGAGGCCGCCGACGCCGCCGCCACGGCGTCGGAGAATCGCCAGGCGTCCACCGTGTCCGGGGCGGCCCGCAGGGCGTACCCGGGTCCCTCGGTGACCAGCAGCCGGGCCGGCTGCCGCGGCGCGCGCCCCGGCTCGACGGCGCGGCGCAGCGCGGCCACGAACGTGCGGACGGCGCTCACCGCCCCGGGCGGCGGGTCCGTCCACAGGTCCTCGACGAGGCGGTCGACCGGCACCACCCGGCCCCGGGCCACGATCAGGCGGGCCAGCACGGCCCGGTGCCGCGGCCCCCTGAGCTCGACCGGCACGCCGCGATCGTCCCAGGCCGTCACCGGCCCGAGGACACCGAAACCGACCCGCACCGCCCCGCCCTCCCGGCCGCGCTCGCGCCCAGGTCACCGTAGCGCGCTCATCGGCTGCTCATTCCCGGCCGGCACGCTGGGGTCGAGCTTTTCGATCAGGAGGGGACATCGCCATGACCATCGCCATTCCCGGTTTCGACCAGCGGCGGATCGCCGTCGCCGACGGGGTACGGCTGAACGTCGCCGTGGGCGGCTCGGGAGATCCGATCGTGCTGCTGCACGGCTTCCCGCAGACCCATCTCATGTGGCGGCACGTGGCCACGGACCTGGCCAGCGAGTACACCGTGATCTGCCCGGACCTGCGCGGCTACGGCGCCAGCGACAAGCCGGCGGAGCGCGACCGCGACACGTACGCCAAGCGCACCATGGCGGCCGACGTGGTGGCCGTGGCCCGCGCGCTCGGCCATGACCGCTTCGCGCTGTGCGGGCACGATCGCGGCGCCCTGGTCGCGGTGCGGGCCGGTCTCGACCACCCCGAGGCGATCAGCCACCTGGCGATCCTGGATGTGCTGACCACCCTCGACATGTGGGAGATCCTGCACGGCGTGGACGCGGCCGTGGCCTTCCATCTGTACCTGATGGCGCAGCCCCCGGGCCTGCCGGAACAGCTCATCGGGGCCAGCCCGGACGCGTTCTTCGGGCACTTCCTCGACGCGTGGGCCCGGGATCCGGGCGCCATCGGGCCGGAGATCCGGGCGGAGTACCTGCGGGCCTCCCGGGAGGCTGTGCCGTCCATCGTCGCCGACTACCGGGCGTCGGCCGGGATCGACGTGGAGCACGACCGGGCCGACCGGACCGCCGGCGCCCGGTTGAGCATGCCGGTCACCGTCCTGCAGCAGGACTGGGGCGCGGCGCTCGGCTACGACGCGGCCGGGTTGTGGCGGGCCTGGGCCGCGGACCTGGAGCACCGCACCACCTCGGCCGGGCACTACATGGCCGAGGAGGCGCCCGGGGAGATCAGCCAGCTGCTGCGGTCCCTGCTCGCGCGCTGACGACCGGCGCGCCGGCTCCGGCGGGCCGGGTCGGTCAGCGGCAGGAGGTGGCGGGCAGGCCGGGCACCGGCACCGGCGACCGGCCCGCCGGCCGGGCCTTCCCGGCCAGCACGTCGGCCAGCCCGGTCATCGCGGCCGGGCTGGACGAGTACGTGGCCATCAGGCGCTTCGAATCGGCGCCGGCCAGCACGTACGGCGTGTCCATGGCCACCGTGACGGCGGCGCCGGCGCGCAGGTCCTTGGCGCCGTCGCCGTACCCGACGAGATGCACGACGGCGCCGCCGCTGTCGACGACCTTGACCCCGTCGGCGCGCAGGGCGGTCACCAACAGCTTGCGGGTGCTGTCCCGGCCGGTCGAGGCGGTGACCGTGACCGGGCCGGCGAGCGCCCCGCACCCGCCGCGCAGCTCGGTGACCGCGGCCGTGGCGAGCCGCCGGGCCGCGTCCTGGTGCGCGCCGCTGGCCAGCGTGGACATGGCCGGGGCCGGCTTGCCGGCCAGCCGGAACCGCAGCGTGAGCACCCGGGTGGCCGCGTCGACCAGCCGGGCCCGCGGCAGGCTCCCGTCGCGCAGCGCGGCCAGGATGCCGGCATGCGCGGCGGCGATGTCCGGCGGCATGAGCAGCAGGTCGTTCCCGGCCTTCAGCGCCCGTACGGCCGCCTCGCCGGCCGGCCAGCGCTCGGCGGGCGCCATGTTCATCCCGTCGGTGACCACCACGCCGCCGAAGCCGAGCTGGCCCTTCAGCACCTCGGTGATCGCCTTGGTGGAGAAGGTGGCCGGGGTGCCGGGGTCGATGGCGCGGGCGTCGAGGTGCGCGGACATGACCAGGTCGGTGCCGGCGGCGATGCCGGCCCGGAACGGCGCGAAGTCCACCCCGTCGAGCGTCTTGCGGTCCTGCTTGAGCACGGGCAGGTCCGAGTGCGAGTCGGCGGCCGTGCCGCCGTGTCCCGGGAAGTGCTTGAGCGTGGCCGCCATCCCGGCGCCCTGCAGCCCGCGGACCGCGGCGCTGACCTGGTCGGCGGTCGCCTTCGGGTCGGCGCCGAAGGACCGGGACCCGATCACCGAGCTACGCGCCCGGAGCACGTCCGCGTCCGGGGCGAAGTCCACGTTCAGGCCCATGGCCGCGAGCTCCTCGCCGGCGGCCGTCCAGGCCCGCTCGGTGAGCTGCGGGTCGGCCGCGGCGCCGGCGGCCATGGCGGCCGGCAGCAGGGTCACCCCGTCCTTGATCCGGGTCACCACGCCGTACTCCTGGTCGGTGCCGATCAGCAGCGGCGCCCTGCCGGCGGGCAGCTTCGCGGCGGCGTCCTGCAACCCGGCGGTGAGGCGCCGGACCTGGGCCGGATTGTCGACGTTCGTGGTGGCCTGGTTGGCGCCGGTCGGGTCGTCGGCGGAGAAGCCGACCAGGATGAGGCCGCCGAGCCGGTACTTGGCGATCATCTCGGCCGGCGTGTCCACCCCGGCCAGCTTGCGGTTGCCGGCGGCCGAGCCGGCCGACACCTTGGTGGCCGAGTCGCCGTACGCGTACGGCATCAGCACCTCGCCGGCCAGGTCCTCGTCGCTCAGCGAACCCACCAGGGCCGCGGCCCGCGCGGCGGGATCGGCGCCGCCGCCAGCGGGGGCGCCGGGGCTGCTCGGCGTCGCGGCCTGGCTCGCGGCCGGGGTCGGGCTGGCATGCTCGGCCCTGCCGTCACAGCCGGCGACCGCGAGGGTCGCGAGGGCGGTGACGGCGGCCACGGCGGTGAGCCGGCGCTGCGGAAACGACACGCCGTCCATCCCACCAGCTACCCCCGGATCGGGGCAACTTGACCTTTCCGCCCCGGCGCGAACTCCCGGGGGCGGGTCAGCCGACCTGGGTGAGGAGGGTTACCGGGGCGCCGTCGCCGGCGTAGCGGTACGGCTCCAGCTCGGCGTCCCAGGCGGTGCCGAGCGCCTTGTCCAGGGCGTGCGCGAGCGCCTCGGGGGCCCGGGCGGCCGCCATGATCGAGCGCAGCAGGTCCTCGCCGAGCTGGATGTCGCCGGCCGCGCCCATGACGGCCCGGTGCAGGCCGCGCCCGGGGACGTACATGAACCGTTCGCCGTCGACCCCCGGACTCGGGTCCTCGGTCACCTCGAAACGAATCATGGGCCACTGCCGGAGGGCAGCAGCCAGCTCCGCGCCGGTCCCCGGGCGTCCGGACCAACCGCACTCGGCACGCCGGGCGCCGACGTCGGCCGGCTGCTCGGTCCAGTGCAGGTTGACCGGCGCGGTGAGGACGCGCGCGATCGCCCACTCGACGTGCGGGCACACGGCGAGCGGGGTCGAGTGGACGTATACGACGCCACGCGTTTGCACGGTGACCTCCCGGTGAACGAGGTGCGTCTTCCCCTACGACCTCGATCACGAGTGGGCACTGAGACACATGATGACTGCTGTTGTCGACGATGCGCCAGCGAATCGGAAAACTCGTGCCGTACGGATGGGATGGAATACCCGGACCGGTCGGCGCGGTTGCGCTTCGTGTCGGTCGCGATGTCGACGCGCGGCGTCCGGCCGGCTCAGAGGGTCGTGTAAAGTTTTACTTGGCGGCCTGTGCCGCCCGCACATCCCCTCAGGCAACCCCGGCGACAGCGTTCCCGTGCCGGTGCGACGCACCGACCCGGCCACTGCCGCCCCGTCCCCGGACTTCTGTCCTCCCGTTCGTCTTGCAAGGAGTACCCCCGTGGCGAGCAACACCTCGAAGACCGCGCGCGCATCCGTCCGCGCCGGCCAGGCCGGCCAGGGTGGCGCCCTGAGCGTGCTCGGTGAGTTCAAGTACCTGATCCCGCTCAACGGCGGCAAGCACGCCTACGTGCGTAACCTCACCAACGGCAAGACCGCGCACCTGCGCACCGACTCCGAGGCCTTCGTCGAGGAGATCCGGACGCTGGCCACCGCCGGCCACGCCGCCAAGATCCGGGCCGAGCTGAACGGACTGGCCGCCGCGTACCCGTCGGACGGCTGGGACACCACCGAGAAGCGCCTGGTCGACGCCGGCGTCTTCGAGGCCTGAGCCACCCGGCCACCGGCCTGAGTCACCGGCCACCGGCCGGCCCAGCATCATCCAGGCGCCCCGCCGCGCACCGCGCGGCGGGGCGTCGCGCTGTCCGTGCGCCGCGGCCGCTCAGGCGAGCAGGTCCACCCGGCCGCTGTCCAGGTCGTAGATGGCGCCCACCACCTCGACCGAGCCGTCGGCCACGGCCGAGGCCAGCGGCTCCCGGGCGGCCAGCTCGGCGACGGTCCGGATGATGTGCCGACGGGTCGCCGCGGACGCCACGCGCGGGTCGTCCAGGCCCACGTCCAGCACGGCCGGCGCGATCTCGTCGACCAGGTAGCCCAGGCCGCCGCCCGGCCGGTCCCCGGTCTGCAGCGCCCGGACCGTGGCGGCCACGGCGCCGCAGCGCTCGTGCCCGAGCACCATCACCAGCGGCACCCCGAGCACCGTCACGGCGAAGTCGATCGAGCCGCGGACCGCCTGGTCCAGCACGTGCGCGCCGGAGCGGACAACGCACATCGACCCGAAGGTCTGGTCGAAGACCGCCTCCAGCGGCACGCGGGAGTCGATGCAGCCCACCACCACGGCGTGCGGCCGCTGGTCGCCCGAGGCGGCGGCCGCGGCGGCCACGTCGTGCCCGTGCAGCGGCTGCCCGCCGACGAACCGCCGGTTGCCGGCCAGCAGCTCGGCCAACGCGGCCCGGGGGGTACGGGTGGACGAGGGGGAGATACTGGAAGGACGCTCCCCCGGCACGAGGGTCGGATCTGCGGACGGTGAGGCCATCCGCCCAGCTTGCCGCCTCCACCCGGCGGCCGGGAAGCGGGGTGCGAATCTTCTCACGCCCGCGGTTCGCCCGGCCGGCCAGCGGGTAGATGCACCCTTCCGGCGCCTGGGGAGGTGGCCATGTCCGAGCGGGCCGTGGGCGGGATGCCCGAGGTACGGCGGGTCACGCTCGCCGACGGGGTGCAGCTGCACGTCGAGCTGACCGGATCGGCCGAGGCGGCCGTCACGGTGGTGCTGCTGCACGGCTGGACGCTGGACCGGCGGATCTGGCACCGGCAGGTGTCGGCGCTGGTGGCCGAGTTCGGCCCGGACGTGCGGGTGGTGGCGTACGACGCCCGCGGGCACGGCCGCTCCGGCTGCACCCGACTGTGCACGGCCACCCTCGCGCAGCTCGGCGACGACCTGGCCGAGGTGCTCGACCAGGTGGGCGGCGGCGGGCCGGTGGTGCTGGCCGGGCACTCGCTCGGCGGGATGACCCTGATGGAGTACGCCCACCGGCACCCCGCGGCGTTCGCCGAGCGGGTGGCCGGACTGGTCCTGGTGGCCACCACGGCCGAGGGCCACGCGCACACGGTCTACGGTCTGTCGCCCCGGATCACCCGGCTGGTCCGGCTGGCCGAGACCGGCGCGGCCGGGGTGCTGGCCCGGTGCGGCACCTTCCGGCCGCCGCACGCCCTGCTGCGGGCGATCCGCCCCACGCTGCGCTGGCTGCTGTTCGGCGACCGGTGCGAACCGGCTGACCTCCGGCTGACCGCCTCGGCCGTGGCCCGCGCCTCGCTGCGGGCCATCGGCGGCTTCCGCCCCTCGGTGGGCGCCCAGCACCGGCTGGCCACCCTGGCCGGCCTGCCCGCCATGCCGGTGGCCGCCCTGGTCGGCGACCGGGACCGGTTGACCCCGCCGGCCTGCGCCGAGTCGATCGTGCAAACTCTCCCGGGCACCGAGCTGACCGTCTGCCCGGGCGCCGGCCACATGCTCATGCTGGAGCGTCCCGCCGAGGTCAACGCGGCCCTGTCCGGCGTGCTCCGGCGCGTGCTGGCCGGCGTACCGGACCGGATGCCGGCCGGTCGACGGCGCCGGTCGGGGCGGCGGGCCGCGCCCACCGCGCGCATCTCCGGCCCGACCCCTCGGGCACGCCGGGCCCGGACCGGGGACGTATCCTGATCGGTCCCCCGATCGGCGCACCATCGCCGGCCGCAGACCGCCCGTGGGAGAACCCGCCTTGACCGACCGCACCGTGCTCGACCAGGAGATCGCCGTCGAGCAGCGACACCTGGACCGGGTGTACGCCCGGCTGGAGCAGCTGCGCCAGGCGGCGGCCCGGGCCGAGCGGGACGGCTACCGGCTGGCCCGGGTCGGCAACTTCGGCGCGCTGGTGGAACGGGACGCCATGGTGTTCCACGCCGCCCGGCGGCGGCACGTGCTGGACGCCGAGCACGAGGGGCTGGTCTTCGGCCGCCTCGACCTGCGGGACTCCTCGATGCTGCACGTGGGGCGGCTCGGGGTGCGCGGCGAGCGGTCCGAGCCGCTGGTGGTGGACTGGCGGGCACCCGCCGCGGCGGCCTTCTACCGGGCCACCGCAGCCGACCCGCAGGGGGTGGTCCGGCGCCGGATGATCTCCTCGGCCGGTGAGCGGGTGACCCGGATCGAGGACGATCTGCTGGACCCGGACGCCGCGCCGGACGACCTGCGGGTGGTCGGCGACGGCGCCCTGCTGGCCACCCTGAGCCGGGTCACCGGCACCGGGATGCGGGACATCGTGGCCACCATCCAGCGGGAGCAGGACGAGGCCATCCGCTCGCCCGGCGCGGGCGTCACGATCGTCTCCGGCGGCCCCGGCACCGGCAAGACGGCCGTGGCCCTGCACCGGGCGGCGTACCTGCTCTATTCCGACCGGGCCCGGTTCGCCGGCGGCGGCGTGCTGGTGGTCGGGCCGTCGGGGGTGTTCGTCAACTACATCTCGTCGGTGCTGCCGTCGCTGGGCGAGGACACCGCCACGCTGCACTCGCTGGGCTCGCTGGTGGCCGGGCTGACGGTCACCCGCACCGAGCCGGCCGGCACCGCCACCGTCAAGGGCTCGCTGCGGATGCGCCGGCTGCTGGAGCGGGCGGTCCGGGACGCCGTTCCGGGCGGTCCCACCGAGCTGCGCCTGCTGTACCGAGGTCAGCTGCTGCGGCTGGGCCGGACCGAGCTGGACGCGATCCGGGAGCGGGCGCTGCCCCGCGGCGCCCGTCGCAACGAGGTCCGGCGGGTTGGCATCGACGGGTTGTTCGAGGCGCTCTGGCGGCAGGCCCTCGAGCTGCGCATCGGCAACCTGCCGGAGCAGCGCGAGTTCGAGGACGAGCTGGCCGACCGGACCGACTTCCGGGACTTCATCCGGGCCTGGTGGCCACGGCTGCACCCCCGGCACGTGCTGGCCTGGCTGGCCGACCCGGCCCGGCTGCGGTCGTACGCGGCGGGCATCCTGTCCCGGGCGGAGATCGAGCTGCTGGTCTCCTCGTACCGGTCGCTGGCCGCGGACGGCCCGTCCATCCCGGACGTGGCGCTGCTGGACGAGTTGGACGAGCTGATGGGCCGGCCGCCCCGGCCCGCCCGCCGGCGCCGCGATCCGTTCCTGGTGGCCGGCGGGGTGCGCGAGGTGAGCACATACGCCGACCGGGAGCGCGCGGCGCGGTCCGCGGCGACCAGCCGGGACGAGGACTACCGCGAGTACGCGCACGTGGTGGTGGACGAGGCCCAGGACGTGTCGCCGATGCAGTGGCGGATGCTCGGCCGGCGCGGCCGGCTCGCCTCGTGGACCGTGGTGGGCGACCCGGCCCAGACCGCCTGGACGGGCGACCCGGCCGAGCTGACCCGGGCCCGGGACAAGGCGCTCGGCCGGCGCCGGCGGCACGAGTTCACCCTCTCCACCAACTACCGCAACTCCGCGGAGATCTTCGCGGCCGCGGCCGCGGTGATCCGGGAGATCGATCCGGACCTGCCGCTGCCGCGGGCGGTCCGCAGCACCGGCGTGCCGCCGGAGGCCCGCACGGCCGGCCCGGACGAGCTGCCGGCGGTCACGGCCGAGGCGGCCGCCAAGATGCTGACCGAGGTCGAGGGCACGGTCGGGGTGATCACGCCGGTGCAGCGCCGCGCCGAGGTCCGGGACTGGCTCGGCGAGCTGTCCGGACCCCGGCTCCAGGTGGTCGACGCGCTCCAGGCCAAGGGCATGGAGTACGACGGCGTCGTGCTGGTGACGCCCGCGGAGATCCGCGACGGCACCCCCGCCGGCCCCCGCACCCTCTACGTGGCCCTTTCCCGCGCCACCCAGCGCCTCACCACGATCGACCTCACCCCCTGACCCCCACCCCCCCTCCCCGCCCTCCCCTCCCCACCCTCCCCT
>NZ_JBHLUE010000016.1:624356-689234 GCF_042434095.1 Plantactinospora siamensis
CCCCGCCCCGCCCCCGCGATCTTGCAGTTTGGGCCGCCGACTCGCGGAGGAAAGTCCGGTTCGTCGCGGCCGAAAGTGCAAGATCGCGGGAACGGCGGAGTCAGCCGAGGACGATGTTCACCAGTCGGGGCGGCCGGACCACCACGGCCCGCACCGGCGTGGCGCCGACGGCGCGTGCCACCACGGGGTCGGCCAGCGCCTGCTCCCGCAGCTGGGCCTCATCGATGCCGGGTGGCACGCTCAGCCGGGCGCGTACCCGGCCGTCGACCTGGACCACGGCGGTGACGGCCGGCTCGGCCGCCAGCTCCGGATCGGCCGCCGGCCAGCCGGCCAGCGCCACCGTCGGGCGGTGACCCAGCCGTTCCCACATCTCCTCGGCGGTGTACGGGGCCACCAGGCTGAGCAGCACGGCCACGGTCTCGACCGCCTCCCGCACGGCCGGGTCGGCCGACCCCCGGCCGGCATCGGGCCCCCGGCCGGCGTCGGGCCCCCGGCCGGCGTCGGGCCCCCGGCCGGCGTCAGGCCCCGGGTCGGCCGGCCCCGGGCCGGCGTCGACGGCCCGCCGGGCGGCGTTGACCAGCTCCATCACCCGGGCCACCAGCACGTTGAACCGGCGCAGCTCCAACAGCCGGTCGGCCTCCCGGATGGTCCGGTGGGTGACCCGGCGCAGCTCGACGTCCCCGGCCGCGGGATCGGCGCCGGGCGCGCTGGTGACCTCCCCGGCCAGCCGCCAGGCCCGATGGAGGAACCGCAGCGACCCGCCGGGCGACAGGTCGGCCCAGTCCTTGTCCTCCTCCGGCGGCCCGGCGAACACCATGGTGAGCCGGACCGCGTCCACCCCGTACGCGCCGATCTGCTCGCCCAGGTCGATGCCGTTGCCGAGCGACTTGCTCATCCCCCGGCCGGAGTTGATCACCTCGCCCTGGCAGAGCAGCGCGCGGAACGGCTCGGCGAACGGCAGCTGGCCCAGGTCGTGCAGCACCTTGGTGACGAACCGCGCGTACAGCAGGTGCCCGGTGGCGTGGTCGCTGCCGCCCACGTACTGGTCGACCGGCCCCCACCGGTCGACCGCGGCCGGATCGAACGGCCGGCCGGCCTCGTGCGGGCTGGGATAGCGCAGGAAGTACCAGGACGAGTCGACGAACGTGTCCATGGTGTCGGTGTCCCGCCGGGCCGGCCCGCCGCAGCGTGGGCAGGTCACCGCCACCCAGTCGGCGGCGGCCAGCGGGGAGACGCCGGCCGGCTGGATCTCGTCGCCGCGCAGGTCGGGCAGCCGCACCGGCAGCTCGTCGAGCGGAACCGGCACCTCGCCGTCGCGCGGGCAGTGGACGATCGGGATGGGCGCGCCCCAGTAGCGCTGCCGGCTGATCAGCCAGTCCCGCAGCCGGTAGCTGACGGCCGCCCGGCCCGCGCCGGTCGACTCCAGCCAGCCGATCACGGCCGCGCCGGCCTCGGCCACGGCCAAGCCGTCGAGGTCGAGCCGGTCGTTCGCCGAGTTCACCGCCGGGCCCTCTCCCGGGTACGCCTCGCCGGCGAAGTCCGCGGGCGGCTGGACGGTGCGCACGATCGGCAGCCCGAACGCGGTGGCGAAGGCCCAGTCCCGCTGGTCCTGCCCGGGCACGCCCATCACCACCCCGGTGCCGTGGTCGGCCAGCACGTGGTCGGCTGCCCAGATCGGGATCCGCCGACCGGTGACCGGGTTGACCGCGTACACGCCCAGGAAGACACCGCTGCCCGGCCGGCTCTCGGCCTGCCGGTCCAGCTCGCTGAGCCGGCGTACCCCGAGCAGGTGGCGGTCGAGGTCCGCCCGCCGGTCCGGGCCGGCGGCCACGGCGCCGGCGGCGCCCGCGGCCCCGGCATTGTCGGCGCCGGCGGCCCGGGCGCCCGGCGACCCCAGCTCGGCCAGCTCGGCGGCCAGCGGCGAGTCGGGGGCGACCGCCAGGAACGTCGCGCCGAACACGGTGTCCGGGCGGGTGGTGAAGACGGTGACCGGCGCGGACCGGCCCGGCACCGCAAAGTCGATCTCGGCGCCGGCGGACCGGCCGATCCAGTTCCGCTGGATCGCCAGCACCCGGTCCGGCCAGCGCCCCGCCAGCCCGACCAGGTCGTCCAGCAGCCGCTGGGCGTACGCGGTGGTCCGGAAGTACCACTGGGTCAGCTCGCGCCGGGTGACCTCGGCGCCGCACCGCTCGCACCGGCCGCCCACCACCTGCTCGTTGGCCAGCACGGTCCGGTCGCCCGGGCACCAGTTGACCGGCGAGGAGCGCCGGTACGCGAGGCCATGCTCGTACAGGGTCAGGAACAGCCACTGCGTCCAGCGGTAGTACTCCGGGTCGTGCGTGTGCAGCCGGGTCGACCAGTCGAAGCTGACCGCGTACCGCCGAAACGACTCGGCCTGGGTGGCGATGTTGGCCTCGGTCCACGCGGCCGGGTTCTCGCCGCGCCGGATGGCCGCGTTCTCGGCCGGCAGCCCGAACGAGTCCCAGCCCACCGGGTGCAGCACGTCGTAGCCGCGCTGGAACCACCAGCGGGCGATGACGTCGCCCAGCGCCCACGCCTCGGCATGCCCCATGTGCAGGTCGCCGGAGGGATAGGGGTACATGTCCACCAGGTAGCGCCGCTCGCGGCCGTCGTCCCGGCGCCGGAACGGGTCGAGCTCCGCCCAGACCTTCAGCCACTTCTCCTGTACGGCCCGGACGTCGTACGTCGGTGCCGGCTCGCCGCGGTGGTGGGACGTGGCCGGCGCGTGCTCGCGCATGATCGGGTCTCCTCGCGCTCTCGCTGCTGCCGATCGACGGGCCCGGGGTCGGGCGCGGCCACCACGGCGCGGTCGATCGGCGGGAGCGCGGCCCGGGCGGGTCCTGGGCACAAAAAAGCCCCTCGGGTACGAGGGGCGGCCGCGCTGTCGGTGGTCCCGGCGATCAGCGCGGCTCGGTAAGGCGGAGAAGCGTTCCCATGCCGTCAGGGTACGGCAACGTCCCCCGTGCCGGGCGTCCCTTTTCCGTCGGTTGCACATATAGCAATGTGAGCATACATTGGGCCACGGGTCCGGACGACGACGGAGGGTTGACGGGTGGGCGCGGGTCACGACCACGGGCAGTCGGTGCACGCCGCGGGCCAACACCGGGGACGGCTGTGGGCCGCCGTCGGCGTGCTCACCGTCCTCATGCTGGTCGAGGCCGGCGCGGCCTTCACCACCGGCTCGCTGGCGCTGCTCTCCGACGCGGGCCACATGTTCACCGACGTGCTCGGGATCGGGATGGCGCTCGCGGCGATCACCGCGGCGCGGCGGTCCGGCAGTGACCAGCAGCGGACGTTCGGCCTCTACCGGCTGGAGGTGCTGGCCGCCCTCGCGAACGCGGTGCTGCTGTCCGGCGTGGCCCTGTACGTGCTGGCCGAGGCGGTCCGCCGGTTCACCGACCCGTCCCCGGTGCTGACCGGTCCGATGCTGGTGGTGGCCGTGCTCGGCCTGGCTGCCAACGTGGTGGCCTTCGCGCTGCTGCGCTCCGGGGCGCAGGAGAGCATCAACATGCGCGGCGCGTACCTGGAGGTGCTCGGCGACCTGCTCGGCTCGCTGGGGGTCATCATGGCCGCCGGCCTGATCGCGCTGACCGGATGGTGGTGGACCGACCCGCTGGTGGCGGTGGGCATCGGCCTGTTCATCCTGCCCCGCACCTGGCGGCTGGGTCGGGCGGCGGTGCGGATCCTGGTGCAGGCCGCCCCCGAGCACCTCGAGGTGCCGGCGGTGCGGGCCCGGCTGTGCGCAGTGCCGGGGGTGGCCGACGTGCACGACCTGCACGTCTGGACCCTCACCTCCGGCATGGAGGTGGCCTCGGCCCACCTCACGGTCCGGCCCGGCGCCGAGCTCGGGGA
The DNA here is from genome assembly GCF_042434095.1 of Plantactinospora siamensis. Classification (NCBI taxonomy): domain Bacteria; kingdom Bacillati; phylum Actinomycetota; class Actinomycetes; order Micromonosporales; family Micromonosporaceae; genus Plantactinospora; species Plantactinospora siamensis. The sequence goes on from NZ_JBHLUE010000016.1 coordinate 628,230, forward strand.
CGTGCTGGCCGCGGCGCGCTCGGCGCTGCACGAGGAGTTCCGGATCGATCACGCCACGCTGCAGGTGGAGCCCGAGGCCCGCCCCGACGGCTGCGGCCGGACCGACTGGTGATTAGGAGATCCTTAATTTTCACCCGACCGGTCCGGCTTTTCGGACATTCCGCCCGACGCACCGGGCGGCCACCGGGACCGCTCCCGCGCCCGCCCGTAAACTCGGCCCCGGCCTCTCGCCGGTAGGCGCCCACCGGCGCCTGCGAGAAGCCGCCGCCTAATCGCGCTACGCGAGCCGGGGAACCACGTACCAGGGGTGCATCCGCGTCATGCGGTAGGGATCTTCCGTCCCGAACCCGTCAGCTAACCCGGTCGGCGGCTGACGGAAGGACGCTTCATGGCACCTGCTCGACGCACCGCCGCCGTCATCGCGGCGCTTCTCGGGGCGGCGCTGTCGTGCGCCGTGCCCGCCCTCCCCGCCTCGGCGGGACCGGTCACCGCGCTGGCGGCCGCGCCGAACGGCACCGACGACGAGGGCGGCAGCGACACCCTCCGACAGCAGCTCGACGCCGCCTCGCGCGGCTACCTGGACGCCAAGGCCAAGCTCGACAACTCGACCAAGCGGCAGAAGGAGCTGGCCAGCCACCTGGACAGCCTCGACGGCGAGGCGCGGATGCGCAGCCAGACCGTCGGGAACCTGGCCGGCGCCGCGTACCGCACCGGCCGGATCGGCCCGGTCACCGCGCTGCTCAACTCCGACTCACCGGACGGCTTCCTGGACACCGCGGCCCGACTGCAGGTCGTGGCCAGCAACGAGGACAGGCAGCTGCGCGCGCTGCTCGACACCCGCGACCAGGAGAGCCGGGCCAAGCAGGCGGTGGAGAAGGAGATCGCCGAGCAGCGCACCCAGCTCGCCGTGATGGGCAAGCGCAAGCAGCAGGCCGAGCAGGCCCTCGCGGTCGCCGCACGCGGCCGGAGCACCGCCGGGTCCGGCGACACCGGCGACACGGGCAGCCCGGGCGGCACCTCGACGGCGGTCGCGAAGGCCGCGCCGCGCAACTCCGACGGCTCCTGGCCGGCCGAGTCGTGCAGCGTCAACGACCCGACCACCACGGGCTGCATCACCCCGCGCACCCTGCACGCGATGAACGAGGCCAGGGCCGCGGGCTTCACGCACTTCGTCTCCTGCCACCGCAACGGCGGGTCCGGTGAGCACCCCAAGGGGCGGGCCTGCGACTTCGCCGCGGCAAAGGGCGGCTTCGAGGGCGTGGCCAGCGGCGCCGACAAGACGTACGGCAACAACCTCGCGGCGTACTTCATCAAGAACTCCGACCGGCTGGCCGTGCTCTACGTGATCTGGTTCAAGCGGATCTGGCTGCCCAGCAGCGGCTGGAAGGCGTACAGCGGCGGCAACGGCGACCCGTCCAGCGATCACACGAACCACGTACACCTGTCGGTCTACTGACCGCACGTTCCCGGCGGCGGGGCCCGGTCGGCCACGCCGGAGACTTCCGGGCCGTGGAGTTCTGTACCGGCTACGGCCGGTACAGAACTCCACGATCTCGCGCCACGGGTTCGGCGGGCGGACCGGCGGCGTCGGGGCGCACGGGCGCGGCGGCGCGGACGTTCCGGCGGCCCCGGCGGGTCCGCCCCCAGGGCTTGAAGCTCGACACGGCCGTCATGAAGATCAGCAGGCTGGACGACACCGACGGCGGGACCACCAGATCGATCCGGCTCCGCATCGGCGCCGCCCCGCCCAGCTCGCCGAGCCCGCGCACGGCGGGCAGCAGCACGAACAGCACCAGCCCGAGCATGGCGCTGGTGATCAGCAGCTTCACCACGACCCAGCGGTGGCGCACCAGTCCCCACGGGGTGAGCAGCGCGTTCAGCACGCCGATCAACCAGACCGCGCCGGAGAGCGGGGCGAACAGCAGCGTGGCCAGCAGCGCGGCGGCCGGATAGACGACGTCCCGGTCCGCGCCGGCCAGACCGGCGATGCCCAGGGTGAGCAGGGCGAGATCGACGCCCAGCCAACCCACCGAGGTGGCCACGTGCGCGGTCAGCAGGGTCTTACGGATGCGCGGCGGAACCCTCATGCGACCGATGCTGCCGCCTCGACCGGCGCGAGGTCGTGGTCCCGCGGGCGACCGTCAGAGTACGTCGGGGGGCGTAGCCGCGTCGGGGACGTAGCCGCGTCGGGGACGTAGCCGCGTCGGGGGGCGTAGCCACGTCGAGGGCGTAGCCGGCGGGGCCGATGCCCCGGGAGACGTCGGCCGCTCAGCCGTTGTGCACGGGCGCCTCGGGCACCCCGGCGAAATAGGGCTCGGGCGCGCCGAACAGCCCCAGCAGCCCGGTCACCCAGAGTTGCCGGTGGACGAACCGGCTCGGCTGGGTCACGACCAGCCGGACGCCGCTCACCTCGCCCATCTGGAAGCCGCTCACCATCGCGCTGATGCCGACCGAGTCGATGAAGCCGACCCGACACATGTTGAGCTCGATCCGGGAGGGTCGGCCCTTGGCCAGCACGCCTGCGATCGCCTCGCGCACCTCGTATGCCGTGTCGACGTCGATCTCTCCCTCGGGCGAGATTTCCACGATGCCACCGGGCAGGATCGACGTGCTGATCGACAGGCTCACGCGAGCACCTCCACTCGCCCGTACCGGGCGCTTCTAAGTACGCGGGCCGCGACCGAGCGTATTCCTCGGCAACGCAGGTCGCCACCCCTCCGGGGAAGCAATCTAGGCCGCGACCGCGAATCACCCGTACATTTCCGGGCAACTCGCCCAATCTTCCCCGACACCGGCGGACCCCACGCCGCCGGCCACGGGCTCCCACCCTAACCGCCCACGGCCACGATGCCAGCCGAAAATGCCGACGCCAGCCGACGCCGCCGCCGTGGGCCGACCGGATGATCAGGGCCGATGATCGGGCCGGGTGGCGCTCGCCACCGTCGGCTTCCGCGCGCGCCGGTCGGGCGGCGAGGCCCCGCATGTCCGGATCGTGCTGGTATTCTCGCTCTTCGAGCCCACCGCTCCGGCGGTGATCGCGAGTTTGCCACCCAGCGTGCGCGGGCACCTCGGATGCAGCACCCGCAAACCGCGCCGAACAGAACGCCTCTGTCCGAAGTGGCCAGCGACGTTCGGCAGCCGAGGAGGAACCACCGATGTTCGGAACCAACCTGCTGGACCGCCGGAGCAGGACCGAGCGGATCGCCGACCAGGCGTGGGACCATCTGGTCGCCGCGGTCAACTCGGCGGGCGAGACCGTCCGGGACACCGCGCTGGACACCGCGAAGACGGCCAGGTCGGCCACGGCCGGACTCACCGACGACGCGCGCGACCGCGTCGGCACCGTTGCCGACGAGGCCTGGCAGCGAGCCAGCCTCGCCTTCGACGCGCTCGCCGGCCGGCGCCCCGGGCTCCCCTGGGGCTACCTCATCGGCGCCGGTCTCATCGGCGCGGCCATCGGCTGGGCCGCGGGGACCGCGGCCCGGACGGCGATGGCCCGCGACAACGCCGCCCTCGGCTCGAGCGACCAGGTCGAGTTCGTGGACGTCGACCGTCCCGGCTCGGCGGCCGCCAACTGACTGACGGCTGTCCTCCGGGCCGGGTCGCCGCCGCGGCGCGGCCTCCGGCCCGGATCAGCCCGCTCGACCCGTCCCGACCGAGCCCGGCGGCTCACTCGGCGCGCCGCTCGACCGGTCGCTGCCGCTCGGCGTCGCCCGGCCGGCCGGGCGGGCGCCGGAACCTCGCGTCGCGCGTTCGGCCGGCCGGGCGCTGGAACTTCGCGTCGCGCGGTCGGCCGGGCGGGCGCTGCCGCTCGCCGGCGTGCTTCCGGTGGGCCCGGCGCCGCCGGTCGGCGAGGGCGAAGCGCTGCCCTCGGTGACCCCGCTGGACGCCGGTCCGGGCGACGAGCTCTGCGGCCCGGCGGACGAGGCCGGCGAGGAGGCGACCGGATCCGACGACCGGGTCGGCGCGGTCGTCGGGACGCCGGTGGGTGGCGCCGGCGGCGCCGTCCGGTGGCCGCCCGGACCGGCGCCCGAAGTGGTTCCGCGGCTGCCGCCCCCACCCGACGCGCCCACCCCGCCGGTGGCCGCCCGCGACCGCGTGACCGGCGCACCGCGGCGCGGACCGGCGCTGCCCGGTCCGGCGCTGGGCGACTGCGCGGCGTCGGTGCTCTCCGCCGGGACGATGTCCTGATCGGGCTGGGTGACGGCCGCGTCGGGCGAGCTGGTCGGCGGGTCCGGTGGGCCGGCGAGCAGGCTGCCCACCCAGAGCGCCGGCCCGAGGCCGGCCGCCACGATCGCGACGAACAGCCCCGCGGCCTGCCGGTCCATCGCCACCTCCGGACTGCCGGCGACGACGTCCGCCACCCCGCCGCATGCTGTCGCGCTCCGCTCACCGAACGCAACCATTCTCCATGCCATCCTGCCGAGCGGCCTCCGGCTGCCGCAGATCCGACCGCCGGAACAGGCTGTCCGGTGCGGCACCCATCGGTAAAACGGACGGGTCGGCACGTACCCTCGGGCGCGACTCACCCCGCCCGGGTGAGGGCGGTTCACCGTGCCCGGCGCGACGATCGGAGGGCGCGGGGTGGCCCCGGCCGCGCCCGCGCGGACCGCGCCGGGTTCGCGCCCGCCGCGCCCGAGTCGGAGGGAGCCGACCGATGGTCAGCACGATGGCCCGCACCGACGAGGCCATTCAGCGGAACGTCCTGGCCGAGCTGGAGTGGGAGCCCCGGCTGCGGCCCAACCGGATCGGCGTGACCGTCTCCGACGGTGTCGTGGCCCTGACCGGCCGGGTCGAGAACTACGCCCGGAAATGGGCCGCAGAGCGCGCGGCGCACCGGTTGTCCGGGGTACGGGCCGTGGCCAACGACATCGAGGTACGGCCGCCGGACTCCCCCGGCCGCACCGACGCGGAGCTGGCCGGTTCGGCCCGCCGGGCGCTGGAGTGGGACGCCTTCGTCCCGGCCGACGACCTGACGGTGACCGTCTCCAACGGCTGGGTGGTGCTGCGCGGCGAGGTCGAGTGGGAGTACCAGCGACGGGCGGCCGAGCGGTCCGTCCGGCGGCTGACCGACGTACGCGGCCTCACCACCGGCATCCGGGTCCAGCCCCGGGTCCGGCCGTCCGCCGGACAGCTGCGGCACCGGTTGCTGACCGCCCTGCTGCGGACGGTCTCGGCGGACGCCGACCAGATCGGCATCGAGGTCACCGAGGGCGTGGTACGGCTGCACGGCAGCGTGCGGTCCCGGCTGGAACGCGAGGAAGCCGAGCGGGTGGCCTGGTCCGGCCCCGGCGTCACGGAGGTGCGCAACGAGCTGATCGTCCGCTGGTGAGTTCCATCCGGGCCGGACGGACGGGTCCGGGCCCGGACCGGTACGAGCATCCCAACCATCGACGTGCACCGCGGAGGTACCGCCATGAGTAGCACTCCGCTCCAGGTCACGATGGGCCGGCTGAAGGTGCCGGCAACCGCCGACGACCACAGCCGCGGCCCGGTCGACGCCCCGGTGACGATCGTCCAGTACGCGGACTTCCAGTGCCCGCACTCGGGCGCGGCGGTCCGCAACCTGCGCGATCTGCTGCGCCAGCGGGCCGACACGGTACGCCTGGTCTACCGGCACTTCCCGCTGGTCAACGTCCACCCGTACGCGGAGATGGCCGCCGAGACGGCGGAGGCCGCGGGCGGCCGGGACCGGTTCTGGGAGCTGCACGACTGGCTGTTCGACCACCAGGAGCAGCTGGACCCGGTGCACCTGTCGCTCGGCGTGCAGCAGGTGGGTGTCGACGTGGACACCGTCTCGGCCGAGGTCAACGCGCACCGCTGGCTCGACCGGGTCCGCGCCGGCTTCGTGGGCGGCATCCGCACCGGGGTGAACGGCACGCCGACGTTCTTCGTCAACGGCGCCCGGCACGAGGGCGGGTACGCGCTGGCCGACCTGCTGGCCGCCGTCGACGCGGCCGGCGGCGCCTGACCCGCCCGGCGTTAAGAAGGGGCCCCTGCTATACAAAAAGCGATAACAGGGGGCCCTTCCTTCGCTCAGATCAGGTGCAGCTCGCGGGCCCGGCGGACCGCCTCGCGGCGCCGGCGCGCGTCGAGCTTGCGGTAGATGTTCCGCACGTGCGTCTTGACCGTGTTGACCGAAAGCGACAACTCGCTGGCGATTTCCACATTGGACAGGATGCTCTGCAGGTACCGCAGCACGGTGAGCTCGCGGTCGGTCAGCGGCTCGCCCAGGGCCGCCGGCGCCGCCGGTTCCACGGCGGTCCCTGCGTCGCCCGCGGCCAGCAGCTCGTCCAGCATCGGCCAGTGCGCCGTACCGGAGTCGCGGTGCGCCGCGAGCAGGTCACGGACCGGCGGGTTGGATCGGGTGAAGACCAGCCGGTAGCCGTCCGGCTCGGCCAGGTCCAGCACCCGCTCCACGATCCGGCCGACCTGCCCGAGCTGCCCGGCCGGCCCGGGCCGGCCGTCGCCGGCGCCGGCCCGGGCGGCGAGCGCGGCCAGCAGCCCGGCCGCCAGCCGGACCGGGACGGGCCAACCGGCCGCGGCCGGACCCGTCCAGTCCGGCAACGTGCGCGCGGCGCCGCCCGGATCGCCCGCCAGCAGCCGGACCCGGGCCAGCGCCACCGCCAGCGCCGGCGCGACCGGTTCGCCCGCCGCCTCCACCGCGGGGACCAGCAGGGAGCGGGCCGTGTCCAGATCGCCGTTGGCCGCCCGCAGCTCCGCCTCGGCCGCCAGCAGCGCCGGCTCGGCCAGCCCGCTCGGCCGGCCGGCCAGGGCACGCCGGCCCGCCTGCACCGCCTGGAAGCCGCCCACCAGGTCGGCCCCGGCCGCCCGCAGCCGGGCCCGGGCCAGCTCGCCGAGCGCCGCCACCAGCGGCTCGGCCGCCGGATCGACCGCGCCGTCGGCCAGCCCGAGGTGGGCCGCGGCATCCGCCGGCCGGTCCTGCTCGGTGGCCACCATGGCCAACGCCAGGTACGCCGGCGCGCAGTCGGCCCCGGCCGACCGGTCGCCGCCACCGGACAGCGCGAGCGCGGCCCGGGCGCTCTCGCCGGCGCTCCGCAGGCTGCCCCGGACCGCCCGGACCAGCGCGAGCCAGCCGGTGGCCGCCAGCTCGACGCGGGCCAACCCGGCCCGGCCGGCCGCGCCGGCGGCCGCGGCCAGCTCGGCCTCCGCGGCCGCGAAGTCCCCGGCGCCGAGCCGGAGCGAGCCCAGGGCCGTGCCGGCCAGCGCCCGGGCGGCCGCGGCGGCGGCCGGATCGTCGGCCAGCTCGGCCGCGTCGAGCAGCAGCCGGGCCGCGCCGGCGAGCCGCTCGGCGTCGCCGCCGAGCCGCGCCGCGCCGAGGCGCAGGGCCGCGAGGATCACCGGTACGTCGAGGTCCCGCGGGCCGGCGCCGGACCGGCCCGCGATCAGGCCCAGGACGGCCTCCACCGCCACCGGGTCGCGGTCGCGCAGCCGATCCGCCGCGTACGCCAGGGCCAGCTCCGGGTCGGCGCCGAGGTCCGCGGGCGGGGTCGGGGCCGGCGCCCCCGGCTCGGTCCGGGGCGCCGCGGCCACCAGCTCCGGCCAGTGCTCCCGGAGGATCCGCCGGGCCAGGCCCGGGTCCTCCGCGGCCAGCGCGTGCCGCAACCCTTCCGCCGGCCGGTCGTGCCGGACCGCCCAGCCGGCCGCCCGGCAGTGCAGGTCCCGCACCTCGGCCTCGGGCAGCCGGGCCAGTTCGGACCGGAGCAGCCCGGCGAGCAGCCGGTGGCAGCGCCAGGTGGCCGGCCGGGTGCCCAGCGGAACCACGAAGCCGGTCCGCTCGGCCCGGACGAGCAGCCCGCCCGGGTCGATCGGACCGGCGCCGCCGGCCGCGTCGATCGGACCGGCGCCACCGGCCGGGCTGGTCGGACCGGCGCCACCGGCCGGGTCGGTCGGGCCGTTGGCCAGATCGGTCGGGCCGGCGCCACCGGCCGGGCCGGTCGGGCCGGCGCCACCGGCCGGCGCGGCGAGCGTGGCCAGCAGCTCGGCCGAGAGGCGGTCGGCGACCGCGGCGCGCCGCAGCCCCTCCCGGTCGGCCGCCGGCAGCGCGCCGAGCACCTCTGATCTCAGGTATCCGGCCACCCCCGGGTCGTCGCCGTCGAACTCGGCCGCGTACCGGTCGGGGTCGGCATGGTCCCGCAGCGCGAGCGCGGCCAGGCGCAGCCCGGCCGGCCAGCCCTCGGTGCGCTCGACCAGCTCCGCCACCCGGTCGGCCGGCAGCCGGACCCCGTGCGCGGCCAGCAGCTCCCCGGCCTCCGCCGCGGTGAACGCCAGCTCGGCCGCGCCCAGCTCGGTGAGTTCGCCGCTCAGCCGCCAGCGGTGCAGCCCGAGCGCCGGATCGGTGCGCGCGCCGAGCACCAGGCGCAGCCGGCCGCGGCAGTGCCGCAGCAGCAGGTCGAGGCCGTCCTGCAGGTCCGGGCCGGCGTGGTGGGCGTCGTCCAGCACGAGCACCACCGGCTCCGGGCGCCGGGCCACCGCCTCGGCGAGCCGGTCCGGCAGGTCGGCCCGGCCGGCCGTACCGTCCGGCGGTCCGTCGGCGAGCGCGGCCGCCAGGTACGCCCAGCACCGGTCCGGCGGGTCCGCCGGCTCGAGGGTCAGCCAGGCCGCCGGCCCGCCGCCGCCGGCCCGCCGCCAGGCGCTGAGCAGCACGGTCTTGCCCCAGCCGGCCGGCGCCCGGACCAGGGTCACCGGTCCGGCCGCGCCGGCGTCCAGCAGCCGGTGCAGCCGGCCCCGGTCGATCAGCGTCTCCGGCACCGGCGCCGGGTCGAGCCGGGCCGCGAGCAGGGGCGGCGAGGCGGTCTCGGTGCGCACGTCCTGGAACACCTGCGGGCACCTCCTGGCGGGGCGGGGACCGGTACGCCGACCGGCCGGCGGCCCGGATTACCCGGCCCGGGCCGGTTCACCCCTTGCGGACGAGCCCGGGGTGAGCCGCCGCCGGCGTCCGGCACCCGTGGCAGACTGCGGTGTGCCCGCTGACCGTTCGTACGACCTCGTCCTGTTTGGCGCCACGGGTTTCACGGGCGGGCTGACGGCCCGCTACCTGGCCCGGACGGCCCCACCGGGCCTGCGCTGGGCGATCGCCGGCCGGAACCGGGACAAACTCGCGGCCCTGCGCGCCGACCTGGCCGCCGACGACCCGGCGCTGGCCGAGCTGCCGCTGGTGCTCGCGGACAGCACCGATCCCGCCGCGCTGGCCCGGGTGGCCGCGGAGAGCCGGGTGGTGGCCAGCACCGTGGGCCCGTACCAGCGGTACGGCGAGCCGCTGGTGGCCGCGTGCGCCGCCGCCGGCACCGACTACCTGGACATCACCGGCGAGCCGGAGTTCGTCGACGACATGTACCTGCGGCATCACGCCACCGCCGAGGCCACCGGGGCCCGGCTCGTGCACGCCTGCGGCTTCGACTCCGTCCCACACGACCTGGGCGCGTACTACACGGTCCGCCAGCTGCCCCGGGACGTGCCCATCCGGCTGGCCGGTTACGTCCGGGTCGGCGGCCGGTTCTCCGCCGGGACTTACCATTCGGCGCTGCTGGCGATCTCCCGGCAGCGCCAGACGGCCGCCGTGGGGCGGGCCCGCCGCCGGGCCGAGCCGCGGCCGGCGGACCGCCGGGTACGCGCGGTGCCCGGCCGGCCGGGCCGGGTGGCCGAGGCGGGCTGGTGGGCGCTGCCGCTGCCGACCATCGACCCGCAGGTGATCCGCCGGTCCGCCGCGGCCCTGCCGGCGTACGGGCCGGACTTCACCTACTCGCACTACGCGGCGTTCCGGCGCCTGCACATGGCGGCCGCCACGGTGGCCGGGCTGGCCGGCGTGGCCGGCACGATGCGGGTCCCGCCGGCCCGGGACTGGCTGCTGGGCCGGATGGCCGCCGGCGCGGGGCCGTCGGCGGAGCGCCGGGCGAGGAGCTGGTTCACCGTCCGGTTCGTCGGCGCCGGCGGCGGCCGGCGGGTGGTCACCGAGGTGACCGGCGGGGATCCGGGGTACGACGAGACGGCCAAGATGCTGGGCGAGGCGGCGCTGTGCCTGGCCCTGGACGACCTGCCCCGGACCGCCGGGCAGGTCACCACCGCGGTGGCCATGGGCGACGCCCTGATCGGCCGGCTCGACCGGGCCGGGATCGGCTTCCGCACGCATCAGCCGGCCGGCTGACGCCGGCCGCGTGCGAGCCGGCCGGCTGACGCCGGCAACGTTCGAGCCGGCCGGCTGACGCCGGGCCGGCAGGCTTGACCCTCGACCTTGTCGAGGCCCCAGGATCCCTCGTCGTGGAGAGAACGATGCGCAGCATCGGCGAGCTGGCCCGGTCCAGCGGCCTGTCGGTCAGCGCCCTGCGGTTCTACGACGGCGCGGGCGTGCTGGTCCCGACGTTCGTGGACCCGGAGACCGGCTACCGCTGGTACGCCGACCACCAGGTCGGGCCGGCCCGGCTGCTGGCCGGGCTGCGCCGGGTCGGGATGCCGCTGGCCGAGATCCGGTTGGTGCTGGCCGGGCGGCGGGATCCGGACGCCGTCCGGACGCTGCTGGACGCGCACCTGCGCCGGCTGGAGGACGGGCTCGCCGACGCCCGCCGCGAACTCTCCCGCGTCCATGCCCTGCTGATCCGCGAGGAGACCCCGATGAGCACCCGATTCACCGTGCGCGCGAGCGCGCTGGCCGCCGCCCTGGACGCCGTACGCTTCGCGGTCGGCGCCGACCCGGAGCTGCCGGCCATGCACGGCGTCCTGCTGGAGGAGATCGACGGTGGCCTGCGGCTGGTGGCCACCGACCGCTACCGGCTGGCCGTAGCCGCGGCGCCGCTGGCCGACCGGTCCGGGCCGCCGCTGCGGCTCACCGCGCCGGCCGGGCTGATCGATCAGGTACGCGAGCTGCTGCCGGCCGCCGACGGCGAGGTGCTGGTGGAGGCCGGAGGGACGGACCTGGCGGTGTCCGTGGCCGGACGCCGGCTCACCGGTACGGCCGTCGAGGGCGACTTCCCGGACGTCACCCGCCTGCTCCGCGAGCTGCCGACCGGCCGGCCGTGGCTGACCATCGACGGGTCGGCGTTGCGGGACGCGGTCCGGTCCGGCCGGACGCTGGTCCGGGAGCACAACGGCGAGCAGCGGAACGTCGTGCTGCTGACCGCGGATCCGGCGGCCCCGATCGGATCGCCCGAGGCGGCCGCGACCGCGGCCGGCGACGGCCACGTGGCGGTGGACCGCGAGTTCCTGCTGGACGCGCTGGACGCGGGCGGCCCGGGCCAGCTGGTGCTGGAGCTGGACAGCCCGATCCGGCCGCTGGCCATCCGCGCCGACGGCGCCGCCGGCTACTCGATCCTGATGCCGGTACGCCTGGACTGACTGCCCTGACCGCCGGAGTGACGGCGCTCGCACCGGAAAAACTCAACATTCGTTGACCCTCCCTCCATCGGCGGTTACCGTTGTCAACAAGCGTTGGCAAATGTTGGAGGGAGTCAACCATGGACATCCACACCGAGGTCCTGATCGCCGGCGCCGGCCCCACCGGGTTGTTGCTGGCCGGCGACCTGGCGGCCGCCGGCGTCTCCTGCACGGTGCTGGAACGGCGGACGCACGAGTCGAACCTGACCCGGGCGTTCGCCGTGCACGCCCGCACCCTGGAGCTGTTCGACGCCCGCGGGCTGGCCGAGGAACTGCTCGGCACCGGCCAGCGGTTGCGCCGGCTCCGGCTGTTCGGTGACGCGCAGCTCGACCTGGGCCGGCTGCCCACCCGCTTCCCGTACCTGCTGGTCACCCCGCAGTACCACACCGAGGCCGCACTGACCCGGCGGGCCGCGGCGGCGGGCGCCCGGATCGAGAACGGCGCCGAGCTGACCGGCCTCGACCAGGACCCCGACGCAGTACGCGCCACCGTCCGCGGCCCGGCCGGCACGCGGACCCTGCGGGCCCGCTACCTGGTCGGCGCCGACGGCGTCCGCAGCGGCGTACGGACCGCGCTGGGGATCGACTTCCCCGGGCACGCCGCGGTGCAGTCGGTGATGCTGGCCGACGTCCGGCTGGCCGAGCAGCCGCCCGACGTGCTCATGGTGAACGCGGACGGCCGCGCCTTCGCCTTTCTCGCGCCGTTCGGCGACGGCTGGTACCGCGTGATCGCCTGGGACCGGGCCCGGCAGCTGCCGGACGACGCGCCCGTGGACCTGGCGGAGATCGCCACGCTCACCCGGGAGGCGCTGGGCACCGACTTCGGGATGCACGACGCGCGGTGGATGTCCCGGTTCCACAGCGACGAGCGGCAGGCCACGGCGTACCGGTCCGGCCGGGTGTTCCTGGCCGGGGACGCCGCGCACGTGCACTCGCCGGCCGGCGGCCAGGGCATGAACACCGGGCTGCAGGACGCGGCCAACCTCGGCTGGAAGCTCGCGGCCGTGCTGCGCGGCGCGGCGCCCGAGGCGCTGCTGGACACGTACCAGGCCGAGCGGCACCCGGTCGGCGCCGAGGTGCTGCGGACCAGCGGCGCGCTGCTGCGCGGCGCCCTGATCGGCGCCGGGCCGCGGCTCGTGGCGCGGAACCTGGTCGCCCGGATCGCCACCGGCATCCCGGCGGTGAACGACCGGCTCGCGCTGCGGCTGTCCGGCATCGGGACCCGCTACCCGGCGCCGGCCGGCGCCCACCCGGAGGTCGGGACCCGGGTGCCCGACCTGCCGCTGCGGGCCGCGGCCGGCGGCCCCGACCGGCTGTACGCGGCGCTGCGCTCCGGCCGGTTCGTGCTGGTCGCCCCGGACGGCCCCGCCCCGATCGAGCCGCCGGCCGGCTGGGCCGGTTCGCTCACCACCGCCGTACGCGCCGACGGGCGGCCCGGCAGCCTGCTCGTGCGGCCGGACGGCCACCTGAGCTGGGTGGCGACCGACGCCGGGACGCCGCCGCCGGTCAGCCTCGCCGCGACCCTGCCGGCGCCGGACCGGACGGCCGGCGCGGTGCCGGCGGCGTGACCCCCGGGCGGGCCGGGGCGCCCTAATCCAGCGGGTCGCAGAGGTAGCGCTGCAGGGTCGGGCCGACCCACCGGGCGAGCTCGGCGGGCGCCATCGCGACCACCGGCGGCAGCCGGAGCAGGTACCGGCAGAGCGCGAGGCCGAGCACCTGGGTGGCCACCAGCCCGGCCCGCCGGGGCGCCTCGGCGGGCGGCGCCAGGCCGGCGATCATCCCGACCAGCTGGTCGGCGAAGACCTGCTGGACCCGTTCGGCCGCCGCCGCGTTGATGGCGGCCGACCGGAGCAGCAGCGCCAGCGCGTCGTCATGCAGCTCGCCCTCCCAGCGCCGCACGAAGTGCTCGGCCAGCGCCCGGCCGCGGTCGGCCGGCGGCACCGCGGCCAGATCCGGCAGCGCCAGGTCGACGGCGAGCGCCGCCGCGAACAACCCGTCCTTGCTGCCGAAGTAGCGGATCACCATCGACGGGTCGATGCCGGCCTCCCCGGCGATCGCCCGCACGCTGGCCTTGTCGTACCCGACCGCGGTGAACTGCCGGCGTGCGGCGCCCAGGATGGCCAGCCGGGTCCGGTCCGACTTGCGCAGCGGCGGCCGGTCGCCCCGCGGGCCGGCGGGATCGTCGCCGCGGCTCACCCGCGGCCTCCCGGCGGCCCCCTCGGCGGTCACGCCGGCGATGCTACCGCGACGCCACACAGCCGGGCGATCGCCCGCGCTGCCCGCCGGGCACTACCCTCGGTCCGTGACCTACCTCGCCGCGCCCGGACGCTATGACTCGATGACCTACCGCCGGGCCGGCCGCAGCGGCCTGTCGCTGCCGGCCATCTCGCTCGGCCTCTGGCACAACTTCGGCCACGGCCGCTCGCTGGACCAGCAGCGGGAGATCCTGCTGCGGGCCTTCGACCTCGGGGTGACGCACTTCGACCTGGCCAACAACTACGGTCCGCCGCCCGGCAGCGCGGAGGAACGGTTCGGCCGGGTGCTGGCCACCGACCTCGGCCGGTACCGCGACGAGCTGATCATCTCCACCAAGGCCGGCTACCGGATGTGGCCCGGCCCGTACGGCGAATGGGGTTCCCGGAAATACCTGCTGGCTTCCCTCGACGCCTCGCTGCGCCGGATGGGCCTGGACTACGTTGACGTCTTCTACCATCACCGGCCGGACGAGGACACGCCGTTGGAGGAGACGATGACCGCGCTGGACACCGCGGTCCGGTCGGGCCGGGCGCTGTACGTCGGGATCTCGAACTACTCGGCCGAGCAGACCGCCCGGGCCGCGGCCATCCTGCGCGACCTCGGCACGCCGCTGCTGCTCCACCAGCCGTCGTACTCGATGCTGAACCGGTGGATCGAGCGGGACCGGCTGCTCGACACGCTGGCCGACGCGGGCGCCGGCTGCGTGGCGTTCAGCCCGCTGGCCCAGGGCGTCCTCACCGACCGCTACCTGAACGGCATCCCCGCCGACTCCCGGGTACGCACCAGCGACTTCCTCTCCGAACGCGACCTGAGTCCGAAGACCATGGCCGTGGTCCGGGACCTCAACGAGCTGGCCGCCGGCCGGGGGCAGTCGCTGGCCCAGCTGGCCCTGGTGTGGGCGCTGCGGGACCCGCGGATGACCAGCCTGATCATCGGGGCCAGCAGCGTGGACCAGCTGACCGCGAACGTGGACGCGCTGGCCAACGCCAAGCTCGGCTCGGACGAGCTCGCCGAGCTGGACCGCATCCTCGCCGGCGCCTGACCGCCGGCCGGCGATGCGCGGCCGGTGCGATGACAGTCCATTCATCTGCTGGCTCGGCGGCGGCCACCGTGTCCACAATCGAGGCATGGTCCGACTGCCCAGCACCGCGAACCGCCGCACGTGCCCGCGGGTCCGGACGGTCGCCGCCGCCGTCGCGGCCGCCGCCACCACGCTGGCGGGCCTGCCCGGCGTGGCCGCCGCGCACCCCGGCTCGCAGCCAATACCGGACGCCGCCTATTACCGGGCCGACCTGGCCGAGGTCGTGCCGGCCCCGGCCGGCGTGCGGGTCCGGGTCGACCCGGCCGGCGAGTGGATCGAGCTGACCGACGGCGGGCCGGCCGAGGTGATCGTGTTCGGTTACGCGCGCGAGCCGTACCTGCGGATCACGTCCACCACCGTGCAGGAGAACCAGCTCTCCCAGACCACGTACCTCAACCGCAGCCTCTTCGCCGACTCGGTGCCGACGGCGCCGGCGTCCGGCAACCTGGCGCCGGTGTGGCGGACCATCGGCTCGGCCGGGTCGGTGCGCTGGCACGACCACCGGATCCACTGGATGGGCCAGGCCCGGCCGCCGGCCGTGGACGCCGACCCGCGACACCCGCACCCGGTGGGCGACTGGACCGTGCACGCCACCGCGGCCGGCCGGCCGTTCGAGATCCACGGCAGCCTCCGCTGGCTGGGCAAGCCCGATGCGGCCAACGCCCAGCCGGTGCCCGGCTGGCTGCTCTGGATCGTCGAGTCGATGGCGTTGGTCATCCTGGTCCTGCTCGGCCTGGTCGTCCGGCAGCACCGCCGGGGCCGGCGGAGGAATATCCCCACGCCGACCGGGTAGCGCGCGGGGTCCGGCCGGCGGACCGGTCGGGACCGGTTCGCGGGCCCGGCCGGCCGGCGGCCGCCCGCCGGCGCAGCCAGCCGGCCGCCACGCCGGCGCCGACGAGCGCCGCCAGCACCGCCAGGAGGTCGACGCCGGGTCGCAGCGGGGCCGCCGAGACCCGGACCGGCGCGGCCGCCGACGGCGCGGCCGGCACGATCCAGGAGTGCGGATCGGTGACCGGCGGCAGGCCCTCGCGCAACACGGTGACGGCCACCCGCCAGGCGCCGGCCGCCCGGATGTCGTCCACCGGTACGGTCCAGCCGTCCGCGGTCCGGGTGACCGGGTGCAACCGGGTCGTGCCGTCCGGGGCGGTGAGCTGCACCGACACCCCGGTGACCCGGGCCGGCGCCGGTCGCCGGGTGTCGTTCACCGTGATGGTCACGACGTTCCGGCCGGGCAGGTTGGGCCGGATCGCCACGGTGTCCACCAGGTCGGCCGCCTGCCCGCTGACCTCCGGCACGGTGCGGCTCGGACCGGCCACGGCATACCGGGGACCGCGGGCCGGCCCCGCCGCCGCCAGCGCGCCGGCCAGCACGAGCACGCCGGCCAGCACGGCCGCCTCGGCCGCGAGCCCTCGCCGGGGCAGCGCGGCGTCCCCGGGCCCGGTCACCCGCAGCCGGCGGGCGGTGCGGAGGCCGAGCAGCCCGGCCACCCCCACGGCCGCCACCTTGGCCACCAGCAGCAGCCCGTACGGCGATGTCAGCAGGGCGTCCACGGTGGACACCTCGGCGCCGGTCAGCAGCAGCCCGGTGATCGTGAGCACCGTCAGGCACGTCACCGCCAGCACGGCGAAGGCGTGCAGGACGGCGCGGACCGGGATGTCCTGCCGGCGCCCGGTCCCGGACAGCGGCAGCAGCGCCGCCGCGGCGACCAGCACCGCCCCGGCCCAGCCGCCCGCGGCCAGCACGTGCGCGGTCCCGGCCAGCAGCGTCAGGGTCCGACCGCCGCCCTGGTGGCCGAGCAGCGCCGTGCCGGTGGCGGCCGCCAGCGCGCCGGCCGCGCCGAGCCCGGCCACCGCCGCCCGGGCGCCGGTCCCGGCCGGTACGCCGCGCCGCCGCACCCCGAGCACGACCGCGAGCAGCACGGCCAGGCCCAGTTCGCGCAGCAGCCAGCGACCCGCGGTGAGCTGCTCCAGCAGCACCGACCGGCGGACCGGATCGCCGCCGCCCACCTGGACGACGAGCTGGATCGGGGTGGCCACCAGCGCGGCCGCCCCGCCGTACGCCGCCGTGCCGAGCAACCGCCGGCGCAACCCGGCGCCGCCGGCAGCCCCGCCACCGGCAACAGCGCCACCGGCAACAGCGCCACCGACAGCCGCGTCGGCGGCGTCCGCGGCGGCGGCCGCGCGGCCGGTCCGCCGACGGCCCGTGATCAGCGTGATCAGGGCCAGGCCGGCGCCACCGAGCAGGACGGCCAGCCCGACCAGCCCCACCGCCCGGGCCGCGGTCTCCCGCGGGCCGGGGCCGGCCGGGCCGGCGGGCCCGGCGGCCGGTCCCACCGCGCGGCCCACCCCGAAGACCAGCGTCCCCGAGGTGGTGTGCAGATCGTCCGAGGACAGGGTGCGCCAGCCGACGTGGTAGACGTTCGGCGGCAGCGCGGGCAGCCCGGCCACCAGGATCACCGGTGACTCCGTGCCCGCCTCCGCCGTTCCGGGCGCGCCGGCCTCGCCGGCCGGGCGGACCGCCAGCGAGGTGACGGCCCAGTGCCGCCCGTCGCCGTCGACCAGGTCCACCCGGGCCGCCGACGCCTCCACCCGCTCGGTGAAGGTGAGCGTGAGCACCTCCGGAGCCCGGTCCAGCACCGCGCCGTCCGCCGGCGCGCTGGCCGCGAGGTACGCGTGCGCCGAGGCGGGCGCGGCGGCGGCCAGCGGCGCCAGGGCGCCCAGGAACAGCGCGAACGCCGTACGGGCCAGCCGGGACACGCTCACCGGACCGGGACGTGGGCCAGATGGCGGGGGCCCGCCACGATTTCGATCTTGTCGCCCCGCTTCACCGCGCTGTCGTTGTTGAGATAGAGCAGGTAGTAGCTCTGCCCGGGTCGCAGCTCGTGGCCCTGCTTCATCAGCGCCGTACGCCAGGCCAGCTTGCCGGAACGTTCGTTGCGCAGCCGCGGCGGATGCTTGGTGTCGTTCTGGAACGCCGACGCCTTCTGGGTGTCGAGCACCGTGTACCGAAGCTCGACCAGGCCGCCGTCGCCCACCACGGCCGCCTGGGTGAACCGGATGCCGAGCGATGCCTCCAGCTGGCCGTCGTGCGGGATGTCGTACCGCTGCCGCGCGTCGGCGTACCCGCTGAACCGGACGACCGCGACGGCCGCGAGGGTCAGCACGAGCAGCAGGATCAGCGCCTGGCCGAGGCGGCGGCGCGGGAACCGGACGGGAATGGCGATCATCGTTGCTCCTGGAGTGGAGGGTGGGGACGCGGGCGGCCGCCCGCGTCCCCACCGGTGCGTCAGGGCGCGGTGTACCGGGTCGATGCGTAGTTGTCGAAGGTGAGCGAGCCGGTGGTGGCGGCCGACCGGGCCACCAGGCCCAGCGCCGCCGACTCGATGACGTACGCCGAGGTGTTGCCGGTCAGCGAGCCGACGGTGACCGTGCCGACCTTCAGCGTGGCCACCCCGGCCGTGCCGGAACTCCAGTCCACCCGCACGGTGCCGCCGCTGGCGGCCACCCAGCCGGTGTACGCCCAGCCGGTCGAGCGGAGCTGCCCGAGCCGGAACTGGTTGGTCCCGCCGTTGCGGCGGTACTGCACGGTCAGCACGGCCGCGCCGGTGGCGCCGCGGAGCTGGTACAGGTCCACCGTGGCGGTCTGCGGGTTGAACGAACCGAGCGTCACGTCGAACTTCGCGTGGAATGTCCGTTCCGCCGTCGGCCGGTTGTCCACCACGTAGGCCACCCCGCCGACCACCAGCGCGCCGGAGGCGGCCGAGGCGGTCCCCACGGTCTGGGACCAGGCCGCGGTGTTGCCGGCGAAGCCGTCCGCGAAGATGGCGTTGGGCGGCTGCACGGTCACGGTGACCGAGCCGGGCGTGCCCCAGTTGCCCACCGCGTCCCTGGCCCGCACCCGTAGGGTGTGTGCCCCGGCCGCGAGGCCGGAAAGGTTCACGGTGGCCGAGAGCGCCCCGCCGCTGACCGTCATGGCCGTGCCGTGCCCGACCCCCGGATCGGTGCCGTCGAACCATTCGGCGGCCGTCACCGCGGAGAGCGCGTCGGTCGCGGTGGCGGACAGCGCCAGGGTGGCGGCGCCGTTCGTCGGGTTCGGCGTGGCGGTCACCGCGCTCACCACCGGACCGGCCCGGTCGATGGTGAACACCACGGCGGTGAGCGGTCCCCAGTTCCCGGCCGAGTCCCGGGCGTGCACCAGGACCTGGTGCGGCCCGTCGGCCAGCGGGATCAGCTCGGTCAGCGGGATCAACCCGTAGGTGTTCTCGGTCCCGCTGTTGTACGACCCGTCGAGGGCCTGGAACGGCAGACCCGTTCCGTCGGCGCCGGCCGTCTCCAGGAAGCCCTCGGCCGCCGCGATGGTGCCGTGCACCGCGCCCCCGGTGGGGTCGGTGAACGCCGCGTTGATCCGCAGGTCGGTCGGATCGGCCGGCGACCCGGTGCTGCCGTTCGTCGCGGCCGGCAGCGCGGCGCCGGAGAGCAGCGTCGGCACCGTGCGGTCCACGATGAGATCGGCCGTGGCGTACGGGCCCCACAGGTTGAAGGAGTCCCGGGTGTGCACCGACACGGTGTGCCGGCCCTCCGGCAGGGCCGCCATGACCACGGCCGGGATGGCGCCCGACTCGGCGGTCACCGCGGCGCCGGGGCTGTCCAGCGCGAGCGCCGTGCCCGCGCCGTTCGCCCCGGTGGCGTCGATGAAGTACTCGGCGCCGGTGACCGTGCCGCCCAGCCCGCTGTCGTCGCCGCTGGCGGTGAGCGCCACCTCGGCCAGGCCGGCCGTCGGGTTCGGGTTGAGCGTCACCGCCGTGGTGGCGGCCCCGGTCTTGGCGAGGTTGAAGGTGGCGCTGCCGACCACGCCCCAGTTGCCGGCCACGTCGTGGCCGCGGACGTAGACGGTGTGCCGGCCCTGGCCCAGGCCGGTCAGCACGCTGCCCGGGATGGCGCCGGTGGCGCCGGTGACCACGGCCGCGGCGCCGAAGTCGGGCGAGCCGAGCGCGATCCCGGTGCCCTCGGCGATGGACAGGTCGTCCACCACCAGCTCGGCCCGGTCCACGATGGAGTTGCCGTTGGCCGCGTCGGAGATGTCCGCCGTCACCGTCACGGTGTCCAGCACGGAGGCCGGATCCGGGCTCACCCGGATGTTGCGGGAGACCGGCCCCACGTGGTCGCCGCTGACCGGCGGCGGGTTGGTGTCCAGGAAGGTCAGCATGCCGCCGAACGCCTGCTGCGGGCTGACGCCCGGCACGATGGTGCCGTACCGCTGGCCGGCGTTGTTGAGCTGCCCCCCGGACTCCAGCAGCGCGAAGCGGCGCCCGTCCGGGCCGGCCGGGACGCTCACCACCGCGTCGACGGCCTGTCCCGGTTGCAGCGGCAGGGTCACCGCGCCCTCCGGGTACGCGGCCGGCCGCGCGTCCTGACCGACCACGAACTGATCCAGCCCGAGCAGGGTCATCGGGTGCGGCTGCAGGCCCGCGTCGACGTACCGGAGCAGCACCCGGCGGTTGATGTCGGTGGCCAGCACGTCGGTCTCCGGGAAGGCCTTGCCGTTGATGAGCCGGTACTTCGGGCTGTAGGCGCGCATGTCGAAGCCGCCCGGGTTGGCGTTGAGCGCCGGGTCGACCTCGGTGAGCACCAGCACGGCCTCGTCGTCGTAGACCGAGGCCGCGTCGCCGTACCCGCTGGGCCGGCCGCCGACGGCCGCGGCCCGCACCACCAGGGCGCCGACCAGGCCCATGGCCGCCTGCCGGGCGCCGTCCGCGGTGTGCCCGGCCTCATAGAGGTACGTCCCGGGCCGGCCCGCGGTGAACGTGTAGGTCTTCGTGCCGCCGGGCGCCACGCCGGTACGGTCCGGCGCGAGCCCGGTCACCGCGGGCAGCGCCAGGGACAGGTCGCCGGCGGTCAGCTGGTTGTGCACGCTGATGGTGACCGACGATCCCTGATCGACCACCAGCACCGGACCGGGCAGCGTGGCCGTGCCGGCCGCGGTCGAGGTGAAGCCCCAGATCGGCACGCCGGAGGTCGCGCCGGGCAGCGTGACCGAGCCCGGCTTGGCCCAGAGGTCGCAGCTCGCGACGCCGGCACCGAGCGTGCAGCCGGTCTGCGGCAGCGGGCCCTGCGGCGGCGCGGGCGCCGCGAGCGAGGCCCGGCCCGGGTCGGGTCGCGCCGCCGCGACCGGTGGCGGCACGGCGGCCGGCGCCGGCCCGTGCGCCGCCGCGACGGGCGGCGCCGCGAGCACCCCCGCCGGCGGGGCCGTGGCCGCGGCCGGCGCCGCGGGGGCCAGCCCGAGCGCCAGGATCGTCGCCCCGAGGCCCGCCACCGAGCGCGCAGCCATCGAGCGCGGAACGGAGAGCAGTCTCATCCTCGCCTTCCCTTCCGGCCTCATCCCGGGCATCCGACGGGCGGATCGATCCGGATCAAGGTCATCATTCCGCCGAAGCTGGCGCCGTAGTTCGTGGCCTGCTCCAGGGCGTGGCTGTGCGCGACGTGGTAGTACTCGCCGCACTGGTTGTTCTGCACGACCCCCGGTGGCAGCTCGCCGGGCTGGCCGCCCAGGTATGGGTTTTCGGCGAACCAGGTGTCCGAGCCGGGCCCGACGATCTGGTCCTGCAGCGGCGGCAGCGGAACCGGGATGGGATTGTTGGTGGGGTCCCAGTGCTCGGCGTCCTTCCAGAACATCTGGGTGTCGGCCGTCTGCCCGGGGGCCACGTCGATGAGGAAGTTCGAGAACGACAGGTCCTGCCCGCCCGGCCCCTGCGCCGGGTGCCCGTCCCGGGCGATCAGCTGCTCGTCGCTGCCGTGCGGGTGGAACGGGTAGCTCACCGAGCCCGCGTTCAGATAGCGGATCAGCGCCGGCTTCGGGTTGGTGGCCGCGTCGAACGGGCGGATGTGGATGAGCGCGCCGTACGGCTGCGCCGGCAGCCAGTCCGCGTGGTTGGCGGCCAGGGTGTCCGGCATGCTCCGGCCGTTGATCATGAAGTACCGGGCCTTGTACTTGGTGAAGTCGTACGCCCGCTTGCGCTCGACGGCCAGGTGCAGGTCCGGGTCGACCTCGCTGAGCAGGTAGAGATACTCGTGGTCCGGGTCGAACGCCGAGTCGGGCCGGTCGTTCTCCCAGTCCCGGTGCGCGGGCGGCCGGACCACCAGGGCGCCGAACAGCCCCATCTGGACCTGCTTCTGCACGTCGGTCCCGGAGGAGTACAGGTACGTGCCGGGCGCTCCGGCCACGAACGTGTACGTCACCGAGCCCGAGGTGGCCGCCGCCGAGGTGGTCAGCGAGGTGAGGTTGCCGGCCGCGTCGGTCTCCGGCTGCGCCGGCTGGCCGTCGGCGAGCACCTGGGTCTGGCCGGGGAAAGTGATCGAGGTGGCCTCCGGCAACGTGTTGTGCAGCACCACGGTCACCTTGACCCCGCTGTCCACGCAGAGGGTGGGGCCGGGCAGCTGGAACGACCCGCCGCTCGGGCCGTAGCTCCACATGAAGATGCTGTTGCCGTCCGGCGTCGAGATGTAGCCGCCGCCCGCGGTGAGCGAGAAGGCGTTGCTGGCCGAGCTGAGGCATTCCAGCCCGGCCGCCGGGCTGGCGGCCGAGCGGTGCGGGCCGGGCACCAGCAGCACGGCCACGATGGCGGCCACCAGCGGCACCGCCAGCAGCCGGCGCGACCGGGCCACGGACCGCAACCGGTCCAGTCTGAACGAGCGCATCGGTTTCTTCCCACCCCTCGTCACGTGTTCGCCCGGGTCTGCCGGCCGAGCGTCCCGGGCGGCGAGACGCGGATCTCGGTCAGCTGGCCGCCCCGACCGGCGCCGGAGTTGGCCAGCGACGCGTAGTCCCGGTCGTACAGCAGGTACGTGCCGGCGGCCGGCGCCGTGAACAGCACGTCACGGCTCTCCCCCGGGCCGATCTCCACCGTGTTGACCACCTGGAACTGCGCGCTGCCGTCCCGGCCGCGCAGCAGCGCGGCGTCCTTGCCGACCACCGTGAGGTCGACGCCGTCCACGGTGAGCGCGTGGTTCTGGTAGCCGAGGTTGGCCAGCCGCAGCAGCACCCGCTCCCCCGCGTTCGCCGTGATCAGCGACGAGATCGGCTGGTACCGCAGCCGGCCGGTCGTGGTCATCGGATCGCCGGCCGGCTCCACCGTGTCCGGGTACGCCCGGCCGTTGAAGGCGAAGAACGACGGCCGGAAGTCCGTCCAGTCGGTGGTCTGGATGTGCGCGTCCCGGTAGTGCGCCTCGGCCCACACCTCGGTGAGCATCAGCGCGAACTCCCGGTCGTACCGGGTGGAGCCGTCGCCGTCGTTGTAGACGAACTTCTGCGTGGCGGTGTTCTGCCGTGGCCGCACGCAGACGATCCCGGTCATGCCCATCTGGACGTGCTCGACGTCCTCGAAGTGGCAGTGGTACATGTACGTGCCCGGGTCGTGCGGCCGGAAGAAGTACGTGAACTCCCGGCCGATGGGCACCGAGATGGACAGCTCCGGCACCCCGTCGAAGAGCGGGATGGCGTTGCGGAACCCGTGCCAGTGCACGGTGTGCCCGTCGACCAGGTCGGGCCGTTGCGACAGGCCCAGGTTGGAGAGCGTGAGCTTGATGTCGGTCTCCTGGTCGAAGACCAGCAGCGGGGCGCTGACCTGCGCCTTGCCCCGCTGGGCGCTCACCTGGCTGGCCGAGAACCCCGTGACGTCCCGGAAGCCGAAGACATACAGGTTGGTGTCGGTCGGTGCGAGCGGGTCGGGCCAGAAGGGCGGGATGGGCGGCGACCCGGCGGGCATCGACACCCACCCGTCGGTGGCGGCCAGATGCAGCTCCACGGTGGGATTCGCCAGCGCCCGGGCGCGGGCCGCGGTGGGCCGGCCGGACTGCGGCTGGGCGCCGGAGCCGCTCTCCGGCAGCACCGCCCAGGTGGCCGCGCCGGTGGCGCCGGCCAGCAGCGCCCGCCGGCTCAGGCCCGGGCGGCTTGCGGGTTCGGACACGTTGTCCTCCTAGCGGACGTCTCGATCGGGTGGGCCCGGACCGGTGACCGGCGGCTTGCGGGTCCGCCGGTCACCGGTCGCTCGCGGAGCGCCTAGTGGGCCTTCTTCGTCCAGCGGGTGGCCGGGGGCGCCGACCGGATCGGAGCGGGCGCCGTGAACAGCAGCCGCAGCTCGTCAGCGCCGCTGTCCGGCCGGGTGGCGCTGCGGGCCTGGCCGTCGTAGTCGGTCCGCGGCGCCTGCACCACAACACCGCCCACCGTCCGGGAACCCACCCCGAGGTCGTTGGCCGGGGAGCCGGCGCCGACGAGGTGGTAGTCACCCATCTGGGTCAGTGGCACGTTCTGCAGCACGATCACCGCCTGGCGGAACGCCGGGAACGTCCGCGAGGCCTGGATCGTGACCGACGCCGAGAAGGCGCTCCGCACCTGCGGATCCACCCCGACCCGGTTGGTTGGGCTGGCCGCCGTGCCGTCGGTGGTCTGCAGGATCGAGTTCGTCGGGGCGAGCGGTCCCACCCCGTCGGCCGAGCCCATGTCCCAGTGCCGGACCGGGTCGCCGGCCGGCGCGTCGGTGGACCCGATGCCGCTGACGTAGACGCCGTTCCAGCTGCCGGCCCGGTTGTCCCAGAAGATGTTGTTGAACTGCTTCGGGTTGCTGAACGTGGGCGAGCCGGCCGGCAGGGTGGCCTGCAACTGGTCGCTGTTGGCGGCCGTGGACAACCCGGCCGGGGCGGCCGTGCCGTTGCTGGTGGCCGCGGTGGCGGTGGTCTGGTTGCCCATGATCGTGTTGTTCACCACCCGCACGTCCGGCGCGTCGTCCAGGGCGATGCCGCCGCCCTCGTGGGTGGAGATGTTGTCCACCACCATGTTGTTGGTGACGGTGATCGGCACGTTGCCGGCCTGCAGCGCCCGGATGCCGCCGCCGTCGTCGTTGGCCAGGTTGGCCTCGATCAGGTTGGCGTCGATGGTCACGGCGCCGGATCCCGCGGAGAGTCCGTTCGGGTTCGCCGGCAGCTCACCAGCGATCATGACCCCGCCGGCCTCGTCGTACGACTGGTTGAGCCAGATCCGGTTGCCGGTGATCTGCCCGCCGGGCGACCTGCCGTAGTGGCTGATCCCGCCGCCGTACTCGGCCGAGAAGTTGCCGCAGATGGCGTTGTGGTCGACCGTGTAGTTGTCGCTGCCCGCGAAGATCCCGAGGCCGCCGGCCAGGTTCGTGCCGCCGTTGTCCCGGATCTGGTTGCGGGCGATCGTGACGTTCGAGTTGTGCGTGTTGAGGTACGGCGTGCCGACCCGGATGGCGCCGCCGTACGAGCCGCTGTTGGCCACGATCACGTTGTCGGTGATCCGGGTGTACCGGTCATCGGCGTGCAGATAGATCCCGCCGCCCTGGGTGACCAGCGAACCGGCCGCCCCCACCGGCGTGTTCACCGCGCCGGTCACGTCGTTGACGTTGCCCGCGAAGTCGCTCTGGTTGCCGCCGGAGATCCGGAAGCCGTCCACCGCGGGCGGGTTGAGCACGTTGAACTGGTTGGGCTGGGCCAGCACGGTGACCACCGCGCCGTCCGGCACGTCGGCCGGCCCGCTGTGCGGCACCGACGCCACCAGGTTCAGCCACGCCGTGCCGCTCGGGTTGTCGATGCCGAATGCCCGGCCGTCCAGGATGGAGCCCGGCACGGACGTGCCGTCGGCGTACTGGCCGCCGGGGCCGACCCCCTGGAGGCGTACCGAGGAGTGCAGCACCACGTTCTCGAAGTAGGCGCCGGTCGGGTTGTCCGGGGCCGCCGCCTGCGGCCAGACCGCGACCACCGCGGTGCCGCCGGCCCCGGCGGCCGCGTTCAGCGCGGCCTGCACGGTCTGGTACGTCCCCTGGCCCGACCCGGCCCCCGCCGGCGGATTCACCTGGTAGAGCCGCGGGTTGGCCACGGTGCCCAGCAGCGGACCCGTGCCGTTGCCGAGCAGTTGCAGGCTCAGCCCGTTGGTGGTGCTCTGCCCGTTGGCGGCCGTGACCGTGAGCGTCGCGGCGCCCGGCAGCAGCGCCGAGCCGACCGTGACGTCGATCTGCCGGTCGGTCCACGAGTTGATCGTCACCGACGGGTTGACCAGCAGGCCGGACAGGCTGACCGAGCTCCCCGCCCCGCGGGCGCCGAACCCGCTGCCGGTGATGGTGATCCGGCGGTTGGTGTCGGTGCTGCGCAGGTACGGCCTGGACACGGCGAACAGCTGCGGGGTGTCCGTGGCCGGGGCGCAGTCCACCGCGCCGAGCTGGCCGGAGCCGGGTGACATGCCGACCGCGGCCACCTGGGTGGGCGCCGTGTCGGTCACCGTGTACAGCCCGGGCCAGGCCTGGAAGTTGGTGGCGATGGTCCGGTACCGCGCGTTGTAGTTGGCGTTGATGTGCCCGGGCTGGCCGGGGTCGTTGCCGACGAACCGGTACATGTTCGGGCACGGGCCGGCCGGCAGCGGGCAGTTGAAGGTGTCGGTGGACGGCTCGATGGCCTCGTACATGCCGTTGAAGTCGGTGTCCACGGTGTCGACCAGCCGCCCGGCCCAGTCGTACAGGCCGACGGGGATGTTGGGGATGCCCTCGGCCTCGCCGTAGTTGCTGCTGCGCTTGTCCCGGGTCAGGCCCAGGTCGTTGATGACCAGGCCCCAGAAGTGGGTGGGCAGCGGCACCGCCGTGAACAGGTTGAAGTTCGGCGCCGACGCCTGCCCGGTGCGCACCTCGACAAGCTTGGTGTCGCACAGCGGCTTCTGCTGGCCCTCGAACGGGCTGCCGCCGCCGTCGACGAACGGCTGGTCGGTCACGTGCACGGTGTGCAGCGCGCCGGCGCACGCCGAGATGATTCCGTTGCCCTGCGACGGCGGTCCGCTCGGGTCCGTGGGCGTCCCGTCCGGCGGCCCGGGCGGGTTGCTGGCGGCGTCTGCCGAGGGTGGGAAGTTCTCCTGCGGCAGGAAGCCGTCGCCGTCGAAGATGTTGACGTCCTCCTCGCGGGTCGGCGTGTACATCTTGCCGCCGCCCACCGGGTTGTCCGGGATCTCCACGCTCACCAGGTAGTCGTCGGCCGCCAACGGCTGGGTCTGGCCGTCGGGCAGCGGGGCGTACAGCGGCAGGTCGTGGTCGGGCGCCGGGTTGGCCGGGTCGCCCGGCGGGATGAGGTTGAGCTTCGAGTCGCTGAACGCGTAGTTGCCGTTCACGGTCTGCCCGAAGTTCGTCGGGTCGTTGTCGGTGGGCGCGGCCTGGAAGCCCATCATCGGCGCCTCCACGCACAGCTGGTTGGCGTCCCGGCCGAAGTCCGGCAGCGCGAGCTGGTCGGTCAGCGGCCGGCCGTCGAACAGCCGGGCGGTGCAGCCGCGGCCGGGCTGCCAGGTCTCCGACGTGTACGCCTCGTTGAGCTCGGGCCCGCGCTTGATCGAGCCGTCGGCCCCGCGTACCGGGTCGCCGTTGCCGTCCCGGACCACCGCGTACAGGTGCACCTTGAGGCCCGGGATGCCCGGCTGGTAGGGCTCGGTGACCGACTGCGCGGCGTCCAGCTCGTTGCGGGTGGTGTCATAGCTGATGGTGCCGGCGATGCCGCCGTTCTCGGCGCCCCTGTACGGCTGGACGCCCCAGTCGATCCGGCCGCCGAGCCCGATGATGGGCAGCACGTCGACGTCCACGGCGGCGCCGCGCAGCGTGGTCGGGTCCGGCTCGTTGTCGGCCTGGTAGGTGATGCCCGTGGTCTTGAACCGGGTGTTGAACGCCTCCAGCACCAGCCACTTGGTGAGCGGGTACGCCTCCTTGATGGCGTAGTTGCCGTTGCCGTCCGTGCTGACCGTGTTGGTGCCCTGGTCCATCAGCGAGTTGTCGCGCTCCTTGAGCACCACCGGGAACCGCGGCACTCCGCTCTCCCCGGCGTCCCGCCGGCCATTGCCGTTGGTGTCCACGAAGATGGTGCCGTGGATCTCGGTGAACCAGCCCACCAGGATCTTGTTGCCGACGTCCACCGTTTGTCCGTTCCGGACGGTCACGTTGAACGAGTCGAGTATCATCTCCTGCGGGCCGTCCCAGGCGGTGAGCTGGTAGTCCCCGTCCGGCACGTTGGCGATCGAGAACGAGCCGTCGGCGCCGCCCTGGGCCAGGTAGACCATCTGGTCCCCGTTGCCCAGGTCGGACAGGGCGATCCACGGCCGGGGCACCGGACCGGCGATCGAGGCGCCGGCCACCCCGTCGGCCGGGATGGTCACCCCGCCCTGCCCGCCGACGTACGTGCGGGCCTGCACCACGGTCCCGGTGATCCGACCGGACGCGCCGCCGGTCAGCGGCTTGGGCGCGACGAAGCCGAAGTCCACGTACGGCACCCGCTCACCGCCGAGGGTCTGCTCGGTGTCGTACCCGGTATCGCCCTCCTGCACCCAGATGTCCCAGTCGTGACCGCCCTCCAGCGTGGTCGTCTGGATCCAGCTCTGCCCGCCCGGCGGCACCACCTGGGCCGCGTACCGGTCCGGGCCGAGGTTGGGGATCGTGATGTCGCCGTTGGCGTCGGACCGGCACCCCGTCGAGGGGGCGGAGATCTCCGGCTTGCCGTCGGCGCCGAAGACGAGCTGCCCGCCGGGGTGCGCGGCGTCCGGCGCGGTGTGCCGGTACTGCGTGCACAGCGGGTTGCCGTAGTAGTCGGTGGTCACCTCGCCCAGCACGTCCGCCAGGTGCGCCGTGAAGCCGGCCAGGCCGCGCTCGGCCCCCACCTCGTACGTGCCGTCCACCGGCACGGAGTCGTCGAAGACCCGCAGGCGCACGGTGCCGAGCGGCAGCGGGTACGGCTGCAGGCCCACGGTGACCGCCGTGGTCTGGCCGCCGGTGACCGCGAAGTGCTCGCCGTCGATCTTGTAGCCGTCGGCCGTCACCGAGATCAGGTAGCGCCCGACCGGCAGGTCGGCCAGCGCCTTCCCGGTGTTCAGGCCGCTCTCGTCGCCCTGCGCCACCACGGGCACCGCGCCCGGGGTGTTCCGGATCGACGGCCACTGGCAGTGGTCCGCGAAGTCCGGGCCGCTGGCCACCCCGGCCCGGGCGGGCAGGCAGTGCGCCAGGGGGTCGTGCGGGTCGCCGACGTCGTCCGCGGTGATCATCCAGCGGTACGCGGCAACCGCCGCGCCCTGCTGGATCTGGGGCGGCGGCCCCACCGTTCGGGCGCTCTGCACCCGAAGCGTCACGGCGCCCGTGGTGGGCGCGGCCGCGGCGGCTCGGGGCACGACGAATCCGACGAGTAGCAGGCTGCTGGCGACGATGAACCACCGGGGCCATCGGGAACGGCGCGGCATGCCTTACCCCCTTGCTCAGGGCTGATCGGCCCGGATCGGGCTGGTGGTGCGAATCATCGGTGCCGGCGTGCCGGCCGCGACCCGTTCATGACAACGCCGTCATCCGGCCGTCATCTGCGCCGGGCTCGGGGCCGGCCCTCCGCCACAGCGATTCGGGACGGCTGCCGTCCGCCGGCACGGCTGAGGGGAGCGTGTCGGAACGGCGACACGAGTTAGCACCGTTCGGTGGTGCCCCTAACCGGCAAGTCAGCGGCTTCATAGAGACGCGGGACTGCGGGCGTGTGGGGTGAGGGGGCTCGGTGGGACGGGTACTGGTGATCGAGGATGACGACCGGATCGGCCGGCTGGTCACCCGCGCGCTGAGCAGCGGCGGTCTGACCACCGAGCGGGCCGCCAGCGGACCGGCCGGCCTCGACGCGGCGCTGAGCCGCGAGTTCGATCTGATCGTCCTCGACCTGATGCTGCCGGGCATGGACGGCCACCAGGTGCTCCGGCGGTTGCTGGCGGAGCGGCCGGGCCAACGCGTGCTGGTGCTCTCCGCCGTACCGGAGATCGGCACCCGGGTGGCCGTGCTGGAGGCCGGCGCGGCCGACTTCCTGGCCAAGCCGTTCGCGGTGGCCGAGCTGGTGGCCCGGGTCCGCGCCCGGATGCGGTCCGCCGCGCCCGGCGCGGCCACCCGGTGGTTCCAGGTCGGTCCGGTACGCCTCGACCTGCTGAAGCGCCGGGCCGCGGTGAACGGCGGCGACATCGAGCTGCCGCTGCGGGAGTTCCTGCTGCTGCAGCACCTGATGACCCGCGCCGGCCAGCCCTGCAGCCGGGACGAGCTGCTCGCCGACGTCTGGGGGTTGACCTTCGACCCGGGCAGCAACGTGGTGGACGTCTACGTCCGGCGGCTGCGTGGCAAGCTGGACCGCCCCGACCGGATCGAGACGGTACGCCATGTCGGCTACGCCTACGCCCTCGACTGACCGGCTGCTCGGCGCCGCCTGGATCGCCTTCGCCAGCGGGAACGTCCTGTTGATGTGGATCCTCCCGGGCGAGGAGACCGTCCCGTTCCACTTCGTCTGGATCAGCCTGGCCCTGGTCTACGGCTTCACCATGTGGCGGGTGGGCTGGATGGTGCTGGCCCTGGTCGCGGTCACGGCCAGCACCGGGCTCATCCTCGGGCACCACGCCGCCGTCGGCGAGATCCGCTGGGAGGAGACCACCGAGGAGCCGTTGATGGCCGCCATCTTCATCGTGATGGTCTGGCACGTGCACCGCCGGCACCTGCTGCTGGCGGAGCTGCGCGGGGTCAACGCGGCGGAGCGGATCCGGGCCCAGCGCAAGCAGCTGTTCAGCCGGCTCGCCTCGCACGAGCTGCGGACCCCGCTCACCGTGGCCCGCGGCTACACGGAGCTGCTGCGGGCGGAGCTCGGCGACCCGTCCTCGGCGGACGATTTCGCGATCGTGCTGGACGAGCTGGACAAGGCGATCCGGATCAGCCAGCGGATGGTGGCCCTGGTCCAGCTCGACCAGCCGCCCCCGGCCCGCCCGGTGGACCTGGACGCCGAGCTGATCCGCATCCTGCGCCGGTGGTCACCGACCGCGCCCCGGGCCTGGTCCTGCGAGTCCGCCATCGGTGCTGCCCGGGTGAACCCGGAGCGGCTGGAGGCGGCCCTGGACTGCCTGATCGAGAACGCCATCAGGTTCACCGCCCCCGGCGACCGGATCGAGCTGCTAGGCGTCCGCGACGCCGAGGGCTGGCGGGTCGAGGTGGCGGACGGCGGCCGCGGCATGCCGCCGGCGGCCGTCCGGCAGTTGCTGGCCGGCGACCCGGTGCAGAACCAGCCGGCCGGGCTCGGCGGCGGCACCGGGCTGGGCCTGCTGATCGTCCGCGAGGTCGCCGCGTCGCTGGGCGGCCGGCTCAGCATCTCCAGCCGGCCCGGCCGCGGCTCCCGGTTCGGCATCCGGGTGCCGCACCCGGCGCCGAGCCTGCCACCACCGAGCCCACGGCAGCCGGCGCCGAGCCTGCCACCACCGAGCCCACGGCAGCCGGCGCCGAGCCTGCCACCGCCGGGCCCACGGCAGCCGGCGCCGAGCCTGCCACCGCCGGGCCCACGGCGGCCGGCGCCGAGCCCCGTACCGCTGGTGGCGGACCGTCCACCGGCGGCGGCGAAGCCGGCGCGGCCGGCGCCGGCCAGCGAGCCGGGCGCTCCGCAGCTCCCGGACGCCCGCCCGCCGGCGCCGTCCTGTCCCTCGTCTACTCCTCGCTGAGCCGCAGCGCCAGCGCCGGGCACATCTGGACGGCCTTGGTGGCCCCGCCCTCCAGCCAGGTCGGCACCGGGGTGGGCGGGAAGCTCGGGAAGCCGTTGTCGTCCAGCCGGATGAACTCGGGAGCCACCACCGCGCACAGCCCGTGCCCGTCGCAGCGCGACCAGTCCACCGCGAGCCGGCGCTTGACGACGTTCGGCGCCTCCGGCAGGCCGAGGACCCCCTTGACCCGCTTGCCGCAGCCGTCCCGGGTGGTGTGCGCCGTGACGTCGGCCGCGAAGACCTCCATGGCCGAGGTGGCGAACCGGCCCGTACCGTCCGGGTGGCTGCACGCCCCGCGGCCCTTGACCGTGCCGGCCGCGGACCGCACCACGTCGATGGTGCTGGCGCCGGAGACCACCAGGTCGGTGGCGCGGGCCAGGTCCGGCAGGCCGAGCCGGCACGGCCCGCACTGCCCGGCCGACTCGCCGGCCAGGTAGCGCACCACCTGCGCCACCTCGCCCAGCGGGCAGGTGTCCTCGCCCAGCGGCAGGATGATGCCGGCGCCCAGCGTGCCGCCCACGGCCGCCAGGCCGGCGCGGGACACCTCGGCCCTGGCCGCGGCCTCCGCCGAGATCCACTTGCCGTGGTAGCCACCGACCAGCACGCCGGGCCCGGGCGGCACGTCGCACAGCGCCAGCACGTCGGCCAGCGGCGTACCGGTCGGGCACTCCACGACGGCCTTCCGGCCGGCCGCGCCGCCCACGGTGAGCAGCACCGTGCCCGGCTCCTGCTCGGTGCCCACGGCCGCGTACTCGTACGGGCCGAGCCGGGCGGCCACCGCCAGCT
Organism: Plantactinospora siamensis; assembly: GCF_042434095.1. NCBI lineage: Bacteria > Bacillati > Actinomycetota > Actinomycetes > Micromonosporales > Micromonosporaceae > Plantactinospora > Plantactinospora siamensis. The sequence continues at coordinate 660,295 of NZ_JBHLUE010000016.1, forward strand.
GGGCGTACGTCTCGGCGTTGGAGAGCAGGGTCGGCAGGCCCGCCACACCCGAGTCGCTGGCCCGCTGCTTGCGGCCGGGCGGGATGTGCGCCTCGCCGTTGATCCCCCGCACCAGGGCGCCACCCTCGCCGGAGATGAACCGGTGCGGCACCGTCACGATCCCGGTGTCCACCGGCATCTGCCGCTCCCGCAGGGCCGCGGCCAGCGGACCCTCGCCCACCCCGTCGTCCGCCACCCCGATGACGATCTCGTCGGCGTCCAGCGCGTACGCGGCCAGCGCCGCGCCGTCGAGGATCAGGTGCGGCGCCCGGGTGAGCAGGACCTTGTCCTTCCAGCTCGCCGGCTCGCCCTCGGTGGCGTTGACCACCACCACCGGCGGCGCCTGCTGGGACCGGGCGGACTCGAGGACGGCGCGCAGCTTACGGGCGAACGGGAAGCCCGCGCCGCCCCGGCCGGTGATCCGGATGTCCTCGGCCAGCCGCAGCAGCGCCGTGATGGACAGCGGACCGATCGGCCCGTGCACCTCCTCGTGCGCCGCCAGGTCCAGCGAGCCGAACTCGTCCAGCCCGGCGGTGAGCCGCGGCTCGCCGAAGCAGGCGACCGGCGGCACGACCGGCACGGTCCCGATCACTGCGCCTCACCCCGCAAACTTGCCCAGTACGCGCTGTCGGCCACGTCCGCGGCCGCGCGCCTGCCCTCGGCCGCCTCGCCACCGCGGCGCCGCTTCGAGCGGCCCTCGGCGCGCATGGCCCGGCGGGACGCCAGGTCGACCAGCGTCGGCGTGTCATCCTCCGGCGCCTCGTACCGCGCCGTGCGGCCGGTCGAGACGTACCGGTCCTCCCGGTCGTACCGGTCCTCCCGGTCGGCACGCTCGTAGCGGTCCTGGCGCTGGTAGCGGTCGTACCGGTCGTCGCGCTCGTAGCGGTCGTACCCCTCACCGCGCTCGGGGCCGGCGTCGTACCGGTAGTCGTCCTCGTCCTCGTCCCGGCTGTGCCGCGGCCCGCCGCTGGTGACGGCGACCCGCTCGCTCGGCGGCGCGCTGTAGTTCCGCGGCGTTTCCCAGTAGTTGCTGTCCGCCGCGGCGGCCACACTCGGCTCGGCGACCCGGCTCGACCGGGCGGACCGACCCGACCGGCTCCGCTCGCTCACCGGCGCGTCGAGCTCGTTCTCCGCACGCACGTCGCGCTCCGCCCGCAGCTCCCGCTCCGCACGCACGTCGCGCTCGGCACGCAGCTCCCGCTCCGCACGCTGGTCCCGCTCCGCACGCTGGTCCCGCTCCGCACGCTGGTCCCGCTCCGCACGCTCCGCGGACCAGCGCCGCGGGCTGTCCCACGGCTCCTCCGGTACGTCCGCCGCGGCGTACCGCGAACCGCGGCGCGGCGCGGCGTCGCGCTCCCCGGCGGACTCATACCCGCGCGCGCCGCTGGCCGCGTACCGGCGTCCGCTCGGCGGCGCGTCCAGCTCCGGCTCGCGCTCCCAGTCGGCGGCCGGCGCCATCGTGGACTCGGACTGCCAGGCGGGACGGTCACCCGGCTGGGCCGGCACCTGCGGCACGGTGAACCGGCCGTTCCCGGCGCGTCGCCGCGGCGAACCCACCGCGCGGTATCCGGCGTCCGGCGCCCACGAGTCCAGCGCGGCCGTGGCCATCGTCGGCTCGGCCATGACGTCCCGCCCGACCCGGATGTCGGACACGGCACGGCTCGATTCGGACGCGCCCCGGCTGACCGGCCAGCGGACCGAACGGGAACCCTCGGCCTGGCCCGCCGAGTCGCCCTTCGCCCGGGTCGCGGCCGGGTTGCGCTCGGCCTCCCGCCGCTTGCGTCCGAGGCTCACCGACAGCCGGACGATCAGCGCCACGACCACGAGCAGGACGCACAGGATGTAGCTCACGGTAACCCAGCCGGCCGGGGTACGCCCGGCGTTCAGGCCGTGGACCAGGGCGATCGGCCAGGAGACGTACGCGCCGCTGTGCAGCGCGCGCCACATCCACGGCTTCCCGGCGCCGGCCCAGCGCATCCGCACGATGCCGGTCCAGAACACGGCCGCCATCGACCAGCCGGCCAGGGTGCCGAGGCCGACGAAGAAGCCGCGGCCGGAAACGAACGGCAGCACCGGGTCGAGCAACCCGGCGTGCCCCTCGGCGATCTTCGTGAGAATGTGCAGCCCCAGCGCGCCCACCGCCATGGTGCCGAGCGCCCGGTGCGCGGACTGCATCAGCACCCGGTGCTTGATCCCCAGGACGATCCGGTCGGTGGAGACCACCCCGATCATCACCGTGATGCTCAACAACACCAGGACGGCCACGCCGCCGTAGAACTCGGTGAAGACGAACAGGTACGCATAGACGACCTGGCCCGCCGAGGTCGTCATCATCACGGCCCAGAAGACGGCCGTGATCGACGCGACCAGGCCGGCCAGGGCGCGGCGGGACACCGTACGACCACTCCGGCTGCTGGTGCTCCGCGGAGCCTCCGGCACCTGGGTCCGTTGTTTCCGAGCCATCCGCTCCTCGATCTCGCGCCGTGCCGACGTTCCACTTCAGGTACGGGCGGGCGGTCCGATCGGATGAACGGTTTTGCGATTCTTTCCGTGAATCCCTCAGGCGGTCATCCGACCACACACCGTGAGCAAGCTAATGCGGGCAAACCGGGACCACCCTGCCGACCACGCCGCGGCGCCGTGGCGTACCGCACTCAGCGGCCACGATAACGCTGCGCCGTGCGGCCGATGTGCGCTACGCCGTGGCAGCCGATGCGCGCCGCGGCGTGCCGGCAGATGCGCGCCGCGCGGTGGCGTACCGCACGCAGCGGCCACGATAACGCCGCGCCGTGCGGCCGATGCGCGCTACGCCGTGGCAGCCGATGCGCGCCGCGCCATGCCGGCAGATGCGCGCCGCGGCGTGCCGGCCCACGCGCGCCGCGCCGTGACGGCCCATGCGCGTCCCGCCGTAAACGCTCGCGCCGGACCGCCGGATTGCCCCTTGCGGCATCATCTGAGAGCGACGGCTCGCTCGCGCTGCGCGGCCGGGAAGTGTCGGTGGGTCGTGCGAACGTGAACTCGTGCTCGACGAGTTGGCGCGGATCGACGACGCGGTGGCGGCCTGCCTGGCCGCTCCGGTGTGGGCGCTGCCCGAGGGCCGGCTCGGCGAGTGTCTGGGCGAGGTCCACCGGCTGCGCCAGCGGCTGGACGTGCTCGAGCTGAGCCTGGTCCGCGAGGCCGACGGCCGGGACATCGGCCGGGCTCAGGGTGCCACCTCCACGGCGGTCTGGCTGCGCGACCGGCTGCGGGTGACCAGCGCCGCAGCCCGCCGGATGGTGGCCGACGCGGCGTGGATGGACGCCGACAGCCCGGCCGCGGCCGCGGCGGGCCCCGGCGATGACCGATGCTCCCCCACCATGGGCGGCGTCGATGATCGCTCGGCTGGTCCGGTGCTGAACGCGGCGGCCGGTTGCGCCGCGGATGCCGCGGGTCCGGCCCTGCGCGAGCGGCTGGCCGCCGGGGAGCTGAGCCTGGATCAGGCCCGGGTCATCGCGTCCGCCGTCGACCACGTTCGCCGTGAGGCCGACGCCGAGGTCGCGGACAAGGCCCTGCACACCCTGCTCGCGGACGCCCGGGAATGGGGCCCGCGAGCCCTTCGCGCGCTGGCCGACCGCATCCTCTGGCACGTCGCCCCGGACGCGGCCGAGGCGGCGGACCTCCGGGCGTTGCGTCGGGCCGAGGACGACACCGGCCGGCGGCGCCACCTCACGCTTTCGAACGGTGGCGACGGCTGGATGCGGCTGCGCGCCGTGCTCGATGCCGAGACCAGCGCCACGCTGCTCGCCGCTCTGGACCCGCTGACCAGACCGAACGGCCCGGGCGACGACCGCACGCCCGGACAGCGCCGACACGACGCACTCGCCGAGCTGACCCGGCTCGCGCTCCGCACCGGTGAACTGCCAGACAACGGTGGCGAACCGGCCCAGATCGTGGTCACCACCAACTACCGCGAGCTGGCCGCCGGTCTTCGCCCGATGCCCCATCCTGACGCCGGTCTCCCGCCCGGCGCCGATGTCGGTCTCCCGGCCCGGAAACGCCGGATCGACCCCACGGCCCGCGGCCGCCGCAGACCGCGCTCCAGCCTGCCGGTACGGAACGCCCGGAACCAGCGCGGCCACCAGCCGGTGGATCGCGGAGTCAACCGTCCTTCGGCCGCGGGCACCGTCGGACGGGCACCTTCGCCACGGCCGGACGGCAGCGGCTCTCGCTGTCCGACGGGCGCGCCGCGCCCAGCCAACGCCGCACCGCGCCCAGCCAACGCCGCACCGCCCCCAACCAACGCCGCACCCCGCTCGACCAACGCCGCACCGCGCTCCGCCACCGCGACGTCACCACCGCCTGCGGCGACCCCGGGACCGCGTTCCGCCGACGCGTCCCGTCAACACAGCACCGCCACCGCCGCGGCCTCACCACGGCGCGCTGCCGCCAGCACCAACCAACGCCGCACCGCCACCGCCACCGCCACACCACGGCGCGCTGCCGCCAGCACCAACCAACGCCGCACCGCCGCAGCCTTACCACGGCGCGCTGCCGCCAGCGCCAACCAACGCCGCACCGCCACCGCTGCGGCACCCCGCTCAACCGACGCGCTGCCCGCAACGGCGCTCGCCCTCGACGGGGATCGCCTCGCCGTGTCCCGTCCCGTCGGACTCGGGCCCGGCGCCCTCGACACGGGCCACCGGCTCACCCCCGAAGCCGTCCGGCGACTGGCCTGTGACGCCGCCATCCTGCCCGCCGTACTCGGCAGCCCGAGCCAAGTCCTCGACCTCGGCCGCAAACGCCGCCTCATCACCGCACCCCTGCGCCGCGCCCTCATCCTCCGCGACCGCGGCTGCGCCTTCCCCGGCTGCGACCGACCACCCCGCTGGACCGACGCCCACCACATCCACCACTGGGCGGACGGCGGCCCCACCGCCCTCCACAACGCGGTACTTCTCTGCCGACACCACCACACCCTCATCCACCACCACGAATGGCAGGTCCGCCTCGCTCCCGACGGGCACCCCGAATTCCTTCCACCCGCCTGGCTCGATCCCGACCGCCGACCTCGCCGCAACCGCCAACCCCACCACCGCTGCTGACCGCCCCCCGAGCACGAACGCACGCACGGCACGCGGGCACGCACGGCACGCGGCACGCACGGCACGCGGCACGCACGGCACGCGGCACGCACGGCACGCGGCACGCACGGGCACGCATGGCGCGGCTCGGCTGCGGTACGGACAAGCTCGGCGCTGGAAGCGGCCGATCTCACCACCGAGCGGCTGGTGGAGGCCGAGCGACGGCAGACCCTGCTCCGGCCCAGGCAATCAATGGCGGGGTCGGCAGCGCACGGCAGCGTCCTTGCCGTGACCGCGGTACGGCCCGGCACGGCAGGGGCGGGGCCGGCCCGACCCGCCCGCGACCCGGAACCCGTCGGCCCGGCGGACGATCGGCGGCGGGCACGCCGAGCATCGCTCGTACGTTGGATCCGCCACCCCGCTGCGGCGGCCGCCGCGTTCCGCGGGCTCGGCGGACCCCCACCCGCGCCCCCCACCGCATACTCTGCGGATCCGGCCCGGTGGCCCCTGGGGACCTCACCGGCCCCCGACCTGTGGGCTCGACCAGACCCGTCGCGGACTCGCCGGCCCCTGCCCGACAGGACCACTGACTCGCCGGACGCTCGCCCGATGGCGCCGGCGGACTACACGGATCCCCGACCGGCGGGCTCGACGGAACCCGGCCCGGTCGGCTCGGCGGGCCCGGGCCGGGTCGGCCCGGCGGGCTCGCGCATCGCGGCGGGCTCGCACACGGTCCCGGCCGCGGGCTCGCGCATGGCCGCGGGCTCGCGCATGGCCGCGGGCTCGCGCATGGCGGCGGGCTCGCGCATGGCCGCGGGCTCGCGCACGGTCCCGGCGGCGGGCTCGCGCATGGCGGCGGGCTCGCGCATGGCGGCAGGCTCGCGCACGGCCGCGGGCTCGCACACGGTCCCGGCGGCAGGCTCGCGCATGACCGCGGGCTCGCGCACGGTCCCGGCGGCAGGCTCGCGACGGGACACGAGGAGCGCGACCCCGACGACGATGACGGCCGCCGCCAGCGCGGTCCGGCCGTCGACCGGCTCGGCGAGCAGCAGCGCGCCCAGGACGACCGCGACGAGCGGGTTGACGAAGGCGTACGTGCCGGCCAGTCGCCCCGAGACGTGGTGCAGCAGCCACTCGTACGAGGTGTAGGCCAGCAGGCTGCCGAACACGATCAGGTAGCCGAGCGCCAGCAGCGAGTCCGGCGCCAGCGTGGCCCGGTCGATCCGGCCGAATTCGCCGCCGAGGCCGCCGAGCAGCAGCAACGCGACGCCGGCGCAGATCATCTCGACGCCGCTGGACAGCAGCGGCTGCTTCGGGGTGGCCGCGCGTCGGGCGTACACCGAGCCGCAGCCCCAGCAGATCGCCCCGGCCACCGCCACGGCCGCGGCGGGCAGGTCCAGCCCGCCTCCGCCGAAGGGGTCGACAAGCACGGCCACCCCGCCCAGGCCGAGGGCGAGCCCGGCCGCGCCGGCCACGCCCACGCGTTCCCGGTCCACCACCCGGGCAGCCAGGGTGAGCCACAGCGGAATGGTCGCCAGGAGCAGGGCCGTGACCCCGGCCGGCAACTTCTGCTCCGCCCAGGTGGCTCCGCCGGTGCCGGCGGCCGGCAGCGCGAGGCCCAGGATCCCGCAGATCACCCATTGCCGCCGGGTGGGCGCGGACCACCGGCCCGGCTCACGACGCCGCCGCCAGGCCGTCCAGGCGTACAGGAGCAGGCCCGCGACCAGGAACCGCACGCCGCTGAGCGTCAGCGGTGGCAGCGTCCGTACGGCGACCCGGAGCGCCACGTACGTCGAGCCCCAGACCACGTAGACCACGAGCAGGGCCATCGCGATCCGTACCCAGTGCCCGGTCCTCATCACTCAACCTCCCGTACGACGTTGCGGCTGGCGATAGTGACGTTCCCCGCCGAGTGCCATGGATGACTGGCGGAACTGCCATGGTGGCCGCATCCTCTGCCACACTCGCTGGATGCTCGGAAACGTCGCCGTGCCCGTGTTCGCCCCGGTGCCCACGTTCGAGTTGGGGGTGGCGTGCGAGGTGTTCGGCCTGGACCGGTCGGCGGCCGGGCTGCCCGCGCACGAGTTCGCGGTCTGCGCCGAACGCGCCGCGCCGGTGCCCACCACCTCGGGCTTCACGGTGCTGCCCAGCCACGACCTGAGCCGGCTGGCCGCCGCGGACCTCATCCTGGTGATCGGCGCCCCACCGCCGGACGTCGCTCCCCCGCCCGCGCTGCTGGCGGAGCTGCGCGCGGCGGTGGGCCGCGGCGTCACGGTGGCCAGCCTCTGCACCGGCGCGTTCGTGCTGGCCGCCGCCGGCCTGCTGGACGGCCGGCGGGCCACCACGCACTGGTCGCACGCGCCCCGGCTCGCGGAGCGCCATCCGGCCGTCCGGGTCGAGGTCGATCGGCTGTACGTCGAGGACGGGCCGATCCTCACCGGCGCCGGCTCGGCGGGCGCCATCGACCTGTGCCTGCACCTGGTGCGCCGCGCCTACGGCGCCGAGGTGGCGAACGCGCTGGCCCGGCAGATGGTGGTGCCGCCGCACCGGGAGGGCGGGCAGGCACAGTTCGTCGAGGCGCCCGTGCCGGACGTACCGGACGGGGGTGAGCTGGCCGACCTGCTGGCCTGGCTGGTGGGCCACCTGAACGAGCCGGTGACCGTGCCCGACCTCGCGGCGCGGGCCCTGATGTCCCCGCGGACGTTCGCCCGGCGGTTCCGGCAGGTCACCGGGACCACCCCGCGGGCGTGGCTGGACGACCAGCGGGTGTGGCTGGCCGGCCGGCTGCTGGAGCGCGGCGACGACACGGTCGACGGGGTGGCCGTGCGGTGCGGCTTCGGCAGCCCGGACACGCTGCGCCGGCACTTCACCCGGGTGATGGGGGTGACCCCGGACTCCTACCGGCGGTCGTTCCGGTCGCCCCCGCGGCCGCGGTCAGCCGCGGCGGCCGGTGGACCGGCGGTTGGCGCCGGGCGCCGGGGCGGCGGGCCCGGCGGGGTTCGCGGCGCCCGGTAGCGACGCGGCGTCCGGTCCGCCGGGGCCGAAGGCCAGGTCCTGGCTTGGTGCGGTGAAGCTCTGGGCCGGTTGGCCGGTCAGCGCCGTGCGCATGGTGCGGGCCACCGCGTCGATCACCCGCTGCTGCACCGCCGAGCCCACGTGGTCGTTGGGGTCGTCCGGATTGGCCGCGATGGCCGCGGCGGCGAGTTGCGGGGTGAAGCCCACGAAGGTCTCCGTGGCGTTCTCCTCGGAGCTGCCGGTCTTGCCGGCCACCGGCCGACCGTTCATGATCCCGTTGACCTGCGCGGCCGTGCCGCCGTCGCAGCGGCCGTACGCCGACTGCTGGCCGACCGGGCAGCGCGCCGCGTCGGCGGCGGCCCGGGCAACGTCCTGATCGAGGACCCGCTTGCAGTCGGGCTGCCCGACGTCGACCTGCCGGCCGTCCGGTCCGGTCACCGCGGCGACGGGCAGCGGCTTGCAGTACGTCCCCTCGGCGGCCACCGTGGCATAGGCGTTCGCCACGTCCAGCGGGGTGGTGGCGGCCACGCCCAGGGTGAAGGAGCCCCAGCCGGCGGCGCCGTTGCGGGCCAGTTCGGCGTCGGAGCCCGCCCGGAACGTGATGCCGAGCCGCTGAGCCACCTCGACCGCCTTCTCGGCCCCCACCCGCTGCTCCAGCCAGACGAAGTACGTGTTCACCGAGCGGCCGAAGCCGGTCCACATGGTGCGGTATCCGTCCATCCAGGACGGATTGGCGTTGCCCGGGCACCAGGCGCCGCCGCAGCTGTCCGGACCGCTGCCGGGGTAGTTGGTGGGCAGCTTGGCGGGCGAGTCGAAGCCGGTGTTCAGCGGCAGCCCGGACTCCAGCGCAGCGAGCATGGTGAACAGCTTGAACGTCGAGCCGGCCTGGTAGCCGTCGATGGCGCCGCCGCCGGCCACCAGCTGGTTCACCGTGTTCGGGTAGTTCGGCTGACCGGCGGGGTTCTTCGCCAGGCTGTAGTGCCGGTTCACCGCCATCGCCAGGATCCGCCCGGCGCCCGGTTGGACGACGGCCATCGGCATGGCCCGCGCGCTGTCATAGCCGTACACGGAAAGGGTCTGCTGCTGCGCGGCGGCCTGGATCTTCGGGTCCAGCGAGGTGACCACGGTGTAGCCGCCGCGCTTGAGCGCGGCGTCCCGCTCGGCGGTGTTGGCCCCGAAGGCCGGCTGGCTGAGCCACCAGCTGCGCAGGTAGTCGCAGAAGAAGCCCCAGTCGTCGTGCCCGCCGGCGGTGGCGGTGCACCCGTTGGGCTGCTCGGTCGGGTGCAGGGTGAGCGGCGCGGCCTTGGCCCGGCCCGCCTGGTCGGCGGAGATGTCGCCCATCCTCGTCATCGAGTCCAGCACGTACGACCGGCGGCCCAGCGCCGCGTCCCGGTCGCCGCCGATCGGGCTGTACTCGTCCGGCGACTGCACCAGCCCGGCCAGCAGCGCGGCCTCGTCCAGGGTGAGGTCGGCCGGCGACTTGTCGAAGTACCGCTCGCTGGCGGCGTCGATGCCGTATGCCCCGGAGCCGAAGTAGGCGATGTTGAGGTAGCGGTCCAGGATCTCGTCCTTGGACAGCTTCTTCTCCAGCGCCACCGCGTACCGGATCTCCTGGAGCTTGCGCCCGACGGTGTCCTCGGTGGCCTGGGCCCGCTGCTCGGCGGTGAGCGAGGGGTCGGTCTTCAGGACGTTCCGGACGTACTGCATGGTCAGCGTGGAGCCGCCCTGGCGCACCCCGCCGCCGCTGCCGTTGGCCACGAACGCCCGGGCCAGCCCTCGCGGGTCGACGCCGTTGTGGTCGTAGAACCGGGTGTCCTCGGCCGCCACGATCGCCTGCCGCATCACCGGGGCGATCTCGTCGAGCGAGACGTCGTGCCGGTTCACGTCGTAGAAGGTGGTGATCAGCGTCTTGCCGTCGTTCGCGTAGATGTAGCTGCGCTGGGCGGTCGGCGGCGTCTGCAGGTTGGCCGGGAGGCTGGCGAAGCTGTCGCCGGCGGCCTTGATGGCCACGCCGAGCAGCGCGTTCGCCGGCAGCGCCGCGGCGGCCACCGCGGCGCCGGCGAGCAGGCCGGTCAGCAGCACGGTGGCGGCACGGGACAGCTTGGATCCAGGGGGCATCAACCCAGGTTTGCCCGGATCCGGCCGAATGCCGAGGGCCGGGTGCCGATTGTCAGCAACCTCACGGTCCGCGTACAGCCCCAACTCAGCGAGTCACCGCGGCCCCCGGCCCGCGGCCGTGGGGAGCGAAGGGGACGGAGACGGTCATGGCGGACACCGCGGCCGTACGCGGGCACAGGCCTGCGCGCCGGTGCTGGACCGGCTGGTCGACGAGGCCGCGGCCGGGTTGGGCGCCGCGCCCGACCTGCCCACCGGGCTGGACTGGGCCGCCGGCTTCGGCGCCCGGTCCGACTGGTACCGCAACCTCCGGGCGCATCCCCGGGCGGCCATCCAGGTCGGCGGGCGGCGCCGGGCCGTCACCGCCGTGCCGCTGCCGGCCGCGCGGGGGCCGAGCTGATGGTCCGGTACGCCCCCCGGCACCCGTTCGCGGCCCGCCGGTTGTGCCGGCTCATGGGGTACGAGGTGGACGGATCCACGGCCGACTACCGAGCCGTCGGCGCGCGGATCCCGTTCCTGCGCCTCGACCCGACCTGACCCGGGCCGGCGCACCCCGACCCGGCGCGGGCCGGCTCACCCCGGCGCGCCGCCGCCGGGGTTCAATCGCGCAGCCGGGCCGCCAACCGGTCGGTCAGGGCGGCCAGCACGGCGGCCCGGGCGGCGCCGATGTCGTCCGCGGTGAGCGTGCTGCCGGCCGCCCGCAGGCCGACCCGCAGGCTCACCGAGCGGTGGCCCGGCGGCACCCACGAGCCGCGGAACTCGTCCAGATAGCGGACCGCCTCGACCAGCGGGTGGGCCCCGGCCGCCACGTCCGCGACCCGGGCCCACCCGACCGCGTCGGCCAGCACGACCGACAGGTCGAACTCCGCCCCGGGCAGCTCCGGCAACGGCCGGTACCGGTTCTCCCGCGACGGATGCGCGGACAGCCCGCCGAGGTCCAGCTCCAGCAGCGCGACCTGGGTGTCCTCGATCCCGGCCAGCCGCCGCGCGCGCGGGGTGACCAGGCCGAGCGTGCCGACCCGGCGGCCACCCGCGCGGATCGCCAGCCGGGCCGCCCGGTCCGCCCAAGCCGGTCCGCCCGGGCCGGCGTCGCAGGCGTCGTCCGGGTCCGCGTCCCGGGCGCCGTCCGGGTCCGCGTCCCGGGCGCCGTCCAGAGCCCCGTCCCGGGCGCCGTCCAGAGCCGCGTCCCGGGCCGCCGGGGCGGGCCCGGTCGCGTCCAACTCGCGCAGGTGGCACCGCCGGCGCAGCAGCTCCAGCAGGCCGGTCGCGGTCCGGAACAGGGCGACCCCGTCGGGGCCGGCCAGCGCCACCCCCAGCCGGGTCGACTCGACCGGCGCCGCGTCCGGACCGCCGGGCGAGAACACCACGCCGACCTCGAACAGGCCGAACACCGGGCGGTGCCGCAGGTTGTCGGCCACCGCGGCCAGCAAATTCGGCGCCAGCGCGGGGCGCAGCGAGTCGCGGTCGGGCGCGGGCGCGGCGTCGGTGCGTACCGTCCGGTCCTTGTCCCGACCCACGGCCCGGAGCAGGCGGTCGGCCGTCCACGGGTAGGTGATGACCTCGCGCAGGCCGGCGGGGCCGGCGAGTTCCTCCCGGACCCGGCGCTCCAGCGGGCGCGGGCGCAGGCTCCGCGCCGGACGCAGCGTCACGGTCGGTGGCGCGGACACGAGCCGGTCGTACCCGTGCAGCCGGGCCACCTCCTCGACGATGTCCTCCGGCCCGGCGATATCGCCGGTGGATCGCCACGGCGGCGGGGTGACCCGGAGCGTCCGGCCGGCGATCCCGGCGGTGCAGCCGAGGGCACGCAGGTGCGCGAGGATCTCCGCGGCGCCGAGCCGCGCACCGATCCGCCGGTCGAGCCAGTCCAGGTCGATCCGCAGCTCGGCGCCGGCGGTGGCGGCATGGGCGCGGTCCGCCATCCCGGTCGCGGTCGCACCCGGCAGCACCTCGGGGAGCAGCCGCAGGAACAGGTCGAGCGCCGCGTCCACCCGGGCCGTGTCCAGGCCCTTCTCGTACCGGATCGAGGCCTCCGTGCGCAGGCCGAGCCGCCCGGCGGACCGGCGTACCGGCCCGGGCCGGAAGTTGGCCACCTCGACCACGGCCCGCCGGGTGCCGGGCGTGACCGCGGTACGGGCCGCGCCGAGCACCCCGGCCAGGCCGGCCACGCCACGCCCGTCCCGGACCAGCGGCACCGGCTCGGCCGGGGTCACCCGGACCCCGCCGATCAGCGTCAGCGGCTCGCCGGACCCGCCGGCGCCGACCGACAGCGGCGGGCCGAGGGCGTCGGCATCGTACGGGCGCACCGGCTGGCCGGTCGCATACATGACGTAGTCGGCGAGGTCCACCAGCGGGTGCCCGCCGGCCGGCGCGCCGACCCGGGCCAGCCGCTCCCGCAGCCAGTCCGGCGCGGCGGGCGCGGTGGCGCGACCCGGTGCGGCGCCGTCGGGCGGCGCGGCGGCGGGACCCGGTGCGGCGCCGTGGGGCGGCGCGGATGCCGGACCCGGTGCGGCGCCGGGATGTGGCACGACAGCCGGCGGCGGCGCGATCGACAGTGCCACGGCCGCGTACCGGAGGCAGACCGCCGGGTCGACCGCCCCCGCCAAGCCGTCGACCGGCGGCGGCCGGTCCGCGGCCGGCGCCGGCCGCAGCGGTACGCCGTACACGGCCGCGAGCTCGCGGGCGATCCCGGCGTGGCCCCACAGGTCGGGCCGGTTGGTGAGCGACTTGTTGTCGATGTCCAGCAGCACGTCGCCGTCGATCCGCAGCACGTCCTCCACCTCGACGGTGGCCAGCGTCAGCCGGTGCGCCAGCTCCGCCGGGTCGATCCCGGCCGGCAGCTCGACGTGGTCGCGGATCCAGTCCAGGGAGATCAGCATGTCCGCCTCCTCAGCAGAACTGGTCGAGGAACCGCAGGTCGGCTCCGTGCATCAGGCGTACGTCGTCGATGCCGTACCGCATCATCACCAGCCGGTCCAGGCCGACGTTGAGATAGCAGCCGGTCCACCGGTCGGGGTCGAGGCCGGCCGCGCGCAGCACGTTCGGGTGCGGGCTGCCCCCCGGCATCACCTCCAGCCAGCCGACCTGGCGGCAGGTGCGGCAGCCCCGACCGGCGCAGACCTGGCACTCCATGTCGATCTCGAAGCCGGGCTCGACGAACGGGAAGAAGCCGGCCCGCATGCGGGTCCGCACCGGAGCACCGAATGTCGTCTCCAGGATGGTGTCGACCAGGAACCGCGCGGTGCTCAGCGGCACGTCGGTGTCCACCAGCAGCACCTCGTACTGGAAGAAGGCACGCTCGTGCCGCGCGTCGGTGCTCTCGTTCCGGTAGACCCGGCCGGGGTAGACGATCCGGACCGGCGGCGGATGCTCGCGCAGGTACCGCACGCTGGCGCCGGTGAGGTGGGGGCGCAGGCAGCGCCGGTCGGTGCCCGGCCCGTCCCCGTCGCCGGCCCGGCCCGCGTCGCCGGCCAGCCAGTACGTGTCCATGGTCTCCCGGGCCGGGTGTTCGGGCGGGAAGTTGAGCGCGTCGAACTCGTACCGCTCCGAGCTGATCTCCGGGCCGGCGTACACCTCGAAGTTGAGCGCGGCGAAGGCGTCGTCGAGGTCGTACCGGAGCTGGGTGGTGGGGTGCAGGCCGCCGCCGCCCACCGGCCGGCCGGGCACGGTGACGTCCAGCGGTACGGCGACCGCCGGCTCGGCGTCCAGCAGGTCCCGCTCGCGGGTCTCGATCTCGGCGGTGAGCTGCTGCTGGACGGCGTGCAGCGCGGCGCCGGCGGTCCGCCGGTCCGCGGCGGGCAGCGGGCCGATCCGCCGACGCAGCGCGGGCAGCGTTCCGGACCGGCCCAGCAGCTCCCGGCGTACCGCGGCCAGCTCGGCCGGGGTGGCCGCGGCCCGGACGGCCGCCCGGGCGTCCGCGGTCAGCGCGGTCAGGTCGCGGAGCAGGTCCGGGGCGGTGGGTTGGGGGCGCGGGGTCTCGATGTCGTTGTGCTCGCTGTCAGGCATGGCGCGATCGCATTCCCGAGCGGGCGGCCACGCGTGGCGGTCCCGTTCGTCGGCCGGCGGAGGGCATCGGGGATGCCCGGGACGGGGCGGTCCCCCGGGCCGGCCGGAGCGCCGAACCCGCGCCGGCGAGAGGCGGCGCGGAATCCGGGCCGTCGGGAAGCTGCGTCAGTCGCGCGCGGGCTGCCCACCGGTGACCCGGGGGCGGCTAAATCGCGGCGCGCGCTGCATGGTCGCCACCATAGCCCAACGGCGTCGCGGCGGCCGACCGCGTTTCGGGGCGACCCCGTCGGGTAGCGGCTGAAACCGAGGCACGGCTCGACAATCGTCGGGGCGCACCGACGCTGGCATGGAGGATCGGTGAAGAACAAGAGCACAGTGCGGGCGGCCGGGACCGGCACGGCGGTCGCGGTGGGTGCGGGCGCCGCGGTCGCGGTGGGTGCGGGCGCCGCGATCGGGGTGGGCACCAGCATCGCCCGGCGGCGCCGACGGCGCCAGCCGGAGCTGGTGGACGGGTGGTACGTCGTGCGCCGCGGGGTGACGGTGGACCGGTCCCGGCAGAAGGTGCTCGGGTTCCTGGCCGATCAGGAGCGGCTGGCCCAGTCTCTCGGGGACTGGGTGACGCTGGAGCAGCTCGACGACAACCGCTGGTCCTGTGTGGCCCGCGACCCGGTCGGTACCGGCGGGGAGCGGCGGGCCGAGCTGACCGTCGAGGACGGGACGCTGCGCTGGCGCGTCGAGGACGGCTCGGTGCCGCAGGAGGGCCGGGTGGAGCTGACCCCCGCCCCGGGCGGCCGGGGCACCGAGATCCGCGCCGAGCTGCGATACCGGGCGACCGGCCCGCTGCGCCGCACGCTCGGCCTGATCCGGGGCGACGAGCCGGACCTGCGGCTGCGCGACACCCTGCGCCGGGTCAAGTCGCTGATCGAGTGCGGCCAGCTGATCGACACCCACCGCGATCCGTCCGGCCGGGGGCCGGCGCAGGAACGGGTCACCGACACGGTGCGGGACAAGCTCACGACGGGAGGACGCGCGTGAAGGCGCTGTGCTGGGAGGGCGTCGGGGACCTGGCCGTGCGCGACGTGCCGGAGCCACGGATCAGGTCAGCGGGCGACATCATCGTCAAGGTGGGGGCCAGCAGTGTGTGCGGCTCCGACCTGCACCTGATCAACGGCTACCTGCCGGCCATGCGCGAGGGCGACATCCTCGGCCACGAGTTCATGGGCGAGGTGGTCGAGACCGGGCCGGCCGTCCGGAAGCTCGCGGTGGGCGACCGGGTGGTGGTCGGCTCGGTGGTGGCCTGCGGCGGTTGCTGGTACTGCCGCACCGAGCAGTACTCGCTCTGCGACAACTCCAACCCCCAGCCGGTGTTCACCGAGAAGCTGTGGGGGCACTCCCCCGCCGGCATTCTCGGCTACTCGCACGCGGTGGGCGGCTACGCGGGCAGCCACGCCGAATACATCCGGGTGCCGTTCGGGGACATCGGGGCGTTCAAGGTGCCCGAGGGGATCGCCGACGACGCGGTGGTGTTCGCCTCCGACGCGATGCCGACCGGCTGGATGGCCGCGGACTTCTGCGGCCTGCAAGGCGGGGAGGTGGTCGCGGTCTGGGGCGCCGGCGGGGTCGGCCAGATGGCGGCCAGGGCGGCGCAGCTGCTCGGCGCCGAGCGCGTCATCATGATCGACCGGCTGCCGGAGCGGCTGGCCACCGCGGCCGACCGGCTGGGCGTGGAGACCGTCAACTACGCCGAGACCGACGTGCTGGAGACGCTGCGGGAGCTGACCGCCGGCCGCGGCCCGGACGCGTGCATCGAGGCGGTCGGCATGGAGGCCCACGACGTCGGCCCGATCTACGCGTACGACCGGTTCAAGCAGGCCGGCCGCGCGCAGACCGACCGGCCCACGTCGGTCCGGCAGGCCATCATGGCCTGCCGCAAGGGCGGCACGGTCAGCATCGTCGGCGTGTACGGCGGCCTGGTGGACAAGTTCCCGCTGGGCGCGGCCATGAACAAGGCGCTGGTGCTGCGGATGGGCCAGATGCACGCCCAGCGGTACATCCCGATGCTGCTGGACCGGATCTCGGCCGGCGAGATCGACCCCGGCTACCTGGCCACCCACCCGATGCCGCTGGCGGACGGTGCGCGCGGGTACGAGATGTTTGAGAAGAAGGAGGACGCCTGCCTCCGCAGCGTCTTCCACCCCGCCGGCTGAGTCCGCCTGAGTGAAAGGAAGGGCCCCTTCTTATCGCTTTTTGTATAGGAAGGGGCCCTTCCTAACGGTCAGGGCGCGGGGCGGGCGTCGTACGCGGCGCGCGCCCCGTGCACCTGCTCGATGTGGGTCTCGGCCCAGGTCTTGATGGCCCGCTGCACCGGCAGCAGGCTCTCGCCCAGGCCGGTCAGCGCGTAGTCCACCCGCACTGGGACCGCCGGCGTGACCGTCCGGGTCAGCAGCCCGTCCCGCTCCAGCTTGCGCAGCGTCTGGGTGAGCATCTTCTGGCTGGCGCCGGCGACGATCCGGGACAGGTCGCCGTACCGCAGCGGGCCGTCGGCCAGCGCGCTGAGCACCAGCGTCACCCACTTGTCGCTGAGCGCCGCGAGCAGCTCGTGGCCGGGGCAGCCGGCCAGATTCGCGTTGTACCGCTCGCGGTCCCGTTCGCGCCGTTCGCCGGCCGACATGGTGGTCATCGCTCTCCCGGTTCGCTACGCACTCGCAGGTACCTACTTACCGTTGGAAACCAGCGTACCTAGCGTCGGTGGCATGAGAGCTGTGGTCGTACGCCGCTTCGGCGGCCCCGAGGTGCTGGAAATCGTCGACGTCCCCGTGCCGGAGCCGGGCCCCGGTGAGGTGCGGGTGCGGGTCGCCGCGGCCGCGGTGAACCGGATCGACCTGTCCACCCGCTCCGGCGCGCTGACCGCCGCCGGGCTGCTCCCGCCGGCGCCGGAGGTGTGGCTGGGCTGGGACGTCGCGGGCGTGGTCGAGGCGGTCGGGCCGGGCGTCTCGCGGTTCCGCGCCGGCGACGCGGTCATCGGGCTGCGCGACGTGCTGCCGGCCGCCGGCGCCCAGGCCGAGCGGGTGGTGCTGGAACAGGCCGCGCTCGCGCCGGCGCCGCGCACGGTCTCCCCGGTCGAGGCCGCCACGCTACCGCTGATCGGCCTCACCGCCGACCGGTCGCTCGCGCTGACCGGGCTCGCGGCCGGGCAGACCCTGCTGGTGACCGGGGCCGCCGGCGGGGTGGGCGGGCTGGTCTGCGAACTCGCGGCCGCCCGTGGCATCCGTACCGTCGCGGTGGCCGGCGCCGCCGACGAGCCGGAGGTACGGGGGCGCGGCGCGGCCGAGTTCGTGGCCCGGACCGACCGGCTCGGCGCGGCGGTCCGGCGCCTCGTGCCCGGCGGCGTGGACGCGGTGATCGACGCGGCCTGCGCGGGGGTCGCCGCGCACGCGGCGCTGCGCGGTGGGGGGACCTTCGTGGCGCTCGTGGCCCCGTACGCTCCGCCGCCGCTGCGGGCCACCCGGGTCGTCGTCCAGGAGGTGTACGCCGACGGCGCCCGGCTCGCGGAGCTGGCGGCGCTGGTCGATGCCGGGCGGCTCACCCTGCGGGTGGCCCGGGAGCTGCCGCTCGCCGAGGTGGCCACCGCGCACGAACTGCTGGCCGCGGGCGGGGTCCGGGGGCGCCTCGTGCTGGTGCCCTGAGGGGCCGACCGGCGAATGGGCCCGCCGCGCCTCGTGCCGGCGCCTCAGGGGCCGACCGGCGAGTGGTCCGGGCCGACCGGGCGGGCGCCCATCCGTCAGGGCGCCAGCTCGCCGGTCACCGGCACGGGCCGCTCGAAGAAGGTCTCCAGCGCCACGATGGTCTCGGTGCCGGTCACCCCGTCGATGTCGAAGAGCCGCCGCAGCACGCCCTGGAGCGCCTCGGTGGTGCCGGTGCGGATCTTGACCAGCACCGAGGCCGACCCGGCGACCACGTGCGCCTCCTGGATCTCGGGAAGGGCCGCGAGCGCCTCCCGGGCGTCGCCCATCCAGGTGTCCGCGGACAGCAGCACGAAGGCGAGCACCCCGCGCCCCACCCGGGCCGGGTCCACGTCCACCGTGCTGGCCCGGATCACTCCGCGGTCCCGCAGCTTGCGTACCCGCTCGTGCGCCGACCCGGCCGACAGCCCGACGGCGCGGCCGAGCCCGGCGTACGACTGCGTCGCGTCCCGTTGCAACTCGGCCAGGAGTGCCCGATCGATCTCGTCCATGTGGTCGCCTCTCAGATGTGGTTCTGAGCATATCGCTATTGACCGAACGAAGTTCGGTGTAGTTGGCTGTTGGCCATAGCTGGTTCAACCCAGGAGCGTGCGATGCCGCATACGATCCCCGCCGACCTGCAGATTCTGGACGACCGGCTGCGGTACGCCGACGGCGACTACGTGGTGACCCGGCTGCACACCGGCGACCGCAAGACCGAGGGCCCGGCATACTTTCCGGCCGGCCGCTACCTGGTGTGGAGCGACATCCCGAACGATCGGCTCATGCGCTGGGACGAGGCCACCGGCGCGGTCGGGGTGTTCCGGTCGCCGTCCGGCTACGCGAACGGCAACACCGTCGATCGGCAGGGCCGGCTGATCAGCTGCGAGCAGGGCAACCGCCGGATCACTCGTACGGAGCACGACGGCGCCGTCACGGTGCTGGCGGACCGATACGAGGGCAGGCGGCTGAACAGCCCGAACGACGTGGTGGTCCGGGCCGACGATTCGGTGTGGTTCACCGATCCCAGCTACGGGATCGACAGTGACTACGAGGGCGTGGCGGGTGACAGCGAGATCGGGGGCTGCCACGTCTACCGGATCGACCCGGCCAGCGGCGAGGTCCGGATCGTGGCCGACGACTTCAGCCGGCCGAACGGCCTGGCCTT
Organism: Plantactinospora siamensis; assembly: GCF_042434095.1. Lineage (NCBI taxonomy): Bacteria > Bacillati > Actinomycetota > Actinomycetes > Micromonosporales > Micromonosporaceae > Plantactinospora > Plantactinospora siamensis. Next base: position 679,416 of record NZ_JBHLUE010000016.1, read on the forward strand.
CTCGCTGGACGAGCGCCGGCTGTACATCGTGGACACCCGGCAGGAGCCCAGCCACATCCGGCTCTTCGACGTGGCCGACGACGGCACACTGAGCGGCGGGAAGATCTTCGCCGAGTGCGACTTCGGCCGCTTCGACGGGCTGCGGTTGGACAGCGCCGGACGGGTCTGGGCCGCCGCCTGGGATGGGGTGCACTGCTTCGCTCCCGACGGGACCCTGATCGGCAAGCTGATGCTGCCCGAGCCGGTGTCGAACCTGACCTTCGGCGGCCCCCGGGGCACCGATCTGTTCATCTGCGCCGGGGTGTCGATCTGGACGCTCCGGCTGGCCGTCACGGGCGGGCGATACCCGGCGGCGGCCGACTGAGCCGGCGGCCGGCTGAGCAGGCTGAGCCGGCGGCCGGCTGAACCGGCGGCCGGACACCGACCGCGGGGAGCCGGGCACCCGGGCCGGGGCTGAACGGGGGGCCCGGGCGCGCGGCAGAATGGTCGGATGCTTATCCGGAACGCGCGGGACGACGAGCTGGCGCTCCTGCTGGACCTCGAGCGGGCCGCCGGCGCGTCGTTCCGGGAGATCGGCATGGCGGAGATCGCCGACGACGATCCCGGGTCACCGGCGGAGCTGGCCGGATACCAGCGGGCCGGCCGGGCCTGGGTGGCGACCGACGACACCGACCGGCCGATCGCCTACCTGATCGCCGAGCCCGTCGACGGCAACCTGCACATCGAGCAGGTCTCCGTGCATCCGGACTGGGCCCACCGGGGCATCGGCCGGGCCCTGCTGGAGCACGCGGCCGCCGTCGCCGCCGAGACGGGCGCGGCCGCGCTGACCCTCACCACCTTCCGCGACGTCCCCTGGAACGGGCCGTACTACCGGCGACTCGGATTCCGGTATCTGACCGAAGCCGAGGAATCGCCCGGGCTGCGCCGGATCCGCCGGCACGAGGCCGAACACGGGCTCGACCGCTGGCCGCGGGCCTGCATGCGCCGCGAAATCTGACCGGACCCGGCTCGGATTTCTTTTCCGATGACGGTCGGGCGACCAATTCCGACGTACGTGTCGTCCGGCGCCGATAAATAGTTCCCCCGGTGCCGCAAATTGTGTGATGGTGCACAGCCTCCCGACTCATCACCGCAGGTCAACTGGCCTGCTGGTGGAAGGTGTGCGTAACGTGGCCGACCGAGAAATACGACCTGAAACGGGTTAGGCAATCGTGGATATCGACCACAGAGACGCCATGCCGTGACTCGGTGGCACAAACGGATCGCCGAGCAAGAATGCCGGAAGGGAGACCGTGGCTGCCCTCGCAGTGAAATCGCTCTACAAGATATTCGGTAATCGCGGTGACGAGGCCGTCCGACGGCTTGCCGACGGGACCGACCGGGACGAGGCCATGACCGGCCTGCCCGGGACCGCCGCCGTGATCGACGCGAACTTCGAGGTCAGGCCCGGCGAGATCTTCGTCGTCATGGGGCTTTCCGGCTCGGGGAAGTCCACCCTGCTGCGGATGCTCAACGGCCTCATCCCGCCCACCCACGGCAGCGTGGAGGTCGGCGGGGTCGACATCACCGCGCTCAAGCCCGCGGCGCTGCGCCGGCTCCGGCGCGAGAAGCTCAGCATGGTCTTCCAGCACTTCGCGCTGATGCCGCACCGGACAGTGGCGGAGAACGCCGGCTACGCGCTCGAGGTGGCCGGGTTGCCCCGAGCGGAGCGCCGGGAGAAGGCCATGAACGCGCTCCGGCTGGTGGGCCTGGAGAAGTGGGCCGACAGCCTGCCCCGGGAACTGTCCGGCGGGATGAAGCAGCGGGTGGGCCTGGCCCGCGCGCTGGCCGCCGAGACCGACGTGCTGCTGATGGACGAGGCGTTCTCGGCGCTGGACCCGCTGATCCGGCGCGAGGTGCAGGATCAGCTGCTGGAGCTGCAGTCCGAGCTTGGCAAGACGATCGTGTTCATCACGCACGACCTCAACGAGGCCATGCGGCTGGGTGACCGGATCGCCGTGATGCGGGACGGCCGGATCGTCCAGATCGGCACCGCCGAGGAGATCCTCACCGATCCGGCCAACGACTACGTGGCCCAGTTCGTCGCGGACGTCGACCGGACCCGCGTCCTCACCGCCTCGTCGGTGATGGAACGCCCGCAGAGCGTCCTGGACGTCGGCGCGGGCCCGCGGCTCGCCGCCCGGGCGCTGCGCGAGACGCAGACCTCGGTGGTCTACGTGACCGGTGCGCAGAAGCGCCTGCTCGGCACGGTGACCGAGGACGAGGTGTCCCGGGCGCTCCGGGCCGGAAGCCGGACCCTGGACGGGTACGTCACGACGGGGCAGGTCCGCACGGTCGCCACCGACACCGCCGTGGCCGACCTGTTCACGCACTCGGCCGAGAGCACCCACCCGGTGGCCGTGCTGGACGACCGGGACCGGCTGGCCGGCGTGATCCCCCGGATCACCCTGCTGGCCGCGCTGGGCAACACCGGTTCCGAAGAGGGCAATCTGGCGGGAGAGCCGGTATGAGTGTGGCCGCATCGCCGCTCGACGGCATCCTGCCCCGGGTGCCGCTCGGCAGCTGGATCTCCGCGGCCGTCGACTGGGCCACGAACAGCCTCGGCTCGCTCTTTGACGGGATCGTGTCCCTGGTGGACGCGCTGGTCGAGCCGCTGACCGGCCTGCTCACAAGCGTCCCGGCCGTGGTGATGGTGGTGCTGCTGGCCGCCCTCGGCACCTGGCTGCGGAGCTGGAAGTTCGGGCTCGGCGTGCTCGTCGGGCTCGGCGTGATCGGCGGCATGCCCTACTGGGACGAGACCATGAGCACCCTCGCGCAGGTCCTGGTGGCCAGCGCGCTGTCGCTGGTGCTGGCCGTGCCGCTGGGCATCCTCATCGCGGAGAACCGGCGGGCGAACGCGGTGGCCCGGCCGTTGCTGGACCTGATGCAGACGCTCCCGGCGTTCGTCTACCTGATCCCGGCCATCTTCTTCTTCGGCATCGGCACCGTGCCCGGCGTGCTCGCCACGCTGGTGTTCAGCATGCCGCCGGGGGTCCGGCTGACCGCGCTGGGACTGCGCCAGGTCGACCCGGAGATCGTCGAGGCGAGCGAGGCGTTCGGCGCCTCGCCCGCGAAGGTCCTGCTGCGCACCAAGCTGCCGCTGGCGCTGCCGACGATCATGACGGGCGTCAACCAGGTGATCATGCTGGCGCTGTCCATGGTGGTCATCTCCGGCATGGTGGGCGCCGAGGGACTCGGCAAGGTGATCAACTCGGCGCTGTCCCAGGTCGACGTGGGCAGCGGCTTCGAGGGCGGCATCGCCGTGGTGGTGCTGGCCATCGTGCTCGACCGGCTCACCGACTCCATCGGCGCCCGGTTCCCGGCCGCCCGGGCGCAACGCGCCTAGCCGGACCGCACCCGCGCCCGGCTGCACCCCTGACTCCGCTCCACGCGGGAGACCGCACCGGCACCCTGCCTCGGCGCGCCCGTCGCGCCGGGTTCCGCCGGCTGCGCAACGATAGGAAGGAACACATGATGTTGAGGTCCCTGACCCGCGGCGTCGCGCTGGCGTTGACCGCCGCGCTGGCGCTGGGCGCCGCCGCCTGCGGCGGGAGTTCCGGCGCCGGCTCCGGCGGCGACAAGAAGAAGATCACCATCGGCTACATGGCCTGGGACGAGGCCGTGGCCGCCTCCAACCTGTGGAAGAAGGTCCTGGAGGACAAGGGCTACCAGGTCGAGTTGAAGAACCTGGAGGCCGGGCTGGTCTTCGGCGGGCTCGCGAGCAAGGACATCGACCTGTTCCTCGACGGCTGGCTGCCGCAGACCCACGCGTCCTACCTGGACAAGTACGGCAAGCGGCTGGACGACGTCGGCACCTGGTACGACAACGCGAGCCTCAGCATCGCGGTGCCGAAGTACGTCCAGGACGTCAACTCGATCGAGGACCTGTCCGGCAAGGCCGGCGAGTTCAACGGCGAGCTGATCGGCATCGAGCCGGGCGCCGGGCTCACCAAGGCCACCCAGGAGAAGACGCTGCCGCAGTACGGCCTGGACGGGTCGATGAAGCTCAAGACCTCGTCCACCCCGGCCATGCTGGCCGCGCTGGACAGCGCGATCAAGAACAAGAAGCCGGTCGCGGTCACCCTGTGGCACCCGCACTGGGCGTACGCGAAGTACGACCTCAAGGACCTCAAGGACCCGAAGGGCACGCTGGGCAAGGCGGAGCAGGTGCACACGCTCACCCGCAAGGGGTTCGACAAGGACTTCCCGGAGGTCACCGACATGCTGAAGAAGTTCAAGATGGACAACGAGCAGCTGGCCACGCTGGAGGACCAGATGTTCAACCAGCACAAGGGCGACGAGGCCGCCGCGGTGGACGCGTGGCTGAAGGCCAACCCGGACTACCTGAAGTCGCTGGGCGCCGCGGCCTGACGGCGTACCCGCATCGGCCGTCTCGACGGCGTACCACCTGAGCCGTCTCGACGGCGTTGCACCGAGGCACCGGGCGGTGCCGGCCCGTGGGCCGGCGCCGCCCGTTCGTCGTCCCGGCGGCGGCGCTTGTCCACGCATCGATGGGGATGTACATTGTCGCCCTAACAGTTAACAAAGTTAACTGTGGCGTCCGGAGGTCCCCATGAAGCCACCCCACCGCGTACCACTCGCGCTCACCGCCACCCTCGGCCTCGGCGCGGCCGCCGCGGGCGTCCTGCTCACCGCGCCGGCCGCCGGCGCCGCCCTCGGCAGCAACTGGTACGCCTCCGCGCCGTACCTGATGCCGTTCGACAACAGCCCGCCGGACCCGGTCGCCGTCATGAACGCCACCGGCCAGAAGGCGTTCCAGCTGGCCTTCATCCTGGCCCCGAACGCGGGCGGCTGCTCCCCCACCTGGGACGGCACCCGACCGGTCGGCTCGGACACCGAGGCGGCCGCGCTGATCGGCCGGATCCGCGCCGCGGGCGGGGACGTGAGCGTCTCGGTCGGCGGCTACGGCGGCACCAAGCTGGGCCAGACCTGCGGCACGCCGGCCGCCACGGCCGCCGCGTACCAGCAGGTCGTCACGAAGTACGGGCTGAGGGCCATCGACTTCGACCTGGAGGAACCCGAGTACGAGAACGCCGCGGCCGTGCACAACGAGCTGGGCGCGGCGCAGATCCTGCAACGGGACAACCCGGGCCTGTACGTCTCGGTCACCACGGCCGGCACCTCGGCCGGGACCGGCTGGTTCGGGCAGCAGATGCTGAACGACGCCAAGAGCCTCGGCTTCACGCCCAACAACTACTCGATCATGCCGTTCGACGGGGGCTTCAACGGCGGCGGCAGCCAGGTGTCCGCGCTGGAGGCGTTCCACGGCCTGCTGATGAGCACGTTCGGCTGGGACAGCGGCACCGCGTACGCCCACGAGGGCGTGTCGATGATGAACGGGCGCAGCGACGCCGGCGAGTACTTCCGGCAGGCCGACTTCGGCACGGTGCTCGACTACGCCACGAGCCACCACCTGGCCCGGTACACGTACTGGTCGGTCAACCGGGACCGGCAGTGCCCGGACCCGAACCAGAGCACCACGTCGGGGACGTGCAGCAGCGTGCCGCAGGCGCCGTGGGAGTTCACCACGTACACGGCCCGGTTCGCCGGGGCGACCCCGCCCACCACGCCACCGACGAGCACGCCACCGACGAGCACGCCGACGACGACCCCGCCGACGGGCGCCTGCGCCGCGCCGGCCTGGTCGGCGTCCGCCGTCTACACCGGCGGCCAGCTCGCCTCGTACGCCGGACACACCTGGAAGGCGCAGTGGTGGACCCAGGGCGAGACCCCGGGCTCGGCGCAGGTGTGGCAGGACCAGGGCGCCTGCTCGGGCTCGACCGGCACGCCGCCGCCCGGCACGTGCACCGCGCCGGCGTGGTCGGCCGGCACCGCGTACACCGGTGGCACCGTGGTGTCGTACCAGGGTCATCGCTGGACGGCCCGTTGGTGGACTCAGGGCGACGTGCCCGGCAACAACGCCCAGGACGTGTGGGTGGACAACGGCCCCTGCTGAGCCCGCGCCCGCACCGACGCCGCGCCGGCGCGCGCCGGGGCGTTAAGAAGGGCCCCTTGCTATACAGAAAGCGATAACAAGGGGCCCTTCCTTGCAGCTCAGTCGCCGCGGACGGCGGACTCCGGCGAGCCGGCCGGGTTGTCGTCGGTGAGCAGGTCGCCCTCGTCCACGGCGCGCGGGTCGGGCAGGCCGTGGTCGCGCAGCCGGCGGTTGCGCCGGGGCTCCTGCCGGGTCTTGTGGTCGTTGAGCTTGCGGCGCAGGTCGTCCCGGCAGTCGTTGAGCGCGGCCCGCAGGTCCTCCTCGGTGGAGGTGGTGACGATCTTCGGCTGGCCGGCGATCCAGCACTCCAGGGTCACCTTCTGGCCCTTGGCCTCGCGGTCCTTGACCGTCACCTCCAGCTCGGTGCCGTCCACCGGGAAGGAGGCGAGCCGGGCGTCCAGGGTGCCGAACTGCTCGACGATCCAGTTCCGGTCCCCCTGCGAGAAGCCGGTACCGACCCGCAGGCAGTCCGCCACCGTCGCGCGGTCGCCGACCGGGGCGCTCATCGCCGTACCTCGCCCTCGGGACGGACGGTTCGGGCGACTCGGGTACTGACCATGGTCGATGACCCCCTAGATTGTGGTGGCATGTGCCGTTGATCCGCCGTTACCCACCGTCCGGGGCCTCGGAAACGCGCCGGACGCCGGCGGGTGTCCCGCCGGCGTCCGGACCGGTGTTGCGGATCGATGTTTCAGATGGTCAGCAGGCCGCCGTTCCGCACGTCGTCCTTGACCGCGATCAGGTTCGCGACCACGTACGGGATGTTGTTGGCCTGGTGGAACTCGGTCGGGAAGTACGTGGCCAGGCGGGACGCCTGGAACCTGCACTTGATCTCCGGCACCATGGTGGCGAACTTCGTGGTGGTGAAGTACCAGAACGAGTTCTCGTTGTAGAACGCCACATGGGTCGGATCCTGGAACGCTCCCCGCCCGTCCGTGCTGGGCGTCAGCGACAGCAGCAGCCCGTTCGGGGCGAGGATCCGGTACAGCTCGTTGAAGAGCGCGACCTTGTCCGGGACGTGTTCCAGGAAGTCCCAGGCCCGGATCACGCCGACGCTGTTGTCCGGCAGATCGATGCCCTTGGTGACATCACAGACGATGTCCACGCCGGGCGCCTCGTGCTGGTCCAGCCCGAGAAAGCCCTCCGGCTTGTTGTGCGCGGCGCCGAGGTCGAGGGCAAGCAGTCCCTGCCGCCCGGCCCAGGCCAGCGCGTTGTCCTTGATGTTCCGGTCGTAGATCTCGACCGACCTGCGCTGGATGCGCGCGTTGAACTCCGGATCGCGCTGGGTATTTTTGGCGTGCATCCGTTGCAGGTAGAGACACTTCGGGATGTGGTGGAACTCGGCCGCCTGGTACAGCCGGCACATCAGGTCGAGGTCGTCGGCCACGTCGAGTTCCTCGTTGTAGCCACCCACCTTCTCGTACACGTCCCGACGGAAGGCCCGGACGTGGTTCGGCGCGTACCAGATGTAGCTGACGTTGTGCGGGGTCGGCGCCAGCGCGTGGCACGCCAGCACCTCGCGTCCGTCGACCTTCTCGTCGCGGTACCGCCACCCGTGGGAGGCGGCGAACCGGGACTCGTCCCGGCCGCCGTCCTCCCCGATCTGGGCCGTGTCGCTGTAGACAAAGCCCACACCCGGGTTGGCCTCGAAGGCCGCCACGATCTCCGCCAGGCAGTCGCTGCTGAGCAGGTCGTCGTCGTCGAGCTCGACGAGGATGTCCCCGTACGCCTCGGCGCAGGCCTGCCGTTTCACCGCACCGACACCGTTCAGGCCGTCCCGCACCACGAGGCGGATCCGGGGATCCTTGGCCTCGGGGCGCCAGCGGGTGCCCTGGTTGAGAATGACCACCCATTCCCAGTCCGAGTACGTCTGCGCCAGCAACGACTGCAGGCACTCGTCCAGGAAGCGGGTCCGGTTGCTACCCGTGAAAACCGTGACGTGTGGCGCCTTCACCGAACGGTCACCCCTTCGCCTTGGCCGGCTGGTACTCCGCCGGAACCGCCGAGGCAAGCTTCGGATCGAGCTTGACCGCGGCCTTGAAGGCATCCCGCGCGCCGTCCGCGTCGTCCTGCTTGACCAGCATCAGGCCCAGTCGCAGGTACGCCGTGGACGCGTGGCTGTCCGCGTCGATGATCTTGCGGTACAGCGCGACCGCATCGTCGGGCTTCTGCCCCTCCAGGAGCATGGCCTTGTTGTACATGGCCGGCCGGTAGGCGCCGTCGATGGCCAGCGCCTTGTCGTAGTCGGCGATCGCCTCGTCCGTCGCGTTCCGCGACTGGGCCAGGTAGCCCAGGTTGAACCAGGCGAACTTGTTGTCGCCCTGGAGCGAGACGACCTTCTCGAAGGTGGCCTTGGCCTGGTCGGCCTGGCCCGCCTGACCCTGCTCGATACCCTGCTTGAGCAGGGCCGTCGGGTCCTTCTGCTCCGGCGCCGCGGCGGCCGCGTCGCTGGACTGGTTGGCCGCCGGCGTCTTCGGGTCGTCGCTGCACGCGGCCACTCCGGCCAGCAGGACGGCGCCGCAGGCGAGCGAGCCGAACACCTGTCGCATCTTCACTGTCTTCCTCTTCCTGTCGAATCGTTCTGCGGGATCACGGGGTGACGTTGGCGCAGACGACGTAGATGTCGTTGCCGGCCGCCGGGAACGTCCACTGCCAACCGGTGGGCGTGGCCGTGTCGGTCGGCGGGAACGGAACACTCGACGAGATCGCGCCGCCGGCGCTGGTGTATCCGCCGCTCAGCGCCACGTCACCGGTGTCACAGGTGAGGACCTGGACGCCGGCGTCGGCCGTGGTGGCCCGGATGTACGCGTCGCTCACCCCGGCACCTTGCGGACCGGTCGCGCCCTGCGCCCCAGCGGCGCCCTGCGGACCCTGCGCACCGGCCGCGCCCTGCGGACCCTGCGGGCCGTCCTCGCCCTCTTCGCCCTGAGCACCCTGAGCGCCCTGAGCGCCCGTGGCACCCTGTGGCCCGGTGGCACCCGTGGCACCGTCGCCACCCTGCGGACCCTGCGGACCCTGAGCGCCGGTCGCGCCCTGCGGACCCTGCGCGCCGGTGTCTCCCTGCGGCCCGACCGCACCCTGGGCGCCCTGCGCCCCTTGCGCGCCCTGGGCGCCTTGCGCGCCCTGGGCACCGGGGTCGCCCTGCGGGCCCTGCGGACCGACAGCGCCCTGGGCACCTTGTGCGCCCTGTGCGCCCTGAGCGCCCTGAGCGCCCTGAGCGCCCTGAGCGCCCTGAGCACCCTGAGCACCCTGAGCACCCTGAGCACCCTGAGCACCCTGAGCACCCTGGGCACCCTGGGCGCCGACATCACCCTGCGGACCCTGCGGGCCGACCGCGCCCTGAGCGCCCTGGGCCCCCTGCGCGCCCTGGGCACCCTGAGCGCCCTGAGCACCCTGAGCACCCTGAGCACCCTGGGCACCCTGGGCACCCTGGGCACCGACATCACCCTGCGGACCCTGCGGGCCGACCGCGCCCTGAGCGCCCTGGGCCCCCTGAGCCCCCTGAGCCCCCTGAGCGCCCTGAGCACCCTGAGCACCCTGAGCACCCTGAGCGCCCTGAGCACCCTGGGCGCCCTGAGCACCCTGCGCACCCTGGGCGCCGACATCACCCTGCGGACCCTGCGGGCCAACCGCGCCCTGAGCGCCCTGGGCCCCCTGCGCACCCTGGGCACCCTGAGCACCCTGAGCACCCTGAGCACCCTGCGCACCCTGGGCGCCGACATCACCCTGCGGACCCTGCGGGCCAACCGCGCCCTGAGCGCCCT
>NZ_JBHLUE010000017.1:0-144132 GCF_042434095.1 Plantactinospora siamensis
TGACCCGCCAAGGCTACGGCTACCACAACCCACAAGCCCTCATCACCATGGCCATGCTCCGCCGAGGAGGCCTCTGCCCACCCCTACCCGGACGACCATGAACCCACGACAACGTCAGTAGACCCGTTTTTTGTATAGGAGGGGGCCCTTCCTAACGCCGGGACCGGGGGGCCTAACGCCGGGACCGGGGTCGGGGGTCGGGGACGAGCCGGGCCGGGCGCGGGGGACGCCGCGGGGCCTACCGGCGCGGCTTCTGCGGCACGCGCGGCAGGACGTACGGCGGGCCGGCGTAGATCAGGTCACCCCGCAGCACGTTGTACGCGCGCTTCGGCTGGTAGTTCTCGTCGTAGATGTTGGCCAGGCCCTCGTTCGTGAAGGTGCCCGGCACCCAGGAGTGCTTGTCGGTGAAGCCCCAGACGGTGAACGACAGGCAGTGCCGGTCCGCCAGGCAGGCCTGCAGCAGGACGTGGTAGTTGGCGGCCGACGCCTGCAGTCGGGGGTTGATCTCGTTGGACCCCATCCCCTCGGTGACCTCGCTGCGCACGTCGACCTCGGTGAACGCCGTCGCCAGCCCCAGCGCGGAGAACTTCTTGAGCGCCGCGACCACCTGCAGGGTGTCGTAGTTGCCGTACTGGGTGCCGAGGTGGCCCTGGCTGCCGATGCCGTCGATCGGCACGCCCCGGGCCAGCAGACCCTTGGCCATGTCGTACACGAACTGGGTCTTGTCGTTGGCCGGATCACCCGAGCCGAACGCCTCGATGTTGTAGTCGTTGTAGAACAGCAGGGCCTTGGGGTCGGCCGCGCGGGCCCACCGGAAGGCGTCGGCGATGTAGTCGGGGCCGAGGTGCTCGGCCCAGAAGCCCTTGTAGTGCAGGGTCGGCGGGGTGTCCCACGGGTCGCTCACCGCCTCGTTGACCACGTCCCACTGCCAGATCTTGCCCCGGAAGTGCGTGACCACGTCGGTGATGTGCTTGTGCAGCAGGTCCCGCAGCTGCGCGTTGGAGATGGACCCGTCGGCCACGCCGTCGGTCAGCCACTTGGGGAGCTGGTTCTGCCAGGCCAGCACGTGCCCGCGGACCCGCTGGTCGTGCTGGCGGGCGAACGTCACCAGCTCGTCGGCCGCCGCCCAGTCGTAGCTGCCGCGGGTGGGCTCGAGGCTCTCCCACTTCATCACGTTCTCAGCGGTGACGGTGGAGAACTCGGAGCCGACGATCTGCCGGTACCTCGGGTCGGCGGGGTCGTCCAGCGCGGCCATGTCGACCGCGGTGCCGAGGTACAGGTTGTGCCGCAGGCCCAGGTTGCGCAGGCTCTGGTCGGTCGGGTCGTACTGGCGGCCGGCGGCGGCCGGCAGCGTGTTGAGGGTGGCGACGGTCGCCACGGCGACCGCGGCGGTGGCTACCCACCGGCTCAGCTTCATGTGCGTTCCTTCCGCCGGTACGCCGTCGACGGCTCGCGACGGGGCCCGGACAACGAGCGACGCTCCTCGAGTGGTCGAAAGTTTCGAGAAGTTTCCGAGATGTTCTCGAAACACTACGAGCGTCGATCTGCCTGGTCAACCGGCGGCCGGCAAGGGAACCGCCGGCGGATACGCGGCAGCTCCGTCATCCAGCCGAGGACCAAGCGACGGGCGGCGGATGCGGAATCCCACGTTTGACCGGTTCGAACCGGGGACCGGCCACCCGCGTGGCTATGATCAGCGACCCGGCCGGTCGTGCCGGTGGGCCGGGTCATGATGGCCGGGCCGGTGCCGGGCGGTCGAGCCGCCCGACCGGGTGATCGGGTACGAGGTGGGTCGGCCACGGAAGCCGGCGCTGCGGAACGGAGGAGGCGGCATGGGTGAGGCGTCCGCCTTCTGGCTGCGTGCGCCGGGCCAGGGGGAGATCCGCCCGGTGCCGCTGCCGGCGCCCGGCCGCGACGAGGTCCTCGTCCGCACCCGTTACAGCGGGGTCAGCCGGGGGACCGAGACACTGGTCTTCACGGGCCGCGTCCCGGAGAGCCAGTACGCGGCCATGCGCGCGCCGTTCCAGGAGGGCGACTTCCCGGCCCCGGTGAAGTACGGCTACCTCAGCGTGGGCGTCGTCGAGGCCGGGCCGGCACGGCTGCTCGGGCGTACCGTCTTCTGCCTGCACCCGCACCAGACCGCGTACGTGGTGCCGGCCGACGCGGTGGTCCCGGTGCCCGACGGCGTCCCGGCGGAACGGGCGGTGCTGGCCGGCACCGTGGAGACCGCGGTGAACGCGCTCTGGGACTGCCCGCCGCTGGTGGGCGACCGGGTGACCGTGGTGGGCGCCGGGATGGTCGGCTGCAGCGTGGCGGCTCTGCTGGCCCGGTTCCCCGGGGTCCGGGTGGAGCTGGTGGACACCGATCCCGACCGCGCGGGCGTGGCCGCCGCCCTCGGGGTGGGCTTCGCGGCCCCGGACGCGGCGGCCGGCGGCCGCGACCTGGTCGTGCACGCCAGCGCCAGCGCGGCCGGGCTGCAACGCTCGCTCGAACTGCTCGCGCCGGAGGGGACGGTGCTGGAGCTGAGCTGGTACGGCGACCGGACGGTCGAGTTGGCGCTGGGCGGGGCGTTCCACTCGGGTCGGCTCACCATCCGGGGCAGCCAGGTCGGCACGGTGGCGCCCCGGCGGGCCAGCCGGACCTTCGCCGACCGGCTGGCCCTGGCGCTGGACCTGCTCACCGATCCGCGGTTCGACGCGCTGCTCACCGGGCGGTCCCGGTACGCCGAACTGCCCGACACGCTCGCCCGGCTCGCCTCGGGCGACCTGCCCGCCCTCTGCCATCTCATCACCTATGACGGGAAGTGATCGCGTGTTCAGCGTGACGGTCCGCGACTCAATGATGGTCGCCCACAGTTTCCGCGGCGACGTGTTCGGGCCGGCACAGCGCCTGCACGGCGCCACCTTCGTGGTGGACGCGACGTTCCGGCGGCCCGACCTGGACGCCGACGGGATCGTCGTGGACATCGGCCTGGCCACCGAGCAACTGCACGCGGTGCTGGCCGAGCTGACGTACCGCAACCTCGACGACGAGCCGGCGTTCGCCGGGGTGAACACCACGACCGAGGTGCTGGCCCGGACGGTGGCCGACCGGCTCGCCGACCGGGTGCACGCGGGCGACCTCGGCGAGTCGGCGCGCGGGCTGGCCGGGATCACCGTCACGCTGCACGAGTCGCACATCGCCTGGGCGAGCTACGAGCGGACCCTCTGAGCGTGCCCACGGCCACCCCGGCCGGCGGACCGGGCGGGACCGGAGGACCGGGCGGGACCGGAGGACCGGTGGGAACCGGGGCCGGGGGCCGCCGACCGGCCGGCGTGCCGGCCGGGACCGTGCACGTGGTGCTGCCCGGCGACATCGACGATCCCGCCACCCCGAGCGGCGGCAACAGGTACGACCGGCGGGTCTGTGCCGGGCTCGCGGCCGCCGGCTGGACCGTTCACGAACACGCCGTGCCCGGGTCCTGGCCCCGGCCGACCGGGCCGGACCGGGCCGGGCTGGCCGGGTTGCTGGCCGGGCTGCCCGACGGCGTACCCGTGCTGGTCGACGGGCTGGTCGGGTCGGCCGTGCCGGAGGTGCTGGCACCGCACGCGGACCGGTTACGGCTGGTGCTGCTGGTGCACATGCCGCTGTCCTCGGCGGTCGACGCCGCGCCGGCGGACCCGCTCACCGAGGCGGCCGCGCTGCGCACGGCCGCCGTCGTGGTGGCCGTCAGCGAGTGGACCAGGGCCAACCTGATCGACCGGTACGGGCTGCCCGCGGATCGGGTCCGGGTGGCCGCGCCCGGGGTGGATCCGGGACCGCTCGCGCCGGGGTCGGCGACCGGCGACCGGCTGCTCTGCGTGGCCGCCGTCACTCCGCAGAAGGGCCACGACGTCCTCGTCGAGGCGCTCGCCCGGGTGCCCGACCCGGCCTGGCGCTGCGACTGCGTGGGCTCGCTCAGCCGGGCCCCGGACTTCGCCGAGCGGATCCGCGCCCGGGCTCGGGAGCGCGGCCTGGCCGATCGCTTCCGGCTCACCGGCCCGCTCACCGGGCCCGCGCTGGCCGGCGCGTACGCCGAGGCCGATCTGCTGGTGCTGGCGTCCCGCGGCGAGACGTACGGCATGGTGGTGACCGAGGCGCTGGCCCGGGGCATCCCGGTGCTGGCCACCGCGGCCGGCGGGCTGGCCGAGGCCCTGGGCCGGGCGCCGGACGGCGGCCGGCCGGGCCTGCTGGTGCGGCCGGACGACCCGGCCGCGCTGGCCGCGGCCCTGCGCCGCTGGCTCGGCGACGCCGAGCTGCGGCGGCGGTTGCGCCGCTCCGCCCGGGACCGCCGGGACACCCTGCCGGGCTGGACCGACACCGCGGACCGGGTGGCGGCCGCGCTCACCGCGGCCGCGCCGGCCGCGTCAACCGGGCCGAACGCCGCCGCGCCGGCCGCGGCCGCGCCGACGAAGGAGAATCCCGCATGACGACCTCGCTCCCGCCCGACTTCGCGGCCTGGCTGCGGCTCCGGGAACCCGCCGACGCCGCGGCCCGCTCGACGGAGCTGGTGGCCGACCTGCGCGACCGGTTCGCCGGCCGGGGACCGATCACGATCCACGACCTGGGCACCGGCACCGGTTCGATGGGCCGCTGGCTGGCCCCGCGACTGCCCGGACCGCAGCACTGGGTGCTCTATGACCAGGACGCCGGGCTGCTGGCGCGCGCGGCCGCGCAGATGGTGGACCGGGCCGCCGACGGCGCCGCGGTCACCGCCGAGGTCCGGCAGCGGGACATCAGCCGGCTCGAGCCCGCCGACCTGGCCGGCGCCGCCCTGGTCACCAACTCGGCGCTGCTGGACATGCTCACGGCCGAGGAGGTACGCCGGGTGGCGGCGGCCTGCGCCGGCGCCGGCTGCCCCGCCCTGTTCATGATCACCGTCACCGGCGGGGTGGCGTTCGACCCGGTCGACCCGCTGGACGCGGAGATCGACGCGGCGTTCAACGAGCACCAGCGCCGCACGGTGGCCGGCCGTGACCTGCTGGGACCCGACGCGGCGCGGGTCTGCGCCGAGGCGTTCGCCGGGCACGGCGTGCCGGTGCGGCGCCGGCCCAGCCCGTGGCGGCTCGGCCCGGCCGAAGCCCCGCTGATCGCCGAATGGTTCACCGGCTGGCTGGCGGCCGCCGTCGAGCAGCGTCCGGACCTGCGCGGACCGGCGACCGCGTACGCGGAACGCCGCCTCGCGGCCGCAACCGCCGGCCAACTGCGCGTGACGGTCCCGCACACCGACCTCCTGGCCGGCTGAGGGAAGGGTCCCTTCGCAACGGCGTGCCTGCCCGGAATGAACCCGAACGGCGTCCGCTGCGTACAGGCGGGGGGACGTTCTTGCAGGGAGGATCCGGGTGCGAAACGGTACGGGCACACTGTTCAGGCCGGCGGTCGGCATGGCTCGGCGGATCTGGCCATGGGCCAGGACCCTCAGTGGGCTGGGAATGCTCGGCGTGCTGCTGTGGTGGCTCGGCACCGGACCCTTCCTGACCGGCCTCCGGCTGATCAACGGCCCGGCGCTGGCCGCGGCGCTCGGCATCGGCGCGCTCACCACGGTCTGCTGCGCCTGGCGCTGGAGCCTGGTGGCCGGCGGCCTCGGCGTACGCCTGCCGCTCGGCACGGCCGTGGCGCACTGCTACCGGTCGGTGTTTCTGAACGCCACGCTGCCCGGCGGCGTCATGGGGGACGTGCACCGCGCGGTGCGGCACGGCCGGGACGTCGGCGACGTGGGCCGCGGGATCCGGGCCGTGGTGTGGGAGCGGACGGCCGGGCAGCTCGTTCAGGTCGTGCTCTCGGTGGTGATTTTGCTCGCGTTCCCGTCACCGGTCCGCCGGTACCTGCCGGTCGTGCTGGCCGTGGCCCTGGCCGGCGTGCTGGTCTGCGCGGTCGTGGCCCGGGCGCTGCCCCGGCCCGGCACGGCCCGCTGGGCGCGGCCGCTGCGGACCGTGGTGGCGGACGTCCGCGCCGGGCTGCTGGCCCGGCGCACCTGGCTGGGCGTCCTGCTGGCCTCAGCCGTGGTGGTGGCCGGCCATCTGGCCACGTTCCTGGTCGCCGCCCGGACGGCCGGCGCCACCGCCCCGCTGTCCCGGCTGGTGCCGCTGACGCTGCTGGCCCTGGTCGCCATGGGCCTACCGCTGAACATCGGCGGCTTCGGCCCGCGGGAGGGGGTGGCGGCCTGGGCGTTCGCCGCCGCCGGCCTCACCGCCGACCAGGGCGTGGCCACCGCCATGGTGTACGGGGCGCTGGTGCTGGTCTCCAGCCTGCCCGGCGCGGCCGTGCTGGTGGCGCGGCGGCTGCGGGTGCCGGTCCCGGCCACCCCGTAGCGCTGGGTGTCACCTCCCTAACCCCGGGCGTCTGTCACAGTCGCACCCGCACCACGGGCGCCCGTCACACCCACGCAATAGGGTGGAACGGCATTACCCCTCAAGGTCAGGAGCCACATGTCCGACGCACTGCCGATCGCCTCGATCCGGACGCAGGTCACGGTGCCCCTCCAGTTCCCCGACGGATACGCCACCGAGGCGCGGGTCTTCTCCTTCGACGGTCTGGTGGACGGCCGTGAACACCTGGCGCTCGGCCTGGGTGAGTGGCGGGCGGCGCTGGACCGGCAGGCGGACGAGGCGCCCCTGGTCCGGCCGCATAGCGAATGCCTCACCGGGGACGTTTTCGGCAGCCAACGCTGCGACTGCGGTCCGCAGCTGCGCGAGGGCGTGGAGCGGATCGCCGACGCCGGCGGCTTCCTGCTCTACCTGCGCCAGGAGGGGCGGGGGATCGGGCTCTACCCGAAGCTCGACGCGTATGCGCTGCAGGACACCGGGCTGGACACCTACCAGGCCAACCTGGCGCTGGGCCACCGCGCGGACGAGCGGGACTACACCACCGCCGCGCAGATGCTCACGGCGCTGGGCGCGCAGCGGGTCCGGCTGCTGACCAACAATCCGGACAAGGCGGAGCAGCTGACCCGGCTGGGCGTGAGCGTCGTCGGGTGCGTCCCGACCGGCATCTACCTGTCCGAGGCCAACGCGGGCTACCTGGCGGCCAAGGCCAGCCACCACGCCCGCCCGTCCGACGTGCCGTCGGCGCGCTGAAGCGGCCCGACGTGCCGGCGACCGCCAGGCCGTACGTCCTGCTCAGCTGCGCCACCTCGATCGACGGCTACATCGACGACGCCAGTGAGCAGCGGTTGATGCTGTCCAACGCCGACGACCTGGACCGGATCGACGAGGTCCGGGCGGGATGCGACGCCATCCTGGTCGGCGCGGCGACCGTGCGCCGGGACAACCCCCGGTTGTTGATCCGCGATCCGGACCGGCGCGCCACCCGGGTGGCGCGCGGCCTGCCGGCCTCGCCCGCCAAGGTGACGCTCACCGCCCGGGGCGACCTCGACCCGGCGGCCAGGTTCTTCACCGAGGGCGAGGCCGAGCGGCTGGTCTACTGCCCGCCGGCGGTCGCCGAGCGGACCCGCGACCGGCTGGCCGGCCTGGCCACCGTGGTGGCGGCCGGTGACCCCGTCGACCCGGCCGCCGTGCTCGCCGACCTCGGCAACCGGGGCGTACGCCGGTTGATGGTCGAGGGCGGCGGCCGCGTGCACGCCCAGTTCCTGATGGCGGGGCTGGCCGACGAGCTGCACCTGGTGGTGGCCCCCTTCTTCGTGGGCGACGGCCGGGCGCCCCGGTTCGTCCGGGACGGCCGGTTCCCGTGGCATTCGGAGCGGCGGGCCCGGCTGACCGAGGTCCGGCAGATCGGCGATGTGGTGCTGCTCCGCTACGGGCTCTCCGACCGCTGCGGCGACTGACCCCGGGCACGCTTGCCTTGACACCGGCGACAAGGTTTAGCGTGACTGGCGAGCGCGGCGAGGGGGAGCGGATGCGGATCGGTGAGCTGGCCGAGCGGGCCGGCACCAGCACCAGGGCGCTGCGGTACTACGAGTCGCAGGGACTGCTGCGGGCCAACCGCACGACCAACGGCTACCGCCGGTACGACGACGCGGAGCTGCGGATCGTCACCGAGATCCGGGCGCTGCTCGCCGTCGGCTTCGACCTCGACGACATCCGCCCGTTCGTCGCCTGCCTGCGGGCCGGCCACACCTCCGGGGACGTCTGCCCGGACTCGGTGGCCATGCTGCGGCGCAAGCTGGCCGAGGTGGACGCCTGCCTCGATCGGCTGGACGGGGTCCGGCGACGGTTGCGGACCCAGCTCGACCATGCCATCGCGTACCGGGAGGACCCATGCCGAACCGAACCGACACCGCCATCCCCGTCGTCACCGACGACTCCTTCGGCGCGGAGGTGCTGAACAGCGAGCTGCCGGTCCTGGTGGACTTCTGGGCGGACTGGTGCCCGCCGTGCAAGGCGATCTCGGCGAGCCTCACCGAGCTTGCCGGAGAGTTCTCCGGCCGGGTCCGGGTGGTGACCCTCAACTCCGACGAGAACCCGGCGGCGACCCGGGCGTACGGCGTGATGTCGCTGCCCACCCTGCTGGTGTTCCGCGAGGGCGAGGTCGTCGGGTCGCTGGTGGGCGCGCGGCCGAAGAGCCACCTGCGGAACTTCCTGGACCGGTACGCCGGCTGACCGGCCGCCCGGCCGGGCGCCGCTACCCGGCGTCACCCGACCGGAGGCGACAAAAAGGTCGGTCCTGGGTCTGGTCGATGCTGGGTCTGGCCGGTCCTTGATCTGGTCGGGCGCGGGTCTGGCCGGTCGCGGGTCTAGCCGGCGCCGGCGGCGCGGCCGGCCGCGGCGATCCCATCCAGGCCCGAGTCGAGCTGCTGGACGAAGCGGTCGCTGATCGCTCCCTCGCGGCTCCGGTCGGCGACCTTCTGCCGTAGGTTGCGCACCCCGGCGTCCACGTCCGTGGAGGTGCCCGTGCCGAGCGGGGCGGCCACCTGGGCCAGATCCTGCCCAGCGTCGCCGCGGATGCCGCCCCGGGCCACCCCGACGGCCACCAGGTCGGTGAACGCCCGGACGGCCGCGGGCACGTCTCCCCGGACTGCGGCATCGGTGGGGGCCGGCGCAAAGGGCGCCGACCGTTCCGCCGGCGGGACGGCGCCGGTCGGGTCGGTCGACGCCGGTCCGCCGGTGGCCGCCGGCTCGCCGGTCCCGCCGGTGGCCGCCGGCCCGCCAGTCCCGCCGGTGGCCGCCGGATCGGGCGCCGGCCCGGGACTCGCCGTGCCGGCGCCGGCGCTGGACGGCCCACCCGGGCCCGCCACCGGCGGATCGGGGTCGAGTCGCGGGGCCAGCAGCGCCAGTCCCAGCGCCGTGAGCACCGCTACGGCGGCGCCGGCCGCCATCGCCAGTCGCCGCCGCCCGTTCGGCGCTCCGCCGGCCCGCGCGGCGGGAGCGCCCGAGGTATCGCCCCCCGCCGGCGGATCCGACGCGACCGGCACGGCCGCCTGGCCCGCGGCGGGGTCCGCCCGGCCCGCGCCCAGCGCGCCGGCAAGGTCCGTCCGACCGCCGAGGCCCGCCGCGCCGGACCGAGCGCCGGATCCGGGCACCGGGCCGGAGCCATCCGCCGCCCCGGATCGAGCGCCGGACCCGGCCACCGGGCCGGAGCCATCCGCCGCGCCGGGCGTGCTCGCTCCGCCGGCTGCCGCCATTACCGCGGGGGCGGTGTCCGGCACCGGGTAGCCGGCCGGCAGGTGCGAGCGGAGCACCCCGGCCACCTGCTGGGCGGCGAGCCGCGCGTACGGATCCCGGGACAGGCAGATCCGGCACGCGTCCGCCACCGCGGGCGGCAGCCCGGGCACCGACAGCGGCGGCGCCGGCCGGTCCAGCGCGGCGGCCAGCTCGTCCCAGGTGTCGGCGGGGTGCGGGACCCGGCCGGTGAGCGTCTCGTACAGCAGCACCCCGAAGGAGTACATGTCGCCGGTGGGGCGGGCGGGCCGGCCGTCCAGGCGTTCCGGGGCCACGTACGCCGGGGTGCCGAAGGTTTCGCCCGTGTCGTCGTCGTCCGGCGCGTCGACCCGGGTGGCGATGCCGAAGTCCAGCATCTTGGCACCCACGGCCGTCAGCATCACGTTCCCCGGCGTCACGTCCCGGTGCACGATGCCCAACCGGTGCGCGGCCGCCAGCGCCTCCGCCACCTCGGCGCACACCCGGACGGCCTCCGGCCAGGGTAGTGGCCCGGCGGTGAGCCGGGCCTCCAGGCTCTCCCCGGACAGCAGCTCAAGCACCACGAACGCGACGACCGAGCCGTCGGCGGCCACCGTCTCGCCGTAGTCGTGCACGGCCGTGACGTGCGGGTGGACGAGCTGGGCGGCCGAGCGGGCCTCGGCGCGCACCATGGCCCGGAACCGCGCGTCCGCGGCCAGCGCCGCGGCCAGCACCTTGACCGCCACGAGCCGGTCGAGCACCTCGTCGTGGGCCCGCCAGATCACCGACATGCCGCCGGCGCCGACCGGATCGATCAGACGGTAACGACGGGCCAGCAGGTCGCCCGCGCGCAGAGCCTTCATCGTGAAGCCACCACCTGTCCGGGGCGGGGGTCCCCTCGCCGGTTGCGGATGCGCAGAGGTCTGTCGATCCGATGCTACCCGCCGTCGAGCTGCCCGAACCCACGCCGGAGCCGGCGCGGGTTCGGTGGCAGGACGATCACCGCCGATGGCGCTCGCGGCGATACCGATCGATCAGCGTGGCCGTGGAGGAATCCAGGTCGCCGAGGTCGCCGTCGCCGGTGAGCAGCGGCGCCAGCTGGTTGGCCATCACCTTGCCCAGCTCCACGCCCCACTGGTCGAAGGAGTTGATGTCCCAGATCGCGCCCTCGGTGAACACGATGTGCTCGTACAGCGCCACCAGCTGGCCGAAGGTGGCCGGGGTGAGCTTCGGGCCGATGATCGTGGTGGTCGGATGGTTGCCCGGCATCACCCGGTGCGGCACGATCTCCGCGGCCGTGCCCTCGGCCTCCACCTGCTCCTTCGTCCGGCCGAATGCCAGGGCCGCGGTCTGGGCGAAGAAGTTCGACATGAACAGGTCGTGCATGCCGTCGAGGTCGTGGTTGGGCTCGCTGAAGCCGATGAAGTCGGCCGGGATCAGCTTCGTCCCCTGGTGGATGAGCTGGTAGAAGGCGTGCTGCCCGTTGGTGCCGGGCTCACCCCAGAAGACCTCGCCGGTGGAGTACGACACCCGGGTGCCGTCCCGGGTCACCGACTTGCCGTTGCTCTCCATGGTCAGCTGCTGCAGGTACGCCGGGAAGCGGTGCAGATACTGCGAGTACGGCAGCACGGCGTGCGACTGCGCGCCGAGGAAGTTGTTGTACCAGACGTTCAGCAGGCCCAGCAGCGCCGGCACGTTCCGCTCGATCGGGGTGGTCCGGAAGTGCTCGTCGACCGCGTGGTAGCCGGCCAGCATCTCCCCGAACCGCTCCGGCCCGATGGCCACCATCACCGTCAGCCCGACCGCGGACGGCAGCGAGTATCGGCCACCGACCCAGTCCCAGAAGCCGAACATGTTCTCCGGGTCGATGCCGAAGTCGCGGACCCGCTGCTCGTTCGTGCTCACCGCCACGAAGTGCTTGGCCACCGCGCTGTCGTCACCGCCCAATCCGGACAGCAACCAGTCGCGCGCCTGCGCCGCGTTGGTCAGCGTCTCCTGGGTGCCGAACGTCTTCGAGACCACCACGAACAGCGTGCTGGCCGGGTCGAGGTCGACGGTCGTCTCGTACAGGTCGGTGGGGTCGATGTTGGAGACGAACCGGCAGGTGATCTCGCGGTCCGCGTACGCCCGCAGCGCCTCGTACGCCATCACCGGGCCGAGGTCGGAGCCGCCGATGCCGATGTTGACCACCGTGCGGATCCGCTCGCCGGTGTGGCCGCGCCACTGGCCGGACCGCACCCGGTCGGCGAACGCGGCCATCCGGTCGAGCACGCCGTGCACCTCGGCGGCCACGTCCTGGCCGTCAACCTCGAGCGACGCGTTCCGGGGCAGTCGGAGCGCGGTGTGCAGCACGGCCCGGTCCTCGGTCGAGTTGATGTGCCGGCCGGCGAACATGTCGGCGATCCGGTCGGCCAGCCCGACCCGCTCGGCCAGCCCGGTGAGCAGCCCGAGCGTCTCGTCGGTGACGAGGTTCTTGCTGTAGTCCACGTACAGGTCGGCCAGCTGCGCCGCGAGCCGCTCCCCGCGCCGCGGATCGGCGTCGAACAGCTCCCGCAGGTGTACGTCGCGGGTGCTGTCGGCGTGCTTGCGCAGGGCCTGCCACTCGGCCGTGGTGGTGACGTCCATCCGGGCGCTCTCCTGGGTCTCGGGGTCCTTCTCGCACCGTACCGGCCGCCGCGGCAAGCCGTCCCGGTGAGCCTTACCCCGGTCCGGCCGATCAAACGCCGTCCCGTGGTCCCATGATCGACACGGGCGGGGTGGGTGGGGTGGCCGGGGTCACCGTCACGTTGGGGGCTGGCGGGGCGTCCGGGTGGCATGAGCGCTAACCAGGGAGCCGACACGGGCCCCGAGCTGACCATCATCCTCGCCGGGGGCACCGGCGTCTTCGGCCGGCATGTCACCCGGGCCCTGACCGGGGCCGGGCATCGGGTGATGTCCCTTGGCCGGGGCGCCGGCAACGACATCGTGGCGGACATTCTCGATCGCAACGCCCTGCTGCGGGCCGTGGACGGGCGGCACGCCGACGCGGTCGTGCACGCGGCCACGGCGCTGCGGAAACCTCCGATCCGGCACCGCGACATGTACCCGACCGACGACCTGCGGACCGCCGGCACCACCAACCTGGTGGCGGCGGCGCGGGTGGTCGGCGCCCACCGCTTCGTCGCGGAGAACATGGTCTTCGGCTACGGGTACGGCGATCTGGGCGACCGACCGCTCACCGAAGACGCGCCCTTCGGGCGGCCGCATCCGGACCCGGCGTTCGACCGTCACCTGGCCGGCATGCGGGCCAAGGAGGACCTGATCTTCGATGTGCCGGAGCTGGCCGGCGTGTCCCTGCGGTTCGGGCTGTTCTACGGGCCCGGCGGGGCCACCGAGGCCATCCTGGACATGCTGCGTGGCCGCCGGATCCCGGTCATCCCGGACGACGGCCGGGTCGTCCCCTGGGTGCACCTGGCCGACGCGGCCGACGCGGTGCTGGCGGCGGTCGAGCGGGGCCGGCCCGGCGCGGCGTACAACATCGCCGACGGGTCGCGGGTCGGGTTCAACGAGGCGATGGTACGGACGGCCGCCGCCTTCGGGCTGCCCCGGCCGCCGCGGGTGCCCGGCTGGCTGTTCGGCGCCGTCCCGTACGCCCGCGCGGTGATGCGGATGAACCTGCGGGTGTCGACCGAGCGGGCCGCCCGGGAACTCGGCTGGCGACCGCGGTTCCGCACCCTCGATGAGGGCCTGCGGGCGATGGCCGCGGCCCGGGTCGGCGCGGCCCGCTGACCACGGCCTGCGGGCGGTGGCCGCGGCCCGGGTCGGCGCGGCCCGCTGACCACGGCCTGCGGGCGGTGGCCGCGGCCCGGGTCGGCCCGGCCCGCTGACCGCGGCCGTCCGCCGGGCCGCTGACCGCGGCCGTCCGCCGGGCCGCTGACCGCGGCCGTCCGCCGGGCCGCTGACCGCGGCCTACCGCCGGACCGTTGACCGCGGCGCCCGCTACCCGGCGGTCGCGGTGTACGCGTCGATCTCGGCGATCAGCTCGGCCTTGCGGGCATCGGGCAGGAACGCGTACCGGACGCCGGTACGGGCCAGCTCGGCCACGCCGGCGCGGTCCAGCCCGAGCAGCTCGGCGGCCACCGCGTACTCCCGGTTGAGGGTGGTGGAGAACATCGGCGGATCATCCGAGTTGATCGTGACCGGCACGCCGGCCGCCACCAGGGCCGGCAGCGGGTGCTCGGCCAGCGACGGCACCGAGCGGGTGCACACGTTCGAGGTCGGGCACACCTCCAGCGCGATGTCCCGGTCGCGCAGCTCGGCCAGCAGCCCCGGGTCGCGGGCCGCCGCGATGCCGTGGCCGATGCGTTCGGCGCCGAGGTGGCGCAGCGCGTCCCAGACCGTTTCCGGACCGGTGGACTCGCCGGCGTGCGGGGCGCTGCGCAGCCCGGCCGCGCGGGCCGCGGCGAAGTGTTCGGCGAACGCGCCGCGCGGCACGCCGATCTCGGGACCGCCGAGCCCGAAGCTCACCAGGCCGTCCGGCCGCAGCCGCAGCGCCACGTCCAGGGTGACGTCGCCGGCCGGCACCCCGGCCTCGCCGGGAATGTCGAAGCACCAGCGCAGCTCGATGCCGTGCTCGCGGGCCGCCTTCGCGCGGGCGTCCTCCACGGCCTCGCAGAACGCCTCGGCCGCCATGCCGCGGGCGATCGACGAGTACGGCGTGAGCGTCAGTTCGGCGTACCGCACCTGCTGGCCGGCCAGCTCGCTGGCCACCTCGTACGTCAGCGTGGCCACGTCCTCGGGGTCGCGGATCAGGTCGACCACGCTCAGGTAGACCTCGACGAAGTGCGCGAAGTCGGTGAACGTGAAGTATTCGGCGAGCTTGTCGACGTCCGCCGGCACCGGGGTGGACCCCGCGTGCCGCTCGGCCAGCCGGGCCACGGTGGCCGGGGTGGCGGACCCGACGTGGTGTACGTGCAGCTCGGCCTTGGGCAGGCCGGCGATGAAGGCGGTGAGGTCGGCGTCCATCGTTCCCTCCTGACTGTCCGGGGAGGGGGCCCGGGAACCGGCCGCCGCGCGGGCGCCGTACCGAGGGTCGCCTCCCGATCGTGTGGGAGGCGCCCTTCTGCGATCACGGGCTGGTCGAGCGTGGCGGATGGTGATCCGTCGCAGCGCCTCTCGGCCAGCCCAACGCCGCGAGATTCCAGCGTTCCCGCGACCGTAACAGCACCTCCGGCGGCCGGACAATCCCGGCGGCCGTGGCCGCGCCGTCACCGAATTGGTACTTGACCAGCATCCGAGGACGTTCCTAGGCTACGCCAAAACCTTTTGCCAAAAGGTTTTGTCACCCCCGAGCGCCCGGTTCCCCCGGCCCCGGCGCACCCCGTGAAAGCGAACGGAGCAGTCGATGGACTCCCTTCGAATCCCCGCCGTCAACCGCCGCCGATTCCTCGGCCTCACCGCCGGCGCCGGTGGCGCCCTGCTGGCCAGTGCCGCCTGTGGCGCCGGTGGCGGCGGTAGCACCAGCGCGAGCGGCGCCGACAAGTCGCTGACCGTCGTCTGTGAGGGCGGCGGCAAGATCGAACTCCAGCCGATCGTCGACAAGTTCAAGCAGGACACCGGCGCCACGGTCAACCTGGTCGAGCTGCCGTACGAGGGCCTGTTCAACCGGCTCAGCAGCGAGCTCGCGAGCGGCCGGCCGTCGTTCGACGTCTGCGCCATCGACGCGGTCTGGATCCCGCTGCTCGCCCCGAAGCTCGCCGCGCTGGACGCGCTGTTCACCCCCGAGGTCCGGGCCGACCTGTTTCCGGCCCTGGTCAAGGAGCCACAGGTGAGCGGCAAGTTCATCGGCATGCCGGTGTGGACGAACAGCGAGATCCTGCTCTACCGCACTGACCTGTTCGGCGACGCCAAGGAGAAGGCCGCCTTCCAGAAGAGGTACGGCTACCCGCTGGCCCCGCCCACCAACTGGCAGCAGTTCACCGACGTCGCCCAGTTCTTCACCCGGCCCGGGCAGAAGCTCTATGGCACCGACGTCAAGGGCGGCGTGGAGACCGAGTGGCTGGCCCACGTGCTGCAGGCCGGCTCGCCCGGCGTCGTGCTCGACGACTCCGGCGCGGTGATCATCGACAACGCCCAGCACCTCGCGGCGCTGACCTTCTATGCCGACCTCAACAACAAGCACAAGGTCGCCCCGGCCGGCGCCGCGCAGACCGACTGGAACGCCGCGCAGAACCTGTTCAACCAGGGCCAGACGGCGATGACCCGGTTCTGGGCGCACGCCTACCGGCAGATCCCCAAGGACGCCAAGGTGGCCGGCAAGGTCGGCACCGCGCCGATGATCGGCGGCACAGCGGGGGTGGCCGGCATCCCGGGCCCGTGGTACCTGTCGGCGCCCGCCGGCGGCGCCAAGAACGAGCTGGCCACCCAGTTCATCAAGGCCGCGTACGACAACAACGCGCTGAGCCTGGACACCAGCCTGGGCCTGGCGGCCCGCAAGTCGGCGTACCAGCAGGACGCCGACAAGCCCGGCTTCGAGTCGTTCGGCCCGCTGCTGACCACCCTCAACGCCGGCGCCACCCGGGCCCGGCCGGCCAACCCGCACTGGCAGCAGATCGTGGACAAGGCGCTGGTCCCGATGCTGCAGAAGGCGCTCACCCCGGGCGCCGACTACGCCGCGCTGCTCAAGTCGGCCCGTACCCAGATCGAGGGCATCATCAAGTGAGCCCGACAGCGCAGGCGGCGCCACCGCGGACGGGCCCGGCGCCGTCGCGGACCGGCGCCGCCCGCCGGCCGCGGGCCCGTCGCCGGCTGTCCGACCGGGGGTACGCCACCCTGCTGGCCGCCCCGGCCGCGGTGGTGCTGCTCGCGCTGGTCGGCTGGCCGCTGGTCAGGCTCGCGGTGGACAGCCTCTACACCGGCTCGGGGCTGGGCGATGGCCGGCGCTTCGCCGGGTTGGCCAACTACGTGACCGCGCTGACCGATCCGGCCATCCGCGCGGCGGGCGGCCGGACCCTGGCGTACACGGTGATCGTGGTGACGGCGGAGCTGGTGCTCGGCCTGGCCGTGGCGCTGCTGTTCCACCGGCTCGGGCCGCGGGCCCGGCTGCTGCAGACGTTGTTCCTGTATCCGCTGATGATCGCGCCGGTGGTGGCCGGCCTGCTCTGGCGGTTCCTGATGATCGACAACGTGGGCATCGTCAACGAGCTGCTCGCCCGCGTCGGCATCCTGGACAGCCCCGGCGACATCTCCTGGCTGAGCGACCCGCGCCTGGTGCTCTGGTCGGTGGCCCTGCCGGACATCTGGCTGACCACGTCGTTCATGACCCTGGTGCTGTACGCCGGGCTCCAGGCCATCCCGCCGGACCTGTACGAGGCGGCCCGGCTGGACGGCGCGGGCGGGCTGCGGATGCTGTTCCGGATCACCCTGCCGCTGCTGCGCCCGATCATCGCGGTCGCGCTGATCATCCGGGGGGTGGACGCGGCGCGCGCCTTCGACGTGATCCTCATCCAGACCGACGGTGGACCGCAGTCGGCGTCGGAGACGTTGAGCCTGACCATCTACAAGACGATGGTCAGCTACAACGAGCCGGGGACGGCCGCCGCCACCAGCACGATCTTCATGATCATCATGATGGCGGTCGCCATGGTCGCGGTGCTGACCATCTGGCGACCCGGTAGGGAGTCCTAGATGGCCGGCCGTCGTCCCGGCGAACGGGCGCGGACCGCACTGCTCTGGGCCGCCGCCGTGGCGGTCGTGGTGGTGTACGGGTTCCCCTTCGTCTACCTCGTGCTCACCTCGGTCAAGCCGGCCGTGGACGCCATCGCCGTACCACCGACCGTGCTGCCGCAGCGGTTCAGCCTGGACAACTACGTCACGGCGCTGAGCCGGCCGGGGGTGACCGCGTCCTTCATCAACAGCGTGACCACCGCGGTGCTCACCACGTTGCTGTCGATGCTGCTGGCCATCCCGGCGGCCTGGGGGATCACCCGCTACCGCAGCCGGACCGGCCGGCTGCTGATGGCCGGCTCGCTGCTGGTCCGGATGACCCCGGCGGTGGCCCTGGGCGTCCCGCTGGTCACCATCCTCGGCGCGCTCCGGCTCACCGACACCCCGACCGGACTCGCGCTGGCGCAGACCACCGTGGCGCTGCCGCTGTCCATCTGGCTGCTGGCCAGCTTCTTCGAGGGCGTGCCTCGGGAACTGGAGGAGGCCGCGCTGGTCGACGGGTGCGGCCGGTTCCGCGCCCTGCGCTCGGTGATCCTGCCGGTGGTGGCCGGCGGCGTCGCGGTGACCGCCATCTTCGCCTTCCTCGCCTCGTGGAACGAGTTCCTGTTCGCGCTGCTGCTCACCTCGATCCGCGCGCAGACCACGCCGATCGCCATCGCCAACTTCCAGAGCCAGTTCGGCCTCGACTGGGGACCGATGACCGCGCTGGCCACCCTCTATTCGATCCCCGCGGTCGTGCTGACCCTGCTGCTGCAGCGCCGCATCGTCGCCGGGCTCAGCCTCGGCGCCGTCAAGGGCTGACCGCCCGTTCCGTCCGTCAAGAAAGGATCTCCATGTCGTTCTGGCGACCCACCAGCCCACTCGGCGGCCTCGCCCGGGTCAAGCCCGGCCGGTCCCGGCGCGAGTCCAGCTGGGACCGCACCGGCGGCAACCGGGACTTCGCGGTCGTGCCGCCCGGTGCGACGCACGTGCTGGCCGACATCACCGGCAACGGGGTGATCGAGCACATCTGGCTGACCACCCGCTGCTACTCGCCGATGTACCTGCGCAAGCTGGTCATCGAGATGTACTGGGACGGCGAGGACACCCCGAGCGTCCGCAGCCCGCTCGGCGACTTCTTCGGCGTCGGCCACGCCACCTGTACGCACTACGTCTCGCTCCCGCTGAGCATGGTGTTCGGGCCGCGCCGCGGACCCAAGGGGCCGTTCGCGGCCGCCATGAACTCGTACTTCCCGATGCCGTTCGCGACCGGCGCGAAGATCGTGATCCGCAACGAGAGCGATCAGCCGATCGAGAACCTGTTCTACTACGTCGACTACGAGCTGACCGACGAGCCGGTCCCGGACGACATGGGCCGGTTCCACGCGTACTACCGGCAGGAGAAGCCGTGCCAGCCGGTCGCCACCGGGCTGGCGCCGGGGGAGAAGCCGGCCCCGTGGGACCTGCCCGGGGTGAACCTGACGGGCGACGACAACTACGTCATCCTGGACACCGAGGGCGGTGCCGGGCACTACGTCGGGTGCATCCTGTCCATCGACAACCACAACGCGTCGAACCAGCCGTACAGCTGGCCCGGTGAGGGCGACGACATGATCTTCATCGACGGTGAGCAGTGGCCGCCGTCCCTGCACGGCACCGGCACCGAGGACTACTTCAACGCGGCCTGGGGCTTCCCGAGCGGCGCGTACGCCGGTCCGTATCACGGGATCAGCCTGGCCAGCAGCCCGCAGGAGCACTTCGGTCTGTGGAGCATGTACCGGTTCCACATCGAGGACCCGGTACGGTTCTCCAAATCGATCAGGGTCACCATCGAACACGGTCACGCGAACGACCAGGGGAACGACTACTCCAGCGTCGCGTACTGGTACCAGCTAAACCGGCACACGCCGCTCGCCGAGCTGCCGCCGGTCGCCGACCGGCTGCCGCGGCGCTGGCCGGAACACGGGCTCTGGGACGAGTGACGGTCGTGGCGGTCGGTGGCGAGGACGGGAGGGGGCGGCGATGGCCCGCAGGGTCAGCATCCGGGACGTGGCGGCCGCGGCCGGCGTGTCGGTGACGACCGTGTCGCACGTGCTCAACCGCGTCGACGGCACCCGGGTCAGCCCGCAGACCCGGGAACGCGTCGAGGGCGCCGCCCGCCGGCTCGGGTACGCGGCCAACGGCCTGGCGCGCGGGCTGCGCCTGCAACGGTCGCAGACCCTCGGCCTGCTCAGCGACCGGATCGCCACCACCCCGTACGCGGGACGGATCATCCTGGGCGCCCAGGAGACCGCGTCGAAGCACGGCCTCGTGCTGTTGCTGCTGCACACCGGCGACGATCCGCGGGTCGAGCAGCGCGAGATCCGTGCCCTCGCGCAGCACCGGGTCGACGGGGTGCTGTACGCCACCATGTACCACCGCCGGGTCGAGCTGCCCGCCGAGCTGCGCGGCCAGCCGGTCGTGCTGCTCGACGCCAGCTCCGCCGACGACACCGTGCCCTCGGTGGTTCCCGACGAGCGGGCCGGCGCCGCGGCGGCGGTCGGCGAGCTGCTCCGGCACGGCCACCGGCGGATCGGCTTCTGCACCAACCGGGACGACATCCCGGCCACCACCGGCCGGCTCGCCGGCTACCGGGACGCGCTGGCCGGCGCCGGTCAGCCGTACCGGGAGGACCTGATCGTGGTGGAGGAGTCCGACACCGCCGGTGGGCACCGGGCGGCCCGCCGGCTGCTGGACTCCACCGACCGGCCCACCGCGCTGTTCTGCTTCAACGACCGGATGGCGATGGGCGCCTACCGGGCCGCGGCCGAACTCGGGCTGCGGATCCCGGAGGATCTCTCGGTCGTCGGCTTCGACAATCAGGAGATCATCGCCGAGGGCCTGCACCCCGGGCTCACCACGATGGCGCTGCCGCACTACGAAATGGGCGCCTGGGCCGTGCAAACCATGGTGGAGCTGCTCGCCCGGCCGGCGGACGCCCCGCCGCAACCCGCGGCGCACGTCGTGATGCCGTGCCCGCTGATCCGGCGCGCCTCGGTCGCCCCGGCCCCGGGCTGAGCCCGGCCCGGTGCCCGGCGCCGGGCTACCGCCCACGCCGGTCCAGCGCCCGTACCGGTCCACCCACCAGCCGGTCCACCCCACCACGCCGGTCCTCCGCACCACGCCGGTCCTCCGCCGACGGCCGGTCCGACAACCACCGGACCGGCGCCCCCGCACATCCACGATCGAAGGGCTTGCCGTGTTTCGCCTCGCCGACGCCTGGACCTGGGACTTCTGGTTCGCCCAGCAGGATGACACCTACCACCTGTTCTTCCTGCGCGCCTCGCGGGCGCTGCTGGACCCCGATCGGCGGCACTGGCGGGCCGGTGTCGGCCACGCGATCTCCACCGACCTGCGCGAGTGGCGGCTGACCGCGGACGCCCTCGTCACCGCCGACCGGCCGGCCTTCGACGACGTCGCCACCTGGACCGGATCGGTGCTGCGGGGTCCGGACGGGCGGTGGCGGATGTTCTACACCGGCGCCGGCAGCGCGGAGCGTGGCCTGGTGCAGCGGATCGGCCTGGCCGTCTCGGACGACCTCACCGTCTGGCACCGCCACGCCGACGGTCCGGTGCTGGAGGCGGACGGCCGGTGGTACGAACGGCTCGGCGACTCCAGCTGGCCGGATCAGGCGTGGCGCGACCCGTGGGTGTTCCCGGATCCGGCCGGCGACGGCTGGCACATGCTGGTCACGGCGCGGGCCAACGAGGGCCCGGTGGACGATCGGGGGGTGATCGGGCACGCCCGCTCGGCCGACCTCGTGCGCTGGGAGGCGCAACCGCCGCTCACCCCGCCCGGATCCGGCTTCGGGCATCTGGAGGTGCCGCAGGTGGAGCTGGTGGAGGGCAGGGCGGTGCTGCTCTTCTCCTGCCTGCGTAACGAGCTGGCCGACCGGCGGCGCGCCCCCGGAGTGACCGGCGGTGTGTGGGCCGTGACGGGGGACTCGATGCTCGGCCCGTTCGACCCGGCCGACGCCGTACCGCTGACCGACCACGGCCTCTACAGTGGTCGGCTGATCCGTGATCCGGCGGGCCGGTGGGTGATGCTGGCCTTCCGCAACGACGACGGGGCGGGCGGCTTCGTCGGCGAGCTGAGCGACCCCATGCCGCTGACGCTGGACGCGACCGGGCGGCCCCGGCTGTCCGGCGGACAAGCTCCGGTCCGGCCGGCGCCCGACCGCGCCGACGCGTCGGTTGCGGCCCGTGGTGCTGGGCCGGTCCGCGACCCCGGCGGCGTGCCGGCTCCGGGCGGCGTGCCGGCTCCCGGCGGCCAGACCCGGCCGGTCGCCGATCCCGCTCCGGCCCCGGGCCGCTGATGTTCACCGTGCTCGGCGAGACGGTCGTCGACCTGCTGCCCGACGGACCGGACCGGTACGCGGCGCGCCCGGGCGGCAGCCCGCTGAACGTGGCCGTGGCGCTGGCCCGGCTCGGGCAGCCGGCCGCGCTGCTGGCCCGGCTGTCCGCGGGGCCGCTGGGCCGGCGGATCCGGGACCACGCGCTGGCCAACGGCGTCGACCTCGCCGGCTGTCCGGCCAGCTCCCGACCCGCCACCCTGGCGGTGGCCACCGTGGGCGCCACCGGCGCCGCCGATTACGACTTCTACCTGTCCGGCACGGCCGACTGGCACTGGCGGCCGGCCGAGCTGGCGGCGCTGCCGGACGGCACGGCCGTGCTGCACACCGGCTCGCTGACCGCGTTCCTCGGCGTCGGCGCCGACCTGGTGGCCGCGACCATGCGCCGGGCCGCCGAGGCCGGGGTGCTGGTCAGCTTCGACCCGAACGTCCGGCCGGCGGCGCTCGGCGACCCGGCCGCGACGCGTTCCCGGCTGGAGTGGCTCGCCGGGTACGCCCACCTGGTCAAGGCCAGCGACGAGGATCTGCGCTGGCTCTATCCGGACCTCGACCCCGGGGCGGCGGCGGACCGGCTCGGCGGGCTCGGCCCGGCCCTGGTGGTCGTCACCCTGGGCGGCGCCGGAGCGCTCGGCCGGACCCGTACCGTGGAACTGGTCCGACCGGCGCGGGCGGTGACCGTCGTCGACACCGTGGGCGCCGGCGACGCCTTCACGGCCGGGCTGCTCGCGGCGCTCGCCGCCCGCGGGCTGGCCGCGCCCGACCGGCTCGCCGACATCGCCCCCGCCGCCCTGGCCGAGGTGCTCGACCACGCCTGCCTGGTCGGGTCGCTCACCTGCGAACGGCCCGGCGCCGATCCGCCGTACGCGGCCGACCTCCGCCGTCGTGCGGAGGCCGACCTGGCGTGACCCACCGGCGGGCCGACCCGGCGTGACCCTCTCGACCTGACCCTCCCGGCGGGCCGACCGGGCGTGGCCGACCCGGGCCGGGAGGCCGTGGCCGCGATGTGCCGGACCCGGCGGCACGCTGGACGTACGGAGGTGGGAAGCCGGACCGTTGTGCCGATGGCCGGGCCGCCGACGTCGACGACAATCGACGCGACGTGGCTGGGGGGTCGCCTCGAGCCCGCCCGCGGTCGTGGAGGCGAGCGGATGGACGGTGCCTGGCGGGTATCCGGGTACACGCACGTGCGGGAGCTCGGGTCCGGCGCGTCCGGCCAGGTCATCCTGGCCGTGCACGACGGCACCGGCACGCCGGTTGCCATCAAGTATCTCGCCCCCCGGTTGGGCGGCGCCGGGGACTTCCTGGCCCGATTCCGGGACGAGGCCCGGCTGCTCGGCGAGGTCGACGACCCGCACGTGGCCCGGCTGTATGAGTACGTCGAGTCGGTCGCCGGCGCGGCCATCGTGATGGAGCTGGTCAACGGGGTCTCGCTGCGCCGGGTGCTGCACGAGCACGGGCCGACCGAGCCGGAGTCGGCGCTCTGCGTGCTGAAGGGCTCGCTGCTCGGCCTGGCCGCCGCGCACGAGCGCGGGGTGGTGCACCGGGACTACAAGCCGGAAAACGTGCTGGTCACCGCCGAGGGCGCGAGCAAGCTCGCCGACTTCGGCATCGCGCTGCCGGCCGGGGAGGGATCCGGCGCGCTGGTCACCGGCACCCCCCGGTACATGGCGCCGGAGCAGTGGACGGGCGAGCCGGCCAGCCCGGCCTGCGACATCTACGCGGCAACCGCGACCTTTTTCGAATGCCTGACCGGGCGGCCCCCGTACCCCGGGCGGGGCCTGCTGGAGCTGCGCGACCAGCACCTCAACGCGCCGATCCCCACCGACCCGGCGCTGGGCGCGGCCGCCGAGCTGGTACGCCGGGGGTTGGCCAAGCGGCCGGCGGACCGGCCGCAGCCGGCGAGCGCGTTCGTGGCGCTGCTCGACGCGGTGGCCGGCCGGGCGTACGGGCCGGACTGGGAGGAGCGCGGCTGGCGGCAGGTGGCCGAGCGGGCGGCCCTGCTGGCGGCGCTGTTCCCGTTCGCGGATCGGGCCGGTGGCGGAACGGCGCTGGCGGGCTCGGTCTTCGGCGCGGGCGCCGGCACCGCCGCGGCGGCCGGTCCGGCCGCCGACGGCGCGGGGGGACCGGGTCGGGGCCGGGGCCGGCGCATCCTCCTCATCGCCGGGGTCACCGCCCTGCTGCTGGCCGGCGGGGTGGGGGTCGGGTACGCGGCCCGGGACACCCCGGCCGCCCTGGTCGGCGGGCTGTCCGTCACGAGCACCCCCGGCGGGCCGGCCGGCGTCGGCCCGGCCGGGCCGACGTCCCTGACCGCCGACCCGGGCGGCTCGCCGTCGCCGACGCAGTCCGGCTCGGTCGCCGCGGCCGCCCCGCCGCCGACCCGCGCCGCCCGGCCGCCGGCCCGGACATCGAGCCCCACCCCGCGGACGTCCCCATCCACCAGCCCGCCGCCACCGCCGGACACCGTGGCGCCGGTCGTCCGCGGCGTGGACACCGACGTCACCGTGCTCGACCCGAAAGGCTGTCCGTACGGCGCCCGCACGGCCACCGTGACCGCCACCGCGACCGACGACCGGACCCCCGCCGGGAAGCTGCGGGTGAGCTTCGAGTACGTCCTGCAGGGGCAGTCCGCAACGGTCCGGATGGCGCCCGCCAGGCCGGACACCTTCACCGGCGTGCTGGGTGAGCTGGCCGCGCCGGGGAACACCACCCGCATCCCGATCCGGGTCACCGCGGAGGACGCCGCCGGGAACCGGTCCCCGGCTGCCGGCCCGGTGTACGTGACCCTTCAGTCGTACTGCACGCCCGGCTAGACCTCCCAGGTGGTGGACCAGATGACCCGACCGACCCTCGCCGACCTGGCCGCCGCCGGCGTGCGCCTCGACGCCGCAGCGATCGCCACCGTGGCCGACGACCTGGCCCGGCTGCTGGCCGCGCGGCACGAGACCGGCCGGCCGCACGGCGCGATCGGCGCCCGGACCGTGTGCCTGACCGACGACGGTACGGCCGTACCGGTCGATCCGGCACGGGCCGACGACCTGATCTCCCCGCGAGCGGGCTACCCCGCGGACCGGCGCGGCTGGGCGGACCTGCTCCGGACGTTGCTGGACCGGTCCGGGACGACCGACGTGGCCGGCGCGTTCCTACAGGGCTGCGCGGCCATCGGCGAGCGCGATCTGACGGCGGCCCGCCGGGCGCTGGCGGCCGGGGCGCCCGTCATGGGGGTACGGCTGCCGGACCGGGCGGCGCTGGTGGCGGCGCTCGACGCGTACCGGGGGACGGGACCCGACCCGACCGCCTCGACGGTCGCGCTACGAGCCGGGGACGGGTCCACGGACGCCGGGCCGACGGTCGCGCTGCGCGGTGAGGGCGGGTCCACGGACGCCGGGCCGACGGTCGCGCTGCGAGCCGGGGGCGGGTCCACGGACGCCGGGCCGACGGTCGCGCTGCGAGCCGGGGGCGGGTCCACGGACGCCGGGCCGACGGTCGCGCTGCGAGCCGATCTTGTGCATGGGGCGCCGGTGGTTGCCTCGCCCGTCGATCGGGTGCGCGCGGACTCCGCGTCGACGGTTGCGCTGCGCGGCGGCGTCGGGTCGGTGGATGCGGGGTCGACGGTGGCGCTGCCCACGGGCGTCGGGTCGGTGGATGCGCGGTCGACGGCGGCGCTGCCCACCGGCGTCGGGTCTGCGGATGGGTCGTCGACGGTCGCGCTGCCCGTCGACATCGTGCCCACCGAGCCGGTGCCGACGTGGATGCCGTCCGGCGAGGCGCAGTGGACCGACGCCGTACCGTCGGAATTCACCCCGACCGTGGCGCTGCCGGCGGGTTCGACCGCGGTGGGGGAGTCGCCGGCCGACTCCACCGCGACCGTGGCGCTGCCGGCCGGGCGCACTCCCAGCGCGTGGCCGTCCGCGCCCAGCGCGCCCCCGTCGGGGCTCGGCGCGCCCCCGTCGGGGCTCGGCGCGCCCCCGTCCGCGCCCAATGCGCGCCCGTCCGCGCTCCCGTCTCCGCCCAGCGGGTGGCCGTCCGTCGTCAGCGCGCGGTCCGACGCTGCGATCGGCGCGGGGTCCGACGCCACGGTCAGCGCGCGGTCCGACGCTGCGATCGGCGCGGGGTCCGACGCCACGGTCAGCGCGTGGTCCGAGGCCGCGGCGGGGCGTCCGGGCGCGGGCTCGGCCACCGGGCGCCCGGGGCCGGTCGG
This sequence comes from Plantactinospora siamensis, assembly GCF_042434095.1. Taxonomy (NCBI): domain Bacteria; kingdom Bacillati; phylum Actinomycetota; class Actinomycetes; order Micromonosporales; family Micromonosporaceae; genus Plantactinospora; species Plantactinospora siamensis. The sequence continues at coordinate 25,865 of NZ_JBHLUE010000017.1, forward strand.
CTCGGGCCTGAGCGGTCGGTGGGGTGAGTCGACCGGGCCGGTGACGGCCGGGCCGGGGATGGGCGGCCAGACCGGGCCCGCCACGACGCCGGCCCGGGCCGTCCCGACGGCGGGCCGGGCCGTCCCTGCGCCGGGTCGGCCAGCCACGTCGCCGGGCTGGCCGGATGGGATCGCGGCCGGCGGTGCGCCGATGCCGGGCGGCGATCCGGCCGGGACGGAGATTCGGTTCGGACCCGGCGTGCCGGCCCCGGCTGTACCGGGCTGGCGGAAGCCGGCGCCGGCCGCCCGCCGCAGGGCGCCGGCGCGGATCGTCGCCTCGGTGCTGTCCACGGTGCTGACCCTGGCGCTGGTCGTGATCGTCGGGCTGTACCTGTGGGAACGGATCCAGCCGCTGGAGGTCGACTCCGCGACGGTGGCCGTGCCGGCACCGCCCGGGGACCGCTGCGGCGTCGTCGTGGACGTGGTCGGCACGGTGCGGACCAACGGAAACGCCGGCACGCTGCGCTACCAGTGGCTGCGCTCCGGCGCCGAACCCAGCGCCGTACTCACCGAGCACCTTGCCCGGGGGCAGCGGACGGCGACCCTGCACCTGCGGTGGACGTTCGACGGCGTCGGCGCCGCGACCGAGACGGCCACGCTGAACATCACCGAGCCCACGCCGGCGCAGGCGTCCACCACCTTCCGGTACGTCTGCCGCGGCTGACCGCCGCGCCGCGGGTCACTGGCGGCGGCCCGACCCCGATTGAGCGGCGCGGCCCGGTCACCGCCGTCTGCGCCGGCCTGGTCACGCCGGCTGCGCGGCCCGGCTGCGCGGCCCGGCCAGTGCCCGGCTGCGCGGCCCGGCTGCGCGGTCCGGCCAGCGCCCGGCTGCGCGGTCCGGCCGGTGCCCGGCTGCGCGGCCCGGCCGGTGCCCGGCTGCGCGGCCCGGCCGGTGCCCGGCTGCGCGGCCCGGCCGGTGCCCGGCCGCGCCGGTCCAGTTTGCAGCTCAGCAGCCTGACCCGGCCCCGGTTGGAAGAGGCCCGCGGCCAGGCTCGGTTGGGTCGCGGTCAGTCGGAGACGGCCATCTCGCCCAGTTCGGACCAGTCGTCCTGCGGGATCGAGAAGTTGACGACCCGGGGCGTCTCGGTCAGGTGCGGCGGCAGGTCCCGCTGGGCCTGCCGGAAGTGGTCCGACTGCACGTGCGCCCCGCCGGCCTCGCCGTCGCGGAAGGCCTCGACCAGGACGTACTCGGTGGGGTCCTCGACGCTGCGGGACCAGTCGAACCACAGGCAGCCCGGTTCGGCGCGGGTGGCCCGGGTGAACTCGCCGGCGATCTCCGGCCACCGGTCGGCGTCCTCGGGGCGTACCCGGAACTTGGCGGTAATGAAGATCATCTCATTCTCCCGGCTGCCGTACGGCGGACGTCCCGACGCGATCCTAGAGCGCGCGCTCCGCCGCGGCCCGCTGGCCGAACGTCCGTGGCGGCAGATTTTGGCCCGAAACCGTCCGAATCAGAACGGTTTCGGTCCAAGATCTCCGGGAGAGGCGCCCACCTGATGGTCGACGCCGTCGGGGTCCGGTGTCGATCGTCTAGCTTGCGTTGTCATGGCGCGATACACGCACGGGCACCACGAGTCGGTGCTGCGCTCGCACCGGTGGCGGACCGCTGAGAACTCCGCGGGCTACCTGCTGCCGGTCCTGCGGCGCGGCATGACCGTGCTGGACGTCGGTTGCGGGCCCGCCACCATCACCGCCGACCTGGCCCGGCTGGTCGCCGGGCCGGCGGGCCCGGCCACCGATCCAACGAGCGCCGGCGCCGATTCCGGCCGTGGCGCCGATGCGGCGGATGCCGGCGTCGATTCCGGCCGTGGCGCCGATGCGGCGGACGGCGGTGCCGATTCCGGCCGTGGCGCCGGCCGGGCGGACGGCGGGGTCGGGCCGGCGGGTCGTGGCCGGGTGACCGCGCTGGAGCTTACGCCGGAAGCCCTGGCCACCGGGAGCGCGGAGGTGGCGGCGAGCGGCCTGGGCAACGTCGACCTGCTGGTGGCCGACGCGCACGCGCTGCCGTTCCCGGACGACCGGTTCGACGTGGTGCACGCCCACCAGGTTCTCCAGCACGTGGCCGATCCGGTACGGATGCTGACCGAACTGCGCCGGGTGTGCCGGCCCGGCGGTCACGTCGCGGTGCGGGACAGCGATTACGCGGCGTTCGCCTGGCATCCCCGGCTGCCGGAGCTGGACGACTGGCTGGCGCTGTACCGGCGGTTGGCCCGGGCCAACGGCGGCGAGCCGGACGCCGGGCGGCGGCTGCTGTCCTGGGCCCAGCAGGCCGGCTTCACCGAGGTGACCGCGACGTCGAGCACCTGGTGCTTCGCCACGCCCGCGGACCGCGCCTGGTGGGGCGGCATGTGGGCGGACCGGGTGACCCGGTCCGCGGTGGCCGATCAGGCGCGCGCGGCCGGTGTGACCGACCGGGAGTTGCGGCGGCTCGCCGACGGGTGGCGGGCCTGGGCGGACAGCGACGACGGCTGGTTGTCCGTCCTGCACGGCGAGGTGCTGGCCCGGCCGTGACGGCCGCCGGCCGCCCGCGCCGTGCCGCTCGCCCGAGCCGTGACGGCCGCCGCCGGCCCGCCCGGGTCGTGCCGGCCGCCGCCCGCGCGGCCACGACGGCGGCCGGGTGGCCGCGGCCGGATCGCGCCGGACGGGCCGGCGGTAGCGGCCGGCCCGGTGACCGCGACCGGGCCGGCGCGGACGGCGGAGCCGTCGGCAGCGGCCGGGTCGCGGCGGCCGGGGTCAGTCGTTCCGTTCCTTCTCCTCGCGCTCCTTTTCGGCCCGGGACTGGGCCAGGTCCAGGGCCAGCACGGAGGCGAGGATCAGCAGATGGTCCTCGCCCTCGGCCACGTCCACGGCGTACGTGTCGCGGATCGTGAACCACCGCTTGGACACCGTGGCCACCGTCCGGCCGCCGCGCTCGACCGTGTATTCGTGGTCCAGCAGGTCGCCGCGCAGTTCGAGGTCGTCCGGGCCGGGCACGTCGACCGTGTACCGGTCCCGGAACGGTGTGATGAGCTTCTTGCGCATGTCGGCGGCCTTCTCGCCGCCGATGCTGATCGCGTAGGTCCGGCGCAGCGCCACGAGCCGCCGGTGCACCGAGGCCACCTCGCGGCCCTGGGCGTCCTCGATGACCAGCCGGTCGCGGAGGGTGAGTACCTTGCCGTCCACGTGATAGACCCGCCGGCCCGACTCGTCGGTGATGTCGAAGTCGTTGCCGATGTCGAAGATGCGTTCCCGGATGAGATACATGCCGTCGATCCTGCTCCCGTCTGGCCGCCCGTCAGCGGGCGGCATCTCCGTCAGCGGACGGTGTCCTCGTCAGCGGGCGGTGTCCTCCCGCTCGGCGATGACCGTGTGGGCGAGCGCGCTGGCCAGGCCGATGCCCACGAGCGCGAAGGCGACCTGGATGCCGAGCAGCACCCAGTCCCAGCTCAGCCGCCACCAGTGCGCCGGGTGGTCGTTGTCGAGCCCGAACCGGTGCGCGACGTACGAGCCGAGCGCCGCCGCTCCGATGCCGATCAGCACGGTCAGGATCGCGCCGATGCGCTGCCGGCCGGGCAGCAGCACCCGGGCGAGCACGCCGATCACGATCCCGATGAGCACCGCGCTGAGGTAGCCGGTGATCTCCACATCCGCTCCCTTCGCCGCCGCCTGATCCCCAGCATGCCCTGCCCGGTCCAGCCCGGCCGCACGCGCCGGAACGGTAGCGTGCCGGCCGCCGCGATGGAAGGGGCCCGGGCCGGCGCGGTCGGCGGCGCGTCCGGCCCGGGGGCGAAGGTCCGGGCTCGTCAGCCCCGGCCGTGCTCGTCGACCCGTCCGGGTCGGCCGAGGAAGATCGGGTTCGTCAGGGCCACCATCGTGTCCGGCGTGGTCTGCGTGGGCTGGGCCCGCCGTACCTCCGCGCGGACGTACCGGGAATTGCGCGGGGTGGTCACCCAGGTGAAGGTGCCCGGTCCGTCGGCCGGCAGCGTGGTCTGGGTCCGCTGGCCCTGGTCGGTGATCAGCCGTACCGTGCAGCCGGGCGCGCCCGAGACGGTGAGCGTGACGGTGACCGCGGCGTCCTCGGCCACCTCCAACCGGTCGCCGATGCCGGCGCGACGCGTCCCGGCGGCGGCGGTGAGGGTCAGGTCCACCGCGGCCGACTCGGCGATCCACAGCCGGCCGGCCCGCACCCCGGCCAGGATCGAGCGCCGGTCCAGATCGTCGGCCAGCACGACGTTCTGCGGGAGTCCGATGACCTGCGGCTCGCTGTGCGCGTCGCTGTCACCCACCGCCGGCAGCCACCGGCCGGTACGCGCGCCGGCGACCAGCAGGTTGTCCCAGCTCGCCACGACCGCCTCGTCGTCGGCCGTCCACGGGCCGTTCCACACCTCCACGGCGTCCATCCCGGCGTAGCCGAACTTCCAGCCGCAGGCCACGCAGGTGGCCAACGGGTGGGCGGCCACGGCCAGCCCGCCGACCCGGTGGATCTCGTTGACGAACCGCACCAGGCCGCCGTCCGCGGCTCGGTACCGCCAGTCGATCCAGGTCCCGGCCGGCAACCCGAGCGCCGTGTAGTGGCCGTTGCGGGTGGTGATCTCCTCACCGTCGATGATGAGCAGGTCCGGGCCGGCGTACTCGCCCCAGATCAGCGACGCGCTCGGCGTGTTGTGCTCGGTGGAGACGATGTAGTCGAGCTTCGCGGCGCGCGCCCCGGCGGCCACCTCGGCCGGAGTGCGGCGGCCGTCGGAATGCACGGTGTGCAGGTGCATGTCGCCGCGGTACCAGGCCCGGCCGCGGCCGGCGGCACGCTGCGGGGCCGGCTTCGGCACGAACGGCGCCCCGGCCGGACCGAACTCCAGGGTGACGGTCACCGTCCAGTTGAGACCCTGCGGCGCGACCTTGTACGGGCCGACGATGATGTGCCAGGTGCCGGGCTCGATGGGACCGGGCAGGTAGCCGGGGGTGGCGTCCGAGGCGCTGATCGTGAAGTTGTCCCGGAAACCGCCCGACCAGCCGCGGAAGCCCCGGGCGTTGCCGAGGTCGTACCCGCTGGCGTCGAAGATGCCGATGTCCAGCGCGTTGCCGTCGTACCCGGCCGGCGGGGTCGGCCGGTCGTAGGAGTACCGCACGCTGATCCGGCTCACCCCGCGGGGCACCCGTACCGGGATGTACACCCAGTCCGGCGCGCCGTACGGGATGGTCCCGGTCAGGGTCTGCGTCTGGGCGCCGGCGTCTGCCTGGGCGAAGCTCATCGGCTCCAGCACCACCGCGGCGCCGGCGGCGGTCACGGCGGTCAGCAGCAGCCGACGGCGGTCCAGCTCGGTCATCGTGTCGCTTCCTTCCCCCGGGCGAACGTTCGCGGCTCAGCCTCGACCGCCGGGGTGGCCGCCGGCTGGCCGGCGGGCGACGGTCCGATGACATCACCCGCGGTGGCGACTCCGCCGCGGCAGTCCGGGAGGTTCGACGGCCCCGGCTGTTACCGCAATCGCCACCTGCCGGGCACCGGCAGGAGCCGATCGGTGCACCGGGCCGGGCTTACGGTTCGGCGGCATCCAGATCCAGATCGAAGGGCACGGTTATGTACTCCATCAAACGGGCCTTCGCGGCCGCCGCCACGGTCCTGGCCACGGCCGTCGGCGCGGGCGCCACGCTGACCGGCGGGAGCGTGCTGGCCAGCGGCGGCGACGACCGTCGGCATGATGGCGCCTACACGGTCGCGCTGTTCGGCGACATGCCGTACGGCGCCGCCGGCAAGGTGGAATATCCCCGCCTGCTGGCCGACGTCAACCGGTCACACGTCGCGTTCTCCATCTTCGACGGTGACCTCAAGGCCGGCGGCGACGGCGCCTGCACCGACGACCTCTACACCCGGTCGCGGGACTGGTTCAATTCGCTGCACAGCCCGCTCATCGTCACGCCGGGGGACAACGACTGGACCGACTGCTGGGGCCGGTACGGTCCGGGCACCGGCGGCTACGACCCGCTGGAGCGGTTGGACCACGAGCGCTCGGTGTTCTACCCGACCGACCAGAGCCTCGGCCGGCGCACCCTGACCGTGCGGCGGGAGAGCGCCGAGCCCGGGTACGAGAAGTATCGGGAGAACGCGCGCTGGACCGCCGGCCCGGTGCTGTACGTGACGCTGAACGTCCAGGGCTCCAACGACAACCTGCCGCACGCGGGCGTGGACGGTGAGACCCGGTCGGCGGAGGAGATCGCCCGGATGGCCGCCGAGCACGCCGATCGGGAGCGCGCCAACATCCACTGGCTGTCCGAGTCGTACGCCGAGGCGGCCGCCCGGGGCCTGAAGGGTGTGGTGGTCACCTGGCAGGCGGACCCGAACTTCAACAACGAGCAGCACCTGCGGCCGGAGCAGTACGACGGGTTGACCGCGATCGCCGCGGAGCTGCGCCGGCAGGTGATCGCCTTCCCCGGCCAGTCCGTGCTGGTGCACGGCGACAGCCACTACTACAAGGTCGACAAGCCGCTCAACTTCGACAACGGCCAGGTGGTCACGAGGTTCACCCGGGTCGAGACGTTCGGCTCGGCGAACACGCACTGGGTGGCCGCCACGGTCGATCCGCGCGACCCGAACCTGTTCGAGTTCAGCCCGCGGATCGTGGCCGGCAACGTCAACGACCGCTGAGGATTGCGCGCCGCCGGCGGGGGACAGGGATCAGCCCTGCCCCCGCCGTACTCAGAACAGGTCGAAGTGGAACACCTCGAAGGCGGCGCCGTACCGTCCGCCGATCCGAGCCCCCGCGGGCCGGCTGACCCCCTCCAGGAACTCCTCCGGGTCGAAGTCGCCGGCGCCGAGCCCCCGCAGGTACGCGTCGTGCGCCCGCAGCGAGTCCACGCCGAGCCCGAAGGTGTCCGTGACGTCGACGCCGTGCCGCGAGTCGGGCGAGCCGGCCGCCCAGACCTGCTTGACCCCGCCCCACCGCTCCAGGTCGCCGTCCAGCTGCTCGGGAAACACCCACCGGTTGCCGGCGTCCCGGACCGCGTCCAGCACCGCCCGGCCGGTGGCGATGTGGTCGGCCTGGTTGAGCGCCACGGCGCCGTCCCAGGTGTCCCGGAAGTTGTTGGTGATCACGATGTCGGGCCGGTGCCGGCGGACCGCCGCGGCAATGTCCCGGCGCAGCGGGATGCCGTATTCGAGCACGCCGTCCGGATGCCCGAGGAACTCGACCTCGGCCACCCCGACCACGGCCGCCGAGGCGCGCTGCTCGGCCTCCCGGACGGTCCTGGTCTGCTCCGGGGGCATCCCGTCGATGCCGGCCTCGCCGCTGGTGACCAGGCAGTAGACGACGTGCTTGCCCTGGGCCGTCCAGCGGGCGATCGCGGCCGCGGCGCCGAACTCCAGGTCGTCGGGGTGGGCCACCACCGCGAGCGCGCGTTGCCAGTCCTCGCTGACCGGCTCGAGTGGCGCCGGTTGCTGGGTCTCGGACATTCGACCTCCGGTCAGGGTCGCTGCTGCGGTGGGGGCGCCGTGCTGGCCCGGACCACCAGCTCGGTGGGGAGCGTGACCTGCCGTGGTCGGGCGGCGCCGCCGGTGCGGGCGGCGGCGATGGCCGCGGTGAGCGCGGCGGCGGCCGCGTGCCCCTTGGCCTCCAGGTCCTGCCGCACGGTGGTCAGTCCCGGGCGCATCCGGTGCGCCAGCGGGTTGTCGTCGAAGCCGACCACGGACAGGTCGGCCGGCACCCGCAGGCCGAGGTCCTCGGCCACGTGCACGACGCCCTGCGCGATCGCGTCGGAGAAGCAGAGCACCGCGGTGGGCCGGTCCGGCCGGTCCAGCAGCACCCGGGCCGCGTCGTACGCCTCCTCGACCTGGCAGTGGTGCTGGCGGATGATCCGCGGCCGCACCCCGGCGGCGGCCAGCGCCCCGGTCCAGCCCAGCAGTCGCTGCGTGGAGACGTGCGCGTCCCCGGCCGGCGGGTCGGCGTCGGTGAGCAGCACGCCGTGCGGGCCGGTCAGGCTCAGCGTGATGATGCCGATGTCGCGGTGGCCCAGTTCGAGCAGGTGCCGGGCCGCGGCGCGGGCCCCGGCCCGGTCGTCGACATTCACACTCGACACGTCGGGCGCCGGATTCTGGTCCACGTAGACCAGCGGGATCCGCCGCCGCCGCAGCACATCGAGGGCGGGCAGCTCGGGGGTGCACGAGTAGACGAGCGCGCCGTCCATGGCCACGTCCCGGGCCGGCGCCACGTCCTCGCGGTAGCCCTCGGGTAGCAGCGTGAGGGCCAGGCCGGTGGGGGCCAGCTCGTCCACGATCGCCCCGAGGAAGTTCGTGGCCACCTCGTCGGTGAACGCGTACCGCAGGGTTCCGGTGAGCAGCACCCCGACGGTGCCGGTGGTGCCGCGGGCCAGCGCCCGGGCGGCGGCGTCCGGGCCGCCGTAACCGAGTTCGGTCGCGGCGGCCAGGATCCGTTCGCGCAGCGCCGTGGACAGCTGGTCGGGTTTCGAGAACGCGTTGGACACCGTCATGCGGCTCACGCCGACATGATCGGCGATGGTCTGCAGCGTCACCCGACCCACCGGCGTCACCCCACTCGTGTCCGTGGTGATGACGCTACCTCGCCTCAGCGGGCGAGCGTGCACTCGGCCGGCTCGACCGCCCGGGCGGCGCGGTGCAGCAGGTCGGCGAGCGCCGTCCGCGCCTGCCGGCTGGTCGTGCCGCGCGGGCTCTGCTCCCGGTACGGCAGGACCGGCGCCTCGGGGCGGGCGCTGAGGATCTCCCGCTTGGCGGCCTGGACCGAGATGATCATTGCGAGTTCGCCGGGCATCGGACTCTCCTCCGTGTCGTTGCCTCTTGACCGGTACAGTAACCACTTCGTCTGTACCGGTCAAGTGAATAGGGCATTGTGGCCGGGCGGGTGAGGCGTTAGGAAGGGTCCCCGGTACATCGGAAAGCGATAACAGGGGGCCCTTCCTTGCGCGGGCTCCGGAGGAGGAGAACGGATGCTCGTCGACGGGACGCTGGCGGAGGTGCGCGACTACCGCCCCGACCGGACCGAGCCGGCGGACTTCGACCGGTTCTGGACGCAGACCCTGGACGCCTCCCGGGAGGCCGCCTGGCCGGCCCGGTTCGAGCCGTACCCGGCGGGGCTGGCCACCGTCCAGGTGTTCGACGTCACCTTCGCCGGATACGCCGGGCAGCCGGTCCGGGCCTGGTTGCTGCTGCCCCGCGCCGGCGCCGAGCGGCTGCCGTGTGTGGTCGAGTACATCGGGTACGGCAACGGCCGGGGGCTGCCGCACGACTGGCTGTTCTGGAGCGCCGCCGGCTACGCCAACCTGGTGATGGACACCCGGGGGCAGGGCGGGCACGGCGCGCTGCCCGGCGACACGGCGGATCCCGACGGGCCCGGGACGCCGCAGGGGAGGGGCTTCCTCACCCGCGGCGTCGAGGACCCGGCCGGCTACTACTACCGGCGGGTCTTCACCGATGCCGTCCGCGCCGTGACGGTGGCCCGGGAGCACCCCCGGATCGATCCGGACCGGGTGCTGGTGGCGGGGGCCAGCCAGGGCGGCGGCATCACGATCGCGGTGGCGGGCCTGGTCGACGGGCTGGCAGCGGCGCTGCCGGACGTGCCGTTCCTGTGCCACTACCGGCGGGCGCCGGAGATCACCGACGAGCACCCGTACGCGGAGCTGACCGAGTTCCTGCACGCCCGGCGCGACTCGACGCACCGGGTGTTCGAGACGCTGGACTACTTCGACGGGGTCAACTTCGCGGCCCGGATGAGCGCGCCCGCGCTGTTCTCGGTGGCCATGATGGACGCCGTCTGCCCACCGTCGACGGTGTTCGCCGCGTACAACCACTGCGCCAGCCCGGACCGGGAGATCACCGTCTGGCCGTACAACGGCCACGAGGGCGGCGCCGCGTTCCAGCGCCGCGAGCAGCTGCGCTGGCTGGCCGACCGGGTGCCCGCGAAGACGTCGGGGTAGCGGCCGGGCGGCCGTGCGTGCCGGTGGAGCGGCCGGGCCGCCCGCGAGGGTGCCGGTGGGGCGCCGGGCGGGTGCCAGGGGAACGGCCGGCGCGCGGCGGGTGCCAGGGGAGCGGCCGGCGCGCGCGGTCGCGGGGCGCACCCCGGGGGTCTCAGGGGAGCGGCCGGGTGATCCCGCGGGCGTGGTCGGCGACGGCCGCGGCGGTCACCGTGGCCTCGATGGGCAGCACCTCCAGGCAGCGCCGCACGGCGATCGCCATGAGCGCGTTCGGCACTCGCATGGAGAGCGTGCAGTGCGGCACCCACCGGTCCGGGCGGTAGACGTCGGCCACCGGCACCCCGGCGCCGACCAGCCGGTCGTACACGGCCCGCTGGTGCGCCAGCAGCTCGCCGGTGGGCGCGGGCCCGAGCCAGAGGACCCGGCCGACGAACTGCCCGGCGTGCTGGAACGACAGCCCCAGCGGCGCCGCCACGGTGGTCCCGGCCAGCGCCTCGGCCACCCGGGCGGCGTCCAGCTCGGGCGCCACGGCCAGCGACACGTGCGGCCGGTGTCGTTGCTCCAGCAGCGACCGGAGGCTCTGCACCCCCTCGGCCTCGAGCGCGTCCCAGAGGGCCCGGATCCGCCGGGTGGCGTCGGTGTCCAGGTACAACTCCAGTGCCGCGACCATCGACCCAGCGTACGGTCCGGCCCGCGCCGCCCATGATCCCGGCCGCCGGGTTGTCGGCGGCGGCGTACCCGCTGCGGCCGGCGCCGGCGTGCCCGCTGCGGCCCGGCGGCGGCGTGCCCTTCGGCGGTGCGGCGGCGTTTAGCCCGATCGGGTGGCGGTAACCGAGTACCAGGAAACCGGACCGGCCCGCGGGCCGAAGGAGGAGACACGTGGACGTGCGCGACCTGCTGATCGAGGCGTTCGACCGGCTGCCGGACCTGGTCCGGTCGGCGGTCGACGGGCTCTCCGCCGACCAGCTGCGCTGGACGCCGGGGCCGGGCGCCAACTCCGTCGGTTGGCTCGTCTGGCACCTCACCCGGGTGCAGGACAGCCACCTCGCGGAGCTGCTCGACGCCGACCAGGTCTGGGTGTCCGGCGACCGGGCCGCCGGGTTCGGGCTGGACCCGGATCCGCGCAACACCGGGTACGGGCACACGAGCGAGCAGGTCGCGGCCGTGGCGCCGCGCGACCCGCAGGTCCTGATCGACTATCACCGGGCGGTCACCGAGCGCACCCTGGAATACCTGCGCGGGTTGCAGCCGGCCGACCTCGACCGGGTGGTCGACGAGAACTGGGATCCCCCGGTGACCCTGGGCGTGCGGCTGGTCAGCGTGCTGGAGGACGACTTCCAGCACGTCGGCCAGGCCGCGTACGTCCGCGGGCTGGCCGAGCGGGCGTGACCGCCGCGCCCAGCCTCCCGCCGGACCGGGCGCCGACCGCGGCGCCGGAACCGGTCGCCGCCCACCTGGACGCGGTGCTGCTCGCGCTGCTGGCCATGCAGCGGCAGTCCTGGGAGCAGGGAGTGGCCGCGCAGGCGCTGCTCGACCTCGGGCGGACCGACCTCGCCCTGCTGCTGGCGGACGCGGCCGCCACCCGGCAGGCCGCCGACGGCCGGCTGGGCGAGGTGTCGGACGACATCGGCGCGGTCAACGGGGCCGCCTGCGCCGAGTCGGTCTTCCGGGCCGCCGAGCTGACCGGCGAGCGGCGCTGGACCACGGCCTTCGACCGGCAGCTCGGCTGGCTGGTGGAGCGCGGCCCGCGAGCCGACGACGGCACCCTCTACCACCTGGTCACCGGGCGTCAGGTGTGGGCCGACACGATCTGGATGGTGCTGCCGCCGCTGGTCCTCGCCGGCCGGGCCGACCTGGCGCTCGAGCAGGTGGCGGGGCACCGGCGCCGGCTCTGCGACGAGCGGACCGGCCTGTACGCGGCGCGCTGGGACGACGACCGGGCCGAGCTGGTCCTCGGCGCGCACTGGGGCACCGGCAACGGTTGGGTGGTCGGCGGCATCGCCCGGGCCCTGCGCCTGGGCCGGGATTGGCCGCCCGGCGGCCGCGACGAGCTGGCCGCGCACGCCCGTGGCGTGCTGGACGCCTGCCTCGGGCACCGCGGCGACGACGGGCTGTTCACCGACATCCTGGACGATCCGACCAGCTTCCCGGAGACGAACGTCGCGCAGATGCTGGCGTACGCGTCGCTCACCGGGGCGGCCGACGGCTGGCTGCCGCCGACGTACGCGGAGCTGGGCCGCGACCTGCTCGCGGCGGCCGAGCGGCGGGTGGACGCCCGCGGGTTGGTGACGGGGGCCTGCGGCGCGCCGGACTTCACCCGGGCCGGCACCTCGGCCGAGGCCCAGGCGTTCCACCTGCTCGCGCACGCCGCGGCCGGCCACCGGTCCAACCGGCTGACCGCGGCGCGGCCGGGCCGCCCGGGCGGCGCCGGGCGCGGGGCACCGTCCGGTTAGGACCCGCCACTACCATGTGCCGGTACGGGCGGCCGCCCGCGCCCGTACCCGGAGATTCTGGAGGCCCTCGTGACCGTGCCGTCCCGTCCCGACCAGGTGCCCGGCGTGGCGGCGGGCCGGCTGGACACCTCGGTCATGCACCCCGCCCGGCGGTACAACTACTGGCTCGGTGGCAAGGACAACTTCGCGGCCGACCGGGAGTCCGGCGACCAGATCGCCGCCGTCTACCCGGCGATCCGGACAGTCGCCCGGGAGAACCGCGCCTTCCTGCGCCGCGCCGTCCGGTTCCTCGCCGCCGAGGCGGGCATCCGGCAGTTCCTCGACATCGGCACCGGGATCCCCACGGCCGACAACACGCACGAGGTGGCCCAGGCCGTCGCGCCCGACTCCCGCATCGTGTACGTGGACAACGACCCGATGGTGCTGGTGCACGCCCGCGCGCTGCTGACCAGCTCGGTCGCGGGCGCCACCGCGTACCTCGACGCGGACCTGCGCGACCCGGACCGGATCCTGGCCGATCCTGAGCTGCGCCGGATCCTCGACCTGTCCCGGCCGGTGGCGCTGATGCTGATCGCCGTCCTGCACTTCCTCGGCGACGACGACGGCCCGTACGACGTGGTGGCCCGGCTCGTCGACGCGCTGCCGTCCGGCAGCTACCTCGCGCTGACCCACTTCACCACCGACTTCCTCGCGGCCGACGTCACCGAGCGGGCGTCCACGCAGTTCGCCGGCGGGCGCCGGCCGGACGGCAACCCGCGGAGCCGGGCCGAGATCGAGCGGTTCCTCGGCGGCCTGGCGCCGGTCGAGCCCGGGGTCGTGCCGGCCAGCGAGTGGCGGCCGGAGGTCCCGGCGGATCAGCTGCCGCCGCTGCACGAGGCGTCGATCTACGGGGTCGTGGCCCGCAAGCCCTGACGCCGGCGCGGGCCACGACCGCCCGCAGGCGTCAGGCGATGTCCATCAGCGTGGTGCGGCCGGCCCGCAGCGCCGCGCCGGGAGTGTCGTCGAAGGCGTAATCGAGTTCGTTCCGCACCTCCACGACCCCGCTCACCTGGGCCGCCAGCCGGCCCGCGATCTCGACCGAGGTCGCCCGGTCCAGCCGGCCCACCAGCCGGACCACGCCGTCGTTGACGGTGACCTCCACCATGCCGTCCTCCACGGCCAGCACCCGGCGCAGGACCTCGTCCACCACCTCGTGCCGGATGTCGGCGTCGGGCCGCAGGTGGACCCGCAGCAGGTCGCCGCGGGACACGATGCCGACCAGCCGGCCCACGTCGTCGACCACGGGGAGCCGCTTGACCCGTTCCCCGCTCATCCGCCGGGCCGCCGCCACCACCGAGGCCCGGGCCAGGACGGTCACGGCCGGCGCGGTCATCAGATCGGCCGCCACCAGCCCGTCCGCCTTGACCCGCGCGGTGCGCCGCCGGTTGCCCTCGAAGACCCGCCACTCGTGCGGCTCACCGATGAGCTCGACCTTGTGCAGCAGGTCCGCCTCGGAGACCACGCCGAGGACCCGCCGCTCGTCGTCCACCACCGGCGCCGCGCTGACGTGCCGGCTCGCGAGCAGGTCGACGATCCGCCGGTACGGGGTGTCCGCCCGCACCGTCGCCACGTCGCCGCTCATGACGTCCTGTACCCGCCATCTGCGCATGACGGACTCCTTTCCGCACCCGGTCGTGGCCGTCAGGCCCGGCTGAGCGCGACCTTGAGGGCCCCGGAGCGCGCGGGGTCGGCGAAGGTCTCGTACGCCTCCGCCATCGCGTCCAGCGGGAACCGATGGGTGATGAGGTCGCCGACCTCGAGTTGACCACCGGCGAGCATTCGCAGCAGGGTCGGCGTGGAGCTGGTGTCCACCAGCCCGGTGGTGATGGTGACGTTGCGGATCCAGAGGTCCTCCAGGTGCAACGTAGCCGGCTTGCCGTGCACGCCGATGTTCGCGAGGTGCCCACCGGGGCGGATCAGCGTGGCGCACAGCTCGAAGCTGGCCGGCGTGCCGACCGCCTCGATCACCACGTCCGCGCCCAGCCCGCCGGTGAGCCGGCCGATCGCCGCGAGCGGGTCCTGGTCCGGCTTCAGCGTGAGGTCCGCGCCGGCCCGCTTCGCCGCCTCGAGCCGGCTGTCGGCCCGGTCGATCGCCACGATGTGCCCGGGGGAGAAGAGCCGGGCGGTGCGGATCGCGGCCAGGCCGATCGGTCCGGTGCCCACCACGGCCACCGTGTCGCCCGGGCGCACCCGGCCGTTCAGCACCCCCACCTCGTACGAGGTGGGCAGGATGTCGGCCAGCAGCACTGCCGCCTCGTCACTGACGCCCGCCGGCAGGAGGTACGTGGACAGGTCCGCGAACGGGATCCTGGCGTACTCGGCCTGCACGCCGTTCACCAGGTGGCCGAGGATCCAGCCACCACCGCCGCGGCACTGGCCGTAGCTGCCCTCCCGGCAGTAGCGGCAGCGGCCGCACGCGGAGATGCAGGAGGCGAGCACCCGGTCGCCCGGGGCGACCGTGGTGACGGCCGGCCCGACGGCGGTCACCGTGCCGACGGCCTCGTGCCCGAGGACGCGGCCGGGGGCGACCGTCGGGACGTCACCGCCCAGGATGTGCAGGTCGGTTCCGCAGATGGTCACCGTGTCCACCCGGATGATCGCGTCGGTGGGGTCGACGATGGCCGGATCCGGAACCTCGGCCCAGGATCGCTGTCCCGGTCCGCCGTAGACGAGAGCCTTCATGGTTGGCCTCCTCGGGTCGGTCCGCTCCGTCCCTCCCATCCCACCCCCGCCCCGCCCGCGAGGTCAGGGCCATACGTCCCGCAAGGAAGGGCCCCTTCTTATCGCTTTCGGTAGAGGAAGGGCCCCCTGTTAACGACGCCCGCACCGCGCGCCCGCACCGCCCGCACCGCGCGCACCGCGCGCCCGCACCGCGCGCCCGCACCGCGCGGGCGGTGCCGCCGGGCGGTGCCGGGCCGTTAAGAAGGGCCCCTTCCTATACGAAAAACGATAAGAAGGGGCCCTTCCTTGCGGGCTGGCCGGGCGCTAACGGACGACGGCCGCCGAGCCGCCGCCGCGGCGGACCGGTTCGGCCGCGGCGAGCAGCCGGCCGTGGCCGAGGAACTCGATGCCGGTGGCCGCGCCGATCTCCGGCGTGCTCGTGAAGGCGTGCCCCAGCGCGGCCAGCGCCCGGCCCTGCGCCGAGTCGATGAAGGCCGGTTCCGCGCTCACCGTTGCGGTGTTGCGCTGGCTGGCACGGGGCGCGGCGATGGCCGCCGGCAGGTCCAGCCCGAGATCGAGCCGGCCCAGCAGGATCTGCAGCACCGTCGTGATGATCGTCGAGCCGCCCGGCGAGCCCACCGCGAGGAACGGCCGGCCGTCCCGGAGCACGATCGTGGGGGAGATGGAGCTGCGCGGCCGCTTGCCCGGGCCGGGCAGGTTGGGGTCCGGCGCGTCGCCCTGGGTGGGCGTGAAGTTGAAGTCGGTCAGCTCGTTGTTGAGCAGGAACCCGCGCCCGGGCACCACCATGGCGTTGCCGCCGGTCTGCTCGATCGTGAGCGTGCACTCGACCACGTTGCCCCACCGGTCGGCCACGGTGAGGTTGGTGGTGTGCTGTTCGTTGCCCCCGAACGCGCCGCCGGAGACGGTCGGGCAGCCGCCGTACGAGCCGTCCGGCACGCCCGGGGCCACCGGCTTGGGCAGCGCCCGGGTCGGATCGATCGCGCAGGCCCGCTCGCCCGCGAAACCGTCGCTGAGCAGTTGGTTGAGCAGCGGACGCGGGGTGTCGTCACCGACGTACCGGTTGCGGTCCGCGAACGCCAGCGCGCTGGCCTCCAGATACCGGTGCAGCGCCTGGGTGGCGTCCAGGTGGCGCAGGTCGGAGCGTTCGAGGATGTTCAGCGCCTCGCCGACCGTGCTGCCGCCGCTGGACGGCGTGGCCATCCCGTACACGTCCAAGCCGCGGTAGTCGACGTGGGTCGGCGCCGGCCGCCGGACCCGGTAGTCGGCCAGGTCGCGCGCCGTGAGGGCGCCGGGCCGGATCGGGTACGCCCACCCGGGCGCCGGGTCCGCGGCCACCGGCGGGTGCTGGACGGTACGCACCACGTCCCGGCCGATGTCCCCACGGTAGAACGCGTCCGTGCCCCGCCGGGCGATTTCGGCGTACGTCCGGGCCAGGTCGGGGTTGCGGAACGTCGAGCCCACGGCCGGCGGCTGGCCGCCGGGCAGGTAGAGCGCGCGGGTCGAGGTGAACTGGCCGAAGTCGGCCGCGTTGTCGGCCACCTGGCTCCGGAACGTCTCATCCACCGTGAAGCCGCGGGACGCCACGCCGATGGCCGGTTGCAGCGACCGGCCGAGCGAGCGGGTGCCCCAGCGGCGCAGCGCCTCCTGCCAGGTGGCCAGCGTGCCGGGCGTCCCGACGGACAGCCCGCTGACCCGCGCCTCGTTGAAGCTGTACGCCTTCCCGGTGGCCGGGTCGACGAACAGCTTGTCGGTGGCGGTGGCCGGCGCGGCCTCCCGACCATCCAGCGTGGACACCCGGTGGCTGCGGGCGTCGTAGTACACGAAGAAGCCGCCCCCGCCGATGCCGGAGGAGAAGGGTTCGGTCACGCCCAGGGTGGCCGCCGCGGCCACGGCCGCGTCGACCGCGTTGCCGCCCCGGCGCAGCACCTCCAGCCCGGAGCGGGTGGCGTCCAGGTCCACCGTGGCCACCGCCCCGCCGTGCCCGACGGCCGTGGCCTGTTTCTGCACGGCGCCGGTGGCCGCGCGGTCGGCCCGCGCCGCGCCCGCCGTGCCGGCACGCGTCGCGTTCGCGGCGCCTCCGCCTGCGGCGCCGGCGCGGCCGGTGACCGCCGGGCCGGCGACGGCCGCCGTGGGGGCGGCCACGAGGGCGCAGACCGTGAGTGTGACGAGCGAGAATCCCCGCCGTTTCCGCATCGAGGCCTCCGAGGGGTGATCGATGTCCTTGCCCCTGCCTACCGCCGCCGGCCGGCGGGCACAAATCGAGCGGCGGAGGGCGCCGGCCTTGGCGCTCGGGCCGTCGCGGGGGTGTCAGCGCAGGTGCCGAGGGTGCGGTCGGGCGGTGACCGGCCGCCCCGATGGCGGGAAACGGACCTACTCGCCGATCGGGCCGCCGGCGAGTTCGGTGACGATGTCGAGGTGTCCGAGGTGCCGGGCGTACTCCTGCAGGAGGTGGAACAACACCCGTTCCAGCGGAGGCGGTTCCGCCCCCTCCCATCTCGGGCCGGGAACCCCGACGGTCGCCAGGTCGGTGCCGGCGATCACGCTTGCGGTGTGTACGCCCTGCGCCCGCAGCGCCGTCACCAGGGTGTCGCGGGTCTCGTCGGGCGCCACGTGCCACCGGTCCCCGCGCTGGTCTCCCCACGGCTCCGCCACCTCCCGGCCCTGGAATCCCCACTCGATCCAGCGCAACTCGACGTGGCGCAGATGCTTGATCAGCTCAAGCGGGGTCCATCCCGAGGGAAGCCTGCTCCGGCGCAGCTCGTCCTCGGGCAGCGCCGCCACCTTCGCCAGCACCATCTCCCGGAAGTGGTCGAGGTAGCGCAGGAAGACCTCGGCTCGTCCCGCTGCCGGAACCGTCGGTTCAGGGAACTCCATCGTCATCCCGGCATTGTCCGTCACCGCCGCCGCGCGCCGGCTTCCCGCGTTTCGAGAACGGCTTGGACGCCGCTTGCGCGCGTCGGGCACAGTCGGGTCGTGGCAAACTCCAGCACCGTACGCCATCGCACCCTCGACGAGATCATGGCGGGCCTGCCCCTCGTGCGGTGCTCCCCGCGCGGTGTCGGCACCCTCGAGCTGGCCGTCCGCCGGCCCGCCGTCGACGCCCGGGAGGTGCTGGCCCGGGCCGAGCTGGACCCCGACGCGGGGCTGGTCGGCGACACCTGGCGCCAGCGGTCCAGCTCACGAACGGCCGACCGGTCGCCGCACCCCGACATGCAGCTGAACGTCATCAACTCCCGCTTCATCGAGCTGATCGCCGGTCCCGACCGGGACGCCTGGGCGCTGGCCGGTGACCAGCTCTACCTCGATCTCGACCTGAGCGTCGACGCCCTGCCGGCGGGTTCCCGCCTGGCCATCGGCGACCGGGCCGTGATCGAGGTGACCGATCAGCCGCACACCGGCTGCGCCAAGTTCGCCGCCCGGTTCGGGCGCGACGCCCACAAACTCGTCTGGACCGACGAGGCCAAGCGGCTGCGCCTGCGCGGCCTCAACGCGAGGGTGATCGTCGGCGCGACGATCACGCCGGGCGACACCGTACGGCAGCTCCCCGCCGACGGCCTCCGCTGACGACGCCGGCCCGGGTCCCAGCGGTCAGGTGACGAGGTCGGGTTCGCGGTCGAGGCAATCCGAGGTGCGCGTTCGGCGTTGCCGCGACAGCCGGTACAGCGGGGTGAGCGCCATGCCGGCCGCGAAGGCCCAGCCGTGATGGTCGCCGATCCCGATCAGCACCGCCGCGGCGAGCACCGCGACCCCGATCAGCGCGAGGTCGGCCCGGCGCGGCCAGCGGCCGCGGGCGAACTGGTAGAGCCACCCACCGATCACGATGACTGCCACGGCCGCGATCCAGCTCGTGAGGTTGGTGAGGGTGATCGCGGCGAGGAAGTAGCCGACGAACATCAGCGAGACCGCCGGCGCGGGCGCCCCCAGCGCGACGGCCATCGCGAACAGCGCCGCCACGCCGAGGATGGCGACCGAGGTGCCGCCGCCAGGCGGTTCCAGCCAGTAGCCGGTGGCCTGCCCGACGACGCCGCCCACGACATAGCCGACGAGCCACCACCGCGGGCCCAGCACGCGCTCGGCGCCGACGCCGATGACCGCGAGGAACACCATGTTGCTGACGAACTGCGCGGTCCCCGAGACGCCGGGCGAGGCCATCTGGGTGAGCAGCGGCGAGAACAGGCGCCACCAGTGCGACCAGGCGAGGCCGTTCGGATCTCGCTCCAGCGCCGGTCCCCAACCCCGCACCGTCCACTGCAGCAGCTCCGCGACCGCGGTCAGCCCAAGAACGATGGCGGTGACGATCGGGAATCGGCGCTGCCTCATGCGATCAGCGTATGGAGGGCCGCCGCCGCCCCGGTACGACAAGTGTCATGGAATTCCCGAGCCGTCGCCGCGGCGCGGCCAACTGCGGACGTGGTGACCGGCTCGGGCGCTGGGTACCGTGACCGACCTCGGACGAGGGGGTCCCGGATGGCCGACGACGTGCTCACCGGTCCGCGCATCGAGCTGGATCGGGACGCCTGCTGCAGCTCCGGCAACTGCGTCGGGGCCGCGCCGGAGGTGTTCGACCAGGACGAGGCGGACGGCCTGGTGATGCTGCGCATCCAGCGTCCGCCGGCCGACCTCACCCCCGGCGTCCGCCGGGCTGCCCAGCTGTGCCCTTCCGGGGCCATCCGGCTCGTCGAGCCGGCCTGATCGAGCGTCGGGACCGGCCCAGCCTGGTCGAGCGTCGGGAGGGGCGAGCCCGTCCTGATCAGCCGCCGAGCGTCATTCCGTACGCAGGCCGCCCGGCCGGGTCAGCCGCCAGAGCGCCGGCAGGCTGCCCGCCGTCACCAGCAGCACGGTGCCGGCAGCCAACCCAGCGGCGGCGCCCACCACCGGCCAGGACACCGCGAACGGCACGGTGACCAGGCGCAGCAGGATCGCGCCGAGCGCCAGTCCGAAGCCGACCGCGAGGACCAGGCCCAGCCCGACCGGCACGGCGGCCTGCCAGAGCACCGACCAGCCCAGGGTGGACCGCCGGGTGCCCACCGCCACCAGCATGGCCAGTAGCCGGCGCCGCTCGCGCAGCTGTTCCAGCACCGCGACCAGCATGCTCGCGCCGATCAGCAGCAGCGTGAGCACCGCGCCGGCGTACAGGCCCCGGCGGATCGAGTCGAACTTGCCGACCTCCCGGGTGGCCGACAGCTGGTTCACGGCGCCACCGTCGTACCGGTCGAGTTCGGCCGCGATGTTGCGGAGCCGCTCGATGGCGTCTCGGTCGGCCGGATCGGTGCGCAGGAAGGCGCTGACTCCCGCGATCAGAGCGATCCGACCGACATCTATGGCCCCAGGTGTGACCAGCAGCTGCGTCTCGGCCCAGCCGGCCGGGTCGGCCCGGGCCGGCACGTGCGGCACCGCCGCCGGCACGGTCCAGGCGACGTCCTGACCGACCAGCAGCCGCTGGCCGGGGCGCAGCTCCAGCGGCGCAGCTCTCTGCTCGGGCGGCCCGTCGGCCGCGAACACCTGGCCGTCGGCGCAGCCCGGCAGCACGGCGAATTCGGACAGCGCCGCGCAGTCCCCGACGCGCAGCCCCAGGAGATCGCCCGGACCGGTGGCGTCGCGCGCGTCGACCCGCAGCGTCGCGGTGCCGCCCGTCACGCCTGGGGCGCCGAGCAGACGGTCCTCGACCACCCGCGCGCCGGACGCGGCCGGCACCTCAACCTCAACCTCGAGGGTGGCCCGGGAGGGATCCTGGCCGGTGCGGGTGGTGGACTCGGTCTGGGCCACCGCGAACAACATCTGCAACCCGATCACCCCGGCCACCGCCACGGCGAGTCCGCCGACCAGCCGCGCCGAGCCGCCGCTGTCCGCCTGCAGTCGCCGGACGGCGAGCTGCCAGGCCACCGGCCCGCCGCGCAGCGGGCGTACGACCGCCTCGACCAGCCAGGGCAGCAGGGTGACGGTCCCGATCAGCAGCAGCGCCGCGCCGGCCGCCACCTGGTAACCGGCCCGGCGTCCGTCGCCGTCGCGGATCGCACCGAGCAGCGGGTACAGCAGCGCGAGCCCGCCGGCGACCGGCAGCAGCCGCCACCCCAGCCGGCGCCGCCCCGTGCCGGCCCGGCGGGTCACCCCCAGCGGCTCGACCAGCACGCCGCGCAGCGCCACCAGCGAGGCCGCGACGGCCACCAGCGGCACCGCCAGCGCGATCACCGCCACCAGAACCGGCGCGGGCCGCACGTCCGAGGCGTACACGCTGATGTCCCACAGGGTGACCAGCGGCACGAGCTGGCGGCCGAGCGCGAAGAGCGCGCCGCCGACCAGCAGCCCGAGCCCGGCCGCGGCCGCCGCCTCGCCCGCGGCGATCCGGCGGGTCATCGCCGCGTCCGCGCCGACCAGGCGCAGCGCGGCCAGCCGGCGGTCCCGGCGCTCGCTGCCGAATCGCACGGCCGCCGCCAGGAAGACCGCGATGGGCAGCAGCAGTACGACGAAGACGACGGCCACCAACAGGATGAGAACCGGGCCGAGTCCCTCCCCGGAGTCACCGCCGCCGAACGAGTCCACCCGGCTCGCCCGGTCGGTCGTCAGCGCGTCGCTGCCCAGATAGAACACCAGCTCACCGGGGCCGGCGAGACCGTCCCGGCCGACCGTGCCGACCACCTTGGCGCCGCGCAGCCGGGGCGCGAACAGCGCGCCCTCCGGCGAGGCGAGCAGCCGACGGAGCGCGGGGGACACGACCGCCTCGCCGGGCCGGGGCAGCGCCGTGAGCCCGGGCGGCACTGGGGCGTCCGGGCCCTCCGCCTGGAAGATCCGCCCACGCACGGACCGGTTCCGGAAGGGCGTGTCCACGTTGGCCACCAGCAGGGTGTTCGCGGCCCGCGGGATGGGCTCGCCGAACCGCGTGTTGTCGCGCGCGTCGGTGCGGGCGCCGTGCGCGCTCAGCGCGCCCGGTACGGCGGCCGCGAGCAGCAGCAGGGCCACCCCGATCCCGACGCCGAGCGCCGTGAGCACCGTGCGGGTCCAGCCGTCCCGGCCGCCGGTCACCGCGAGCCGGGCCCCGAGCAACAGGTCGGTCACGCCCGCACCGCCAGGTCCGCGCGGGTGCGGCCGTCGCGGACCACGACCTCCCGATCGGCGTACGCGGCCACCCGCGCCTCGTGGGTGACCAGCACGACGGCGGCACCGGTGTCCCGGGCGGCCGCGGTGAGCAGCCGCATCACCCGCTCGCCGTTGAGCGAGTCCAGCGCGCCGGTCGGCTCGTCGGCGAACACCACCCGGGGGGCGGTGACCAGCGCGCGGGCCACGGCCACCCGCTGGGCCTGACCGCCGGAGATCTCGCCCGGCCGCTTGCCGGCCACGTCGCCGACCTCCAACCGGTCCAGCCACTCGGCGGCCCGGCCTTCGGCGGCCCGCCGGTGCACCCGCTCCAGCCGCAGCGGCAGGGCCACGTTTTCCAGGCAGGTCAGCTCGGGCACCAGCTGGCCGAACTGGAAGACGAAGCCGAACTCGCGGCGGCGCAGCGCGCTGCGTTCGGCGTCCGGCATGGACCGCAGGTCGCGACCCCGGTAGCGCACCTCGCCGGAGTCCGCCGGCACGATCCCGGCGAGGCAGTGCAGCAGGGTGGACTTGCCGGAACCGGACGGGCCCATCACGGCCACCATGTCGCCGGCGTCGACCCGCAGCGAGGCGCCGGCCAGCGCGGCGGTGGTACCGAAGGACTTGTGTACGTCCTCCCCGACCAGCAGCGGCTCGGCGCCAGCCGGCGCGGACCCGGGCTCGGCGGGCGCGGACCCGGGGCCGGGCGGCGCGGACCCGGCGTGCGGGGCGGTCATGCCTTCACCCGCGCGGCCAGCTCGTCGAGGCGGGCCGCGGTCAGCTCCAGCCACCGCAGGTCGGCCTCCAGGTGGAACAGCGCGTGGTCGCAGATGAGCTGCTCGGCGAGGTCGTCTGCGGACTTGCGCCGGGTCAGCTCGCGCATCATCCGCAGGTGCTCGGCGCGCTGCACGTCCAGCAGGTCGGCCGCGGACCGGCCGGTGAGCAGCGCGAGGACGACCTTCGTGTAGAGCACGCTCTGCAGGTACGCGTCGGGCTTCTCCGGGACGGACAGCCAGCGGGCGACGTCGGTGACCCCCGCGTGGGTGATCGCGTAGCGCTTGCGCTCGGGGCCGCCGCCCGGCTCCACCGCGTCCACCTCGACCAGCCCGCTGCGCAGCAGCCGGGACAGCGTCGCGTAGACCTGGCCGAACGGCAGCGGCCGGGCCTGCCCGAACCGCTCGTCGTAGCTGCGCTTCAGGTCGTAGCCGTGCCGGGGACCGGCCTCAAGCAGGCCGAGGAAGGTCTGACCGATCGTCATGCCGACCACTATACACATCGCGTATACACATCGCGTGTAGTTCCCCGGCCCGGTCCGTCGAGGGAACCGGAACGGCTCAGATCGGGGCTTCGGGCACCTCGGTGTCGGGGGTGGGGTCCGGGCTAGACCGGCCGCGCAGTCGGGCGACCAGCCGCATCAGGTGGTAGACGGCCAGGGCCGCGGCCGAGCCGAGCGCGATGCCGTTGAACGACAGGTCCCCGGCGGTCAGGGTGTAGTTGGCCGCACCGATGATGACCGCCACGGCCGCGGTCATCAGGTTCACCGGATCGTGGAAGTCGACCCGGTTCTCCAGCCAGATCCGCGCGCCGAGCACGGCGATGAGGCCGTACAGCACCGTCGTGGCCCCGCCGAGCACGCCCGCCGGCACGGTCAGGATCAGCGCGCCGAACTTCGGACTCAGCCCCAGCAGCACGGCGGCCGCGCCGGCCACCCAGTAGGCGGCCGTCGAATACACCCGGGTCGCCGCCATCACCCCGATGTTCTCGGCGTACGTCGTGGTGCCCGAGCCGCCGCCCGCGCCGGCCAGCATGGTGGCCAGCCCGTCGCCGAGGAACGCCCGGCCCATCTCCCGGTCCAGGTTGCGCCCGGTCATCGCGGCGACCGCCTTGACGTGTCCGGCGTTCTCCGCGATCAGCACCAGGATCACCGGCACGATCAGCGCGATGGCCCGCCAGCCGAAGCTCGGGGCGTGGAACCGGGGCAGCCCCACCCAGGCGGCCTCGGCCAGCCGGTGGGTGGCGGCCGGGTCGAGCCCACCGACGGCGGCCGCGAACAACCAGCCCAGCACCACACCGAGCAGGATCGACAGCCGGCCGAGGAAGCCCCGGAACGCCACCGTGGCCAGCAGGATCGCCGCGATGGTGACCACCGCGACGCCGGGCTGAGCGCGTACCCCGCCGTTGCCGCCGCCGTTCCAGGCCGTGGGCGCGAGATTGAGGCCGATGAGCGCGACGATCGCGCCGGTCACCACCGGCGGCATGAGCGCGTCGATCCACCGCGCCCCCACCGCCTGCACCAGCAGGCCCACCACGGCCAGCAGGGCGCCGGTGACCAGGATCCCGCCCAGCGCCGGGCCCAGATCGCCGCCGGCCTTCGCCGCCAGCACCGGCGCGATGAACGCGAACGACGAGCCGAGGTACGACGGCACCCGGCCGCGGGTGAGCAGCAGGAACAGCATGGTGCCCAGGCCGGAGAAGAACAGCGTGGTGGCCGGCGGGAAGCCGGTGATCAGCGGAACGGTGAAGGTGGCCCCGAACATGGCGACCACGTGCTGGACGCCCACCCCGACGGTGCGCGGCCAGGACAGCCGCTCGTGCGGGCCCACCACCGCCCCGGGTCGGATGGTCCGGCCGTCGCCGTGGACCGCCCAGCCGAACGGTCGGGCGGGGGACTCGCTGGTGGTCTCGCTCATCTGGCGCGCACGCACCCTTCTGGTTCCGGATCGATGGGGGCGCGGACGACCCGTACCGTTTCTAGCAGCCCCGCCCCGGCCGCACGAGGAACAGGTGCAGGTTGCGCGGGCCGTGCACGCCCTCGACCCGGTCCAGTTCGATGTCGCTGGTGGCCGACGGCCCGCTGATCCAGGTCTGCGGACGCCGCGGATCGAGCCGGGCCAGCGCCTCGGCCACCGTGCCCACCACCTGGTCGGCGCGGATGACGCACAGGTGCAGGTCGGGCAGCAGGCTGATGGCCCGCCGCCCCTGCCCGGGACCCGCGTCGAGGACCACCGTGCCGGTGAGGGCGATCGCCACGGCCGCCGCGGTGAGCACCCCGGCGGCCCGGTCCAACCGGTCCGCCGGCAGCGGCGGGTCGTCCACCTCGACGGCGAGCCCGGCGTGCCACTCCGGCGGCAGGCCGGGCGGCACGACGAGCCGGCCGTGGCCCGCTCGCCCCGTCCCGGCGTCGGCGATCCCGGCGTCGGCCGTCCTGGTCGCGGCCGTGCCCGCTTCGGCCGTCCTGGTCGCGGCCGTGCCCGCTTCGGCCGTCCTGGTCGCGGCCGTTTCGGCGTCCGCCGTCTTCGCCGTCGCCGGCGTCCCGGGCGTGGCCGCCTCCGCCACCACCGCGGCCAGCGCGGACGGCAACTCGCGCTCCGTCACCCGGTGCACGGTGGCCCGGTAGTCGGCGGCCCGCTCGGCGAACAGGTCGAGCACGTCCACGCCGGGTCCGAGGGCCCGGCGGTAGTCCCGGGGCACCTCGGCCGGCCGCGGCCGATCGGCCAGCGCGCCCCGGAGCCGGCGCAGGATCTCCGCCCGCGCATCCCCGCCAGCCGGATGGCGCACCGGGCGGTCACGCGTCGGGTCGCTCATCCCCGGTTCCTCCGCCACCAGCGCCGGAACGACTCGCGGGCCGGCGGGGCCAGATCCCGGGCCCCGAACCAGGCGCCCAGCCAGCCCGGGCCGCGCAGCCGGAGCCGCCGCCGGCCGCCCAGCAGCCCGCCGGCCACCCGCTGCACCGCGGCGAGCCGGCCGGGCCGGTCCAGCGTCGCGGCCGCGGTGGCCAGCGCGGCCCGCTCGGCCAGGTGGCCGCGCTGCCGGTCCACCACCCGGGCGCGCAGGTGCAGCAGCACCTCGGGGATGTCGATCCGTACCGGGCAGGCGTCGAAGCAGGCGCCGCAGAGCGAGGAGGCGAAGGGCAGCGAGGCCGTCTGCTCGTCCACCGCGTGCTGGTTGATGCCGCGTAGCTGCGGGGTGAGGATCGCGCCGATCGGGCCCGGGTAGGCCGAGCCGTACGCCCGGCCGCCGGTGCGCTGGTAGACCGGGCACACGTTGAGGCAGGCGGAGCAGCGGATGCAGCGCAGCGCCTGCCGGCCGACCGGGTCGGCCAGCGTCCCCGACCGGCCGTTGTCCAGCAGCACCAGGTGGAACACCTGCGGCCCGTCGCCGGGGGTGACCCCGGTCCAGGTCGAGGTGTAGGGGTTCATCCGCTCGGCCGTGGACGCCCGGGGCAGCAGCTGGAGGAAGACCTCCAGGTCGCTCCAGGTCGGCACGACCTTCTCGATGCCGAGCACGGTGACCAGCACGGGCGGCAGGGTCAGGCACATCCGCCCGTTGCCCTCGGACTCCAGCACGACGATCGTGCCGGTGTCGGCCACCGCGAAGTTCCCGCCGGAGACCGCGACCGGCGCGCGGAGGAACTTCTCCCGCAGGTGCAGCCGGGCGGCCTCGGCCAGCTCGGCCGGCCGGTCGCCGATGCCGTCCGGGGCGGGCCGGCCGACCCGGCCCATCTCCCGGACGAAGACGTCCCGGATCTGTCCCCGGTTGTAGTGGATGGCCGGAACCAGGATGTGCGACGGCAGGTCGTGGCCGAGCTGCACGATCAGCTCGGCCAGGTCGGTCTCCCACGCCTCGATGCCCTCGGCCGCCAGGGCCGCGTTCAGCTCGATCTCCTGGGTGGCCATCGACTTGACCTTGACGACCTCCCGGGCGCCGTGCGCCTTGGCGATGCCGGCCACGATCGCGTTGGCCTCGGCGGCGTCCCGGGCCCAGTGCACCGTGCCGCCGGCCGCGGTGACCGCGGCCTCCAGCTGTTCGAGCAGCTCCGGCAGGTCGGCCAGGACCCGGTCCTTGATGGCCGCGCCGGCCCGGCGCAGCTCCTCCCAGTCCGGCAGCTCCGCGACCGTGCGTTCGCGCTTGGCCCCGATGGTGGCGGTGGCCCGGGCCAGGTTGGCCCGCAGTTGCGGGTCGGCCAGGGCCGCCCGGGCGGTGCGCGGGAACGGCGGCATGCCGAGGAACGTCGGATGCCCGCCGCCGGTCGCGCCGCCGCCGCCGGTCGCGCCGTCGGTGGTTGCGCTGGTCGCGCCGCCGGCGCCGCCGCCGGTCGCGGCCGCGGTCATGGCGCCGGCTCCGTCGCGGCCAGGATCTCCGCCAGGTGTACGGGCCGGACGGGCGCCCCGCGCCGGGACAGCAGCCCGCCGATGTGCATGAGGCAGGAGGTGTCCGCGGCGGCCAGCAGCTCGGCGCCGGTGTCGAGCACGTCGTCGGCCTTGTCGTCGCCCATCGCCACCGAGGTGTCCGGGTTCTTGACGCTGAACGTGCCGCCGAACCCGCAGCACTGCTCGGGGTGGGTCAGCGGCAGCAGGTCCAGGCCGCGCACCTCGGCCAGCAGCCGCGCCGGCCGGTCGCCGATCCGCAGCATCCGTCGGGAGTGGCAGGTGGTGTGCCAGGCGACCCGGTGCGGGAACGAGGCGCCCACGTCCGTCACCCCGAGCACGTCGACGAGGAACTCGCTGAGCTCGTACACCGGGGGCGGCGTGCGGTCCGGCCGCAGCACCGGGTGCTGGTGCCGCACCATGGCCGCGCAGGACGCGGATGGGGTGACCACCGCCGGGTAGTCCGCGAACACCTCGGCGAACCGGTCCACCAGCGGCTCGCACTCCCGGCGGTAGCCGGAGTTGAAGTGCAGCTGGCCGCAGCAGGTCTGGCCGAGCGGGAAGTCGACCGTGACGCCGAGCCGTTCCAGCAGCGTCACCGTGGCCCGGCCGACCTGCGGGAACAGCGTATCGTTGAAACAGGTCACGAAGAGAGCGACCCGGTCGGGCGGTTGGTCCGCGGTTGCCACGTCGTCACCTCCCGGCGCCGGTGGCAGGTGATCGCCACCCTACGTCCGGTTCAGCCGACGTGCACGTGCGGCCGCCGGCGGCGGTCCGGCTCGGCCTGCCGCAGCACCTCGCGGGTCACCACCGCCACCTCGCCGTCGCCGAAGAAGAGATAGCGCAGCAGGTGGGCCACCGGGTTGCCCTCGGCCCAGTCGAAGTAGACATGCGGCAGCCGGCCCGTACGGTCGCGCAGGTGCAGCAGCAGCGCGGCGATCGCGTTGGCCACGCTCGGCCCCTCGATCCGCAGGATGTGGTACCCGTACCGCTCCTCGCCGTGCACGGTGAGGTGCGCCTCGAACTCCGACGGGTCCCGCACCGTCACCTCCATGAACAGCACCGGCTGGTTTGGCCCGAGGTTGTTGTCGGCGCACTCCTCGGCCGCCTTTGCCCGGTATTCGGACTCGTCCCGTCCCTGCGGCTCGTTCGCGAAGATCCGCAGCTCGCCGTGGGCCGCGGCCTCGTCGACCAGCCGGCGCGCCGGTTTGCTCAACGACACCTCGCTGATCCGCAGCTCGGTGGCGCGCAGCGCGCGGGACAGCAGCGAGGTGCCCACGATGCCGAGGATGAACAGGGACGCGATCTTCACCCCGTCCGGCCGTTCGAAGACGTTGGCGGCGGTGGTGTAGACCAGCACCGCCGTGATGGCCGCGAAGGCGATCACCTGCCGCCGCTGCCGGCGCCGCCGGGCCGACAGCGTGACCGCCACGGCGGCCGAGGTGATCAGCACCAGGACTCCGGTGGCGTACGCCCCGCCCTGCGCGGTGACGTCGGCCCGGAAGACGATGGTGATCAGGAACGAGATGCCGGTGAGCACCAGGGTGAGCGGTCGGACCGCCCGGGCCCAGTTGGGCGCCATGCCGTACCGGGGCAGATAGCGGGGGATGAGGTTGAGCAGGCCGGCCAGCGCCGAGGCGCCGGCGAACCAGAGGATCAGCACGGTGCTGAGGTCATAGACCGTGCCGAACCCGTTGCCGAGATAGGCGTGCGCCAGGTACGCGAGGGCGCGGCCGTTGGCCCGCCCGCCCGCGGCGAACTCGGGCGCCGGGATCAGCATGATGGTGACGACGCTGCTGGTGACGAGGAAGACGCACATGATCAGGGCGGCCGTGGTGAGCAGCCGGCGGGCGCCGCGGATCCGGCCCTCGGGACGGCGTGGCTGCTCGCCGCGCTTCCCCCGGATCAGCGGCATCACGGCCACGCCGGTCTCGAACCCGGAGAGCCCGAGCGCGAGCCGGGGGAACACGACCAGCGCCACCAGCGCGATGCCCAGCGGGTGCGGGTGCTGCCGGAACAGGGCGACCTTCCAGGCGGCCAGCGCGGCCGGGTGGGTTAGCAGCTGCCCGAGGGACACGGTGATGACCACGGCGTTGAGCGCGAGGTAGACCCCGACCAGCGCCACGGCGATGCCGATGGCCTCCCGGAAGCCGCGCAGGAAGACGGCGCCCAGCAACGCGATGAGCAGCAGCGTCAGCGGCACCTGGGCGCCTCGCAGCCCGCCCGGCAGGTACGGGTTCTCCAGGACGTGCGCGGTGGCGTCGGCGGCCGACAGGGTGATGGTGATGATGAAGTCCGTGGCCGCGAAGCCGAGCAGGACCAGCACGAAGAACTTCCCGCTCCACCGCGGCAGGATCCGTTCCAGCATCGCGATCGAGCCCTGGCCGTGCGGGCTCTCCAGGGCCACCCGGCGGTACACGGGCAGCGCGCCGAGCAGCGTGAGCGCCACGAGCACCAGGGTGGCCAGCGGGGCGACCGCGCCGGCGGCCAGCGCCGCGATGCCGGGCTGGTAGCCGAGCGTGGAGAAGTAGTCGAGGCCGGTCAGGCACATGACCTGCCACCACCGCCGCTGGTGGGCCGGCTCGGGCGCCGCGTGCGGGCCGCTGTGCTCGGGGCCGAGTCCCTGCAGCAGCCAGCGCTGGACGGGTCGGGCGGGCCGGCGGGCTCGGCGCGCCTTCGTCCGATCCACCCGTCACGCCCCCGTCGCCGCCCGCCGGCCCGCCGCCGGCCGCCTACCCGGCCAATCGTCACAAACCGGAGGCGGCGGGGGAGCCGAAACGCGCGGGGCCGACGTAGCCCGCTTTGCCCTTCGATAGGAACAACCGCGACCTCGCGCGCGAGCCGCCCGCCACTCGCGCAGGATCGCGCTCGCGCAGGATCGCGGGGAGCTATGGATCAGGCGGGGTCGGCGCGGTGCGCGCCGGCGGTGTCGCGCCTGCCGGCGCCACCGGGGCCCGGGATCGGGGTCCACGCGAAGGCGAGCGCGCCGCCAAGGATCCCCAGCAGCAGGCCCACGAGGAAGCCGCCGAGGTTGGAGGTGAGCCAGGAGGCGAGGGCGAGCACGACGGCCAGGACCGAGTAGAACAGTCGCTGTGCGGGGTTCACCAGCAGCAGGACGCCGCAGAGCAGCAGCATGAGCGGCACCAGGTAGGCCGCCAGACCCTGCGGGCCGACGTGCAGGATCACCGGCAGCGGCGCGCGGACCGAGGTCAGGATCTCGGCCGCGCCCAGGATGACCAGCAGCGCCCCCCAGAAGGGCCGGGACCGTCGCCAGGAGCGCCAGGCCAGCCGGACGCTACCCGACCCGGTGGTGGCGGCCGGGTGCCCGGCGCCGTCCGGCGGCTTCGCGTCACCCGCCGCTTCGGCGGCTGGCGGGTCGCCTTCGGCTTGGGTGGCCGGCGGGTCGGCCGCGGCATCGCCGGCCGGCGGGTCGGCCGCGGGCTCAGGGCGCGGGTCGACCTCGCCGGGGCGGCCGTCCAGGGGCTCAGCAGCCACTGTCGGTGAAGCTCATCCGCAGGTGCGGCAGGCTGAACGCGGCCGCGGTCGTGGCGTAGTTGTTCTGTCGCAGGTCGAGGATGGTGACCGTCCGGGCCTGCTGGGCGAAGACCCCGGGGTTGCCCTTGACGCCCGGCACCCGGTCCAGGGTGCTCGCGTCCTGGCCGATGTCGATGTCGTCGAAGGACGCGTTGCCGGTGATCGAGTCGGAGTCGACCACCAGGGTGTGCGCCGTTACGGCCTTTCCGTTGTCGCCCGCCGTGATCTTCAGGTTCATCCCGCCGAGGCTTACGCTCTGGCAGAGATTGGTGAGTTCGGCCCGGTCGATGGCCGACACGATGAGCACCAACTGCCCTCCGGTGTCGCCCTCGTTGGGGCTGTTCTCGATCATGTGGTCGAGCGTGGCGAACTGTTCAAAACCCGTTCCTGACAGCTTGTCCGCGGTGACCGTGAACGGCATGCCGGAAACCGAGAACTGGGCGGCCAGGACGCCCTGCGCGGTCAGCATCGCCAGTGCCCCGCCGGCCACGCCGGCGGTGAGCAGCATGCCGGCGAAGCGCCGCCAGCGCACCTTGCCGGGAGCCCTCGATCCGGAAACATCGGCGGAAGACATGAGGCCCCCTTTGATCACTTTCACGGCAAGGATCGGCGGGGTCGTCCGGAATGGTCGTCGGCCGATGCGGTCCTTGTGGTTTCGGCGGCGCTTCCGAGCGACTCCAATACGCTGGAAGTTACCGCTCGGTACCACGTCGGTCAATAGCTTGAAACAACGATCAAACAAGATCGCGATCAATTTTAAAATGATCAGAAACCTCGCTGATTTCTGACCTGCGACGATATCGTCAGGACGGCGCGGCGCACGGGGCGGTGGCCGGGGAACCGCCGCCGTCCGCCGCGGTGATGGCCTCTCGGGCGGCGCCCGACCGGCCGAGGAAGGGCACGGCCATGAAGTAGGTCAGCGTCGGCAGCAGCGCTGGGAGGTCCGCCACCCGGCCGGCCGCAACCCGCCGGTGGATGGTCGCGTAGATCCCGCCCACGACGGATCCGACCAGCTCGTCCGGCGCCGCGACGTCGGGCCTGGGCCGTGCCTCCGCGAAGAACGCGTGGAACTTCTCGAGCAGCGCGTCCCGCTCCCGCCGGGCCGCGGGGCCGACGGCATCGATCTCGACGATGGCCATGGTGGCGAAGGCGGGCACGCTGGCCAGCACGTCGAGCAGCACCCGCAGGGCGCGGCGGGCGCCGTCCCGCCAGTCCGCCGCCTCCGCGTACGCCGACTCCATCATCCGCAGCAGCACCCCGGTCCCGTGCCGATAGGTGGCCAGGAAGGCGTCCTCCTTGCCCTCGAACAGCGCGTAGAAGGCGGGGCGGGTGACGCCGGCGGCCTGGCAGATGTCGCTCACCCGGGCGTTCGCGTACCCCTTCTCGGCCACCGTGTGCACCAGGCCGTCGAAGAGGCGGTCCCGCTGCGTGGCGGCGACGACCTCCGCCGGCTGGCGCCGCGGCCCGCGCTTGATCGCCCGGCTGGGGTCCCGCCCCTCGCGGGCGCCCGGCAGGGGGGCGGTCGAGTCGGAGGCGCCGCTGAAGATGGCCGTGGACATCGATCTCCCTGAGTCTGATGTGCTTGACTTTGCGACTCTCCGAGGTTTATAACTTCCCCACGGTCAGTCCCGGAGGCGACACCAGTGGTAACCGGGGACCGGGACCAACATGTGCCGAGGGAGGGCTGATGGTCCTCAGTATGGCCGACGGTCTCTCGACCACCAAGGCCGGAAAGCGACAGGTGACGCGGCGCAGCCGCGGCGCCACAGCCTGAGCCCACGGTCAGTCCCGCGGCGGCTTCCGACACGCCAACCAGCTCATCCGGGCCCGGACACGGGCCGGCTCCGCCCTGCGCTGGCCGAAACCCGCCAGCCTGCCGAGCCGGCGCAGCGGATCCCGACCGCCCTGAACCGGTCCACCCGCCCGGCCGCGATGCCGCACGTCCAGGGGCAGCCCGGCCGGGCCCGCCATCGCGCACCCAGCACAGGTGAGGAGCGAACATGACAGTGGGCCTTCGGGCTGCCCTCCGCGGACGGTCGCAACGCCGTCGTCTTCGGCCCGAACAACACCTCGCTGGCCATCGACCCGAGCCTCGCCGAACTCACCGCCGCGATAGCCGCCTCCGGCGGCTGACGTACACGTCCCGGCTCGACCGCCTGCGGCCGCACCGGGCCGATCACCGCCGCTCCATCCAGCCCCCGGACGAAGGGAAGACATCATGCAACGGTACGGACGCCTCGCCGCCGTCGCGGCGGGCACGCTCCTCGCCGTCGTGGCCGCCGGTCCGGCGGTCGCCGCCGGCGGATCCACCCAGGCGGTCGACGTGCTGACGTACGGCAGCGCCGGCGGGACGAACGTCCCGGTCGGCGACGTGGCCAACGCCAGCCTGAAGACCGGCACCACGGCAAACTTCTACTCGTCGGCGACCGGCACGACCGGGATCAAGTGCTCGGCGTCGAGCTTCTCGGCCACCATCACCGCCAACCCGCCGGCCCCCGGCACGGCCACCGAGTCGCTCACCTCGCAGACCTTCACGGCCAGCAGCTGCACCAGCAACGTGATCGGCACGACCGGCGTCGCCAGCATCACCGTCGGCAACCTGCCGTACGCCACCACCGTGGCCAGCGGCGGCACCGTGAAGATCACGGGTACAGCCGCCAAGCCGATCCAGACCACGATCGTGCTCAAGACGCTGCTCGGCAACATCACCTGCGCCTACCAGGCCAACGGCAACACGTTGACCGGCGCCGCGTCCAACGCGTCGCTGTCGATCAGCTTCACCAACCAGCAGTTCAACCGGACCTCCGGGCCTGGCACCTGCTTCGCCAACGGCTACTTCACGGCCAGCTACGGGCCGATCACGGACGTCAGCCGTACGGGCAGCCCGAACATCTACGTCAACTGACACCCGGGCGGTCCTCCCCGGGCTCCGCTCCGGCGCCGAACAGGCCGTCCTGTTCGGCGCCGGCCGGGGCCGGCCCGGTGTGCGGGGGCGGTGGCCGGTCGGTCGCCGGGACCCGGGAGTACCGCCGCTCCCCGGCGACCGACCGGCGGCCGGTCACCGGCACGGTGACCAGGCGGACCGGGTCGGGTGGCCGCTCGGCCGGGCGCTCGCCCCAGCGGACCCACACGGCCACCCGGCCGGCGGCCGCCTCGGCGAGCAGCTTCGCCACCGACCGGCGCCGGCTCCCGTGGTCGATCTCGATCACCACGGGCCGCCCGTCGGGCCGGGCGCAGGCCACGTCGACCACGGACCGCCGGTGCTCGTACGGCGGCGGCAGCGGCAGCACGCTGGCGGCCCGGCGGTAGACCCGCCAGCCGCGTTCCCGGCCCCAGCCGGCCACCGCCTCGGCCAGCAGTTCGGTCACCTCGTCGGTGCTCCGCTCCAGGAACGTCAACCGGGACAGCCGCTCGGCGAGCGAGGCCGCCACCTCGGCGCCGTCGTCCGGGCCGCTCGTCGTGTCCACCGGAGCATTATGCCGGCGCCCGGCGCCGCACCTTCGGTGGCGTTTCGATCGCTCTCTGTGATCTGGGCCGACGGACGATTAGCGCGAGCGTGAGCTGGGCAACTGCCCCGGTCATGAACGAGCTGAGCGCGCCGGCCGCCCGCGACGGGGCGGGGCCGGAGATCATCGAACCCGTTGGGGCGTCGCGATGAGCGACGCATCGACCGGCACAATCCGCACCAATGTGCCCGCACGGTTGGA
Source organism: Plantactinospora siamensis (assembly GCF_042434095.1). Lineage (NCBI taxonomy): Bacteria > Bacillati > Actinomycetota > Actinomycetes > Micromonosporales > Micromonosporaceae > Plantactinospora > Plantactinospora siamensis. Next base: position 60,452 of record NZ_JBHLUE010000017.1, read on the forward strand.
CCGGCTGCCCTGGTCCCGCTGGCACTGGATGATCGTCATCGGCCTGGGCACCGTCTGGATCCTCGACGGCCTCGAGGTGACGATCGTCGGTAACCTCTCCGGCGCGATCTCCAAGCCCGGCAGCGGCCTGTCGATCAGCCAGTCGCAGATCACCGGCCTGGCCGCGGCGCTCTATGTGGCGGGCGCCTGCGTCGGCGCGCTCTTCTTCGGCTGGCTGACCGACCGGCTCGGCCGCAAGAAGCTCTTCCTCATCACGCTGGCCGTCTATCTGGCGGCCACCGCGCTGACCGCGCTGGCCTTCAACTCCTGGTGGTTCTTCCTGTTCCGGTTCCTGACCGGCATGGGCATCGGCGGCGAGTACGCGGCCATCAACTCGGCCATCGACGAGCTGATCCCGGCCCGGCACCGCGGCCGGATCGACCTGATCATCAACGGCACGTTCTGGGCCGGCGCGGCGGTCGGCGCGCTGCTGACCGTACCGCTGCTCAACGGCCTGCCGGTGAACGTGGGCTGGCGGGTGGCCTTCGGCCTCGGCGTGGTCCTCGGCCTGGTCATCCTGCTGGTCCGCCGGCACGTGCCGGAAAGCCCGCGCTGGCTGTTCATCCACGGCCGCGGCGACGAGGCCGAACAGCTGGTCACGGGCGTCGAGCGGGAGGTGGAGCGGGAGACCGGCAAGGACCTGGCGGAGGCCGACCAGACCATCACGATCCGGCAGCGCAAGTCGATCGGCTTCCTCACGATCGCGCACACCCTGTTCGCCCGCTATCCGCGGCGCGCGATCCTGGGCTTCTCGCTCTTTATCGGGCAGGCGTTCCTCTACAACGCCATCACCTTCGGGTTCGCGCAGATCCTCGAGACGTTCTTCAAGGTGCCGTCCGGCAAGACCGGCTACTACTTCGCGGTGATCGCGCTGGGCAACCTGGCCGGCCCGCTGCTGTTGGGCAAGCTGTTCGACACCGTCGGGCGGCGGATCATGATCGCCGGCACGTACATCCTGTCCGGTCTGCTGCTGTTGGGCACGGCGCTGCTGTTCAACGCCGGGGTGCTGAACGGCACCACGATGACGGCCTGCTGGTGCGTGGTGCTCTTCTTCGCCTCCTGCGGGGCGAGCGCCGCCTACCTGACGGTGAGCGAGATCTTCCCGATGGAGACCCGGGCGCTGGCCATCGCGTTCTTCTACGCGCTGGGCACCGCCGCGGGCGGCATCACCGGCCCGCTGATCTTCTCGAAGCTGGTGAGCACCGGCAAGGTGGGAGACACCGTGCTGGCGTTCGTGGTCGGCGCCCTCGTGATGATCGCCGGCGGGATCGTGGCCGCGTTCCTCGGCATCAACGCCGAGCGGAAGTCGCTGGAGGACATCGCCACGCCGCTCAGCGCGGAGGACGCCGGCGACGACGTGCCGCGGCAGCGGACCGGCTCCTCCACCGACCTGCCCTCGGGGGCGGCCCCGGCCTGACCCCGGCGGCCGTACCAGCTCGGAAGCGGCCCGCGCCCCTCGGCGCGGGCCGCTTCGCCGCGCCCGGCCGATACTCGGCGTGTGGGGCGGCCGACGCGCCGGCGACGGCCGCGTGGTGGGAGCGCGCCCGAAATCAATCGGCAAGAATGTTGACGGATTCCGGAAACGGTGGCAAAGATCGATCGGTAGCGGGGGAGGGTTGGTCCGGCACCGCAGGGGTCGCCGGGCGTCCGCCACCCCCGGAGAGGACCGACATGCGATCACCCTTCGGGTGGCGTCCCAGGCGCGGACTTGCCGCACTGGTCGGCATCGGCGCCCTGGTCACCTCGCTGGTGCCGGCGCAGGCCGCCGGCGCCGCGACCGGACCGACCGCCACCACCGGCGCCGCTGGCGCCGGATCCCCCCTCTACCTTGACGCCCACCGCCCGGTCGACCAGCGGGTCGAGGACCTGCTGCGCCGGATGACCCTGACCGAGAAGATCGGCCAGATGACCCAGGCCGAGCGGGCCGCGGTGGACGCCGATCCGACGCTGGTCGCCCAGTGGCAGCTCGGCTCGGTGCTGTCCGGCGGGGGCTCGACGCCGGCCAGCAACACGCCGGCCGCCTGGGTCGAGATGGTCAACCGGTACCAGGAGCAGGCGCTGAGCACCCGGCTGCACATCCCGATGATCTATGGCATCGACGCGGTGCACGGGCACGGCAACGTGTACGGCGCCACCGTATTTCCGCAGAACATCGGCCTCGGCGCCACCCGGGACCCCGGGCTGGCCGAGCGGGTGGGGCACGCCACCGCGGCCGAGGTGCGGGCCACCGGGATCCCGTGGGACTTCGCGCCGTGCGTCTGCGTCACCCGCGACGAGCGGTGGGGCCGCAGCTACGAGAGCTTCAGCGAGGACCCGGCCCTGGTGGTGCGCATGGAAAGCGTCATCGACGGCCTCCAGGGCAGCCGGCCGGGCCAGCTCGACGACGCCGACCGGGTGCTGGCCACCGCCAAGCACTACGCGGGCGACGGCGACACCGAGTACAACACCGAGATCGCCCAGTCGAACGAGGGCAAGCCCTGGTACGACCAGAAGTATCCGATCGACCAGGGCGTCACGGTCACCAACCGGGCCGACTTCGCCCGGATCGATCTGGCCCCGTACGTGGCCGCGGTGCACCGGCACGACGTCGGCAGCGTGATGCCGTCGTTCTCCAGTGTGGACTGGACCGAGGACGGGGTGGGCAATCCCACCAAGATGCACGCGAACCGCGAGCTGATCACCGACGTGCTCAAGCGGAAGATCGGCTTCGACGGCTTCGTCATCTCGGACTGGGAGGGCATCCACCAGATCCCGGACCCGGCCGAGCCGGACAACGGCGGCCTCACCGCGTACAAGGTGCGGACCGGGGTGAACGCCGGCATCGACATGTTCATGGAGCCCAACACCGCCAAGCAGTTCGAGGACCTGCTGTTGGCCGAGGTCAACGCCGGCCGGGTCAGCCAGGCCCGGATCGACGACGCGGTGCGCCGGATCCTGCGCAAGAAGTTCCAGCTGGGCCTCTTCGAGCACCCGTACGCGTCGGCCGACAACGTCGACCAGGTGGGCAGCCCGGCGCACCGGGCGTTGGCCCGGGAGGCCGCAGCGAAGTCGCAGGTGCTGTTGAAGAACAGCGGGAACGTGCTGCCGCTGCGCCGCAACGCCAAGCTGTACGTGGCCGGCCGCAACGCCGACGACCTGGGTAACCAGGCCGGCGGCTGGACCATCACCTGGCAGGGCCAGTCCGGCCAGGACGCCATTCCGGGCACCTCGATCCTGGAGGGCATCCACCAGGTGGCGCCGGGCGCCCAGGTGACGTACAGCGCCGACGCCTCGGCGCCCACCGCGGGCGCCGACGTGGGCGTCGTGGTGGTGGGGGAGACCCCGTACGCCGAGGGCTACGGCGACGTCGGCGGTCCGGAGTGCGGCTGGTGCACCACGCCGCAGCAGGAGGAGAAGTCGCTCAGCCTGCAGCCGGGGGACAAGGCCGTGGTGGACAAGGTCTGTGCCGCCATCGCCAAGTGCGTCGTGCTGGTGGTGTCCGGGCGGCCGCAGGTGCTGAGCGACCAGCTCGGCGAGATCGACTCGCTGGTCGCCTCGTGGCTTCCGGGCAGCGAGGGCGCCGGGGTGGCGGACGTGCTGTTCGGCCGGCGGCCGTTCACCGGCCAACTGTCGGTGACCTGGCCACGGGACGCCGCGCAGGTGCCGATCAACGTGGGTGACGCCAACTACCAGCCGCAGTACCCGTACGGCTGGGGCCTGCGGACCGACGCGGCGCGGGACCGGCTCACCGAGGCGGTCCGCAACGCCCGGAGTGACTCCCGGGATCGGGCGGTCCGCGCCGCGCTTCGGGACCTCACCGACGCGCTGGGCCGCAACGGGTGGACCTCGACCGGTACGCCCCGGCCCGCGACCCTGCGGTCGCTCGCCGCGGCGCTGGCCGAGCTGCGCTCGGCCCGGACGGACACGTCGGCGCTGGCCGCGGCCATCGTCTCGGTGGCCAGGGACCAGGCGCAGGCCGCCGTGGTCAACGGGATCGCGCCGGCGAATGCCGCCAGCCTGATCGCGGACGCCGACCACGCGCTGCAGTCCGGAGACGCGGTACGGGCGTTCACCCTGCTGCGGCGGGTGTCGGCATAATCACCTGTTGGTGACGATCATGGAGTTGTGGTGCCTGGCGAATGCCGCACACCGGTGTTCAACGGACACCACAACTCCATGATCGACAACACGGAGGCGGCCGGCCCGTTAGGGTGACCCGCCATGGGCTCGACCACCCCCGACACGCGCTCGACGGTTCCCGCTGGGCGCCCGACCACCCCCGCCAGCCGGCTGCCCTCGCTGACCGGACTTCGCTGGATCGGCGCCATGCTGGTCTTCGGCTTCCACGTCGGGACCATGCACGTGATCGCCGACCCGGGGATCAAGGTGGTCAGCGACAAGGTCTTCACGCTCGGGCTCTCCGGCGTGCAGTTCTTCTTCATCCTCAGCGGCTTCGTGCTGGTCTGGTCGGCCCGGCCGGGGGAGCGGTGGCGCACCTTCTGGCGGCGCCGGTTCGCCAAGATCTATCCGAACCACGTGGTCATGTGGGCCGTGGTGCTCCTCTTCGGACTCTATCTGGGCCGCGCGCACGACCCATGGGTGGCGCTCACCAACCTGCTGCTGCTGCAGACCTGGACGCCCAGGCTGGGCTGGTTCTACAGCATCAACACCGTGAGCTGGTCGCTGAGCTGCGAGCTGTTCTTCTATCTGTGCCTGCCCCTGGCGCTGCCGCTGGTGCGCCGGGCCCGGGTGGGCGTCCTCTATGGCGTGGTGGTCGCCGTACCGCTGCTGATCCTGGCGCTCTGGCCGGCCCAGCACCTGCTGCCCGCGGCCGACCGGTGGTGGTTCACCCAGGTCTTCCCGCCGGTCCGGTCGCTGGAGTTCTGGCTGGGGGTGGCCGCCGGTGAGCTGATGGCGCGCGGCCGGTGGCGCGGGCCCGGTCTGTGGCCGGCGACGGGGGTCTTCCTGGCCACCTGGGTCGGGTGCGCCACGCTGGTGCCGGCGCAGCTGTGGACCACCCTGCTGGCCGTGGCGTACATCCTGGTCATCGCGGCCGCGGCCGACGCGGACGTCCGCGGCGCCCGGTCCCCGTGGCGCTCCCGGCCGATGCGCTGGCTCGGTGAGGTCTCCTTCGCCTACTACCTCGTGCACGTCTTCGTGGTCACCACCGTGCTGGGCCAGCTCGGCCGGCCGCGCGGCTTCCCCGGCTGGTGGGGCCCGCTCGCCGCGGTCGGCTTCCTGCTGCTGAACCTGGCGCTGGCCGCGCTGCTGCACCGGTTCGTCGAGACCCCGATGATGCGCCTGCTCGGCCCGCGCCGCCGACCGGCGCCGGCGGGCCGGTCGGCCGGGTCGACGCCTGCAGCGGCCGCCGTCTCGCCGCCCGAGCCCCACTCCGTGGCCGCCCAATCGCCCAGCGCGCGTCCCGTGGTTGTCGAGTCGCCGGGCTCGCGTCCCGTGGTTGTCGAGTCGCCGGGCTCGCGCCTCGTGGCCGCCGAGTCGCCGGGATCACCGTCCGTGCCGTCCCCGCGCCGGGCCGCCGACCCTCTCCCTCTCCCGTAACCCCATCCCCACCCCGCGCCCCCGGGCCCACCCCGTGTTGATCACGAGGTTCGCGTCACCGGACGGCGTTCTTTGGCCGCAGCTCTCTTGACCAACGCGCCGCCGGGCGCCGCCGGGCGCCGCTGCGCGCCGTGGAGCGCCGCGGGACCCCGCGGGGCCCCGGGGGCACGAAGGGGCGGGCGCCGCGATCGTCGCGGCGCCCGCCCGGCGGAACGCGGATGTCAGCAGGCGCCGTTGCAGGCGAGCACCTTCAGCCGGTCCAGCGTGCCGTTCCAGACGTCCTGGTCGCCGGGGAACGTCCCCGAGGACGCCCACTGCCAGAAGGAGTACGTGCCCCAGCCGGCCGGCAGCGTGCCGACGCTGCTGGAGTACCGCGCGATCCACAGCGGGTCGTTGGCGGCGAACTGCGAGGTGTTGCCGGTGCAGGTGCTCCACCAGTCGGTGGTGGTGTAGATGGTCGCCCACCGGCCGGTGCGGGCGTGGTACTCGTTCACGAACGAGGCGATCCAGCTGCGCATGCTGGCCTGCGAGAGGCCGAAGCAGGTGGCGCCGTACGGGTTGTACTCGATGTCGAGCGCGCCCGGCAGCGTCTTGCCGTCCTTCGACCAGCCGCCGCCGTGGTTGACGAAGTAGTCGGCCTGGGTGGAACCGGCGGACCGGTCCGGCAGGGCGAAGTGGTACGCCCCGCGGATCATGCCGACGTTGTACGACCCGTTGTACTGCTGCGCGAAGTACGGGTTGGTGTAGCCCGTACCCTCGGTCGCCTTGATGTAGGCGAACCGTGCGCCGTTGCTGTAGGCGGCCGACCAGTTGACGTTGCCCTGGTAGCCGGAGACGTCCATGCCCGGCAGGCCGCCGGGTGCGGCCTGAGCCGGGCCGGCGCCGAAGGCGGTCGCCGCGGCGGCCGTCAGCGCGACGAGCGCCGTCGACAGTCCGGCTCGGGTGAACCGGCGCAGTCGGTGGAACGAGACCATTGAAGCCTCCCAGATGGGGGTGGGCCGCCGGAGCGGCTGCTGGGGGTGAAAGGATCCGCCAGCAATTAGGTCACGCTTGGAACAAAATTTCAATAGTTACATTGAAGATTTTCCCTACGACGATGTGTGGGGCGCGGTCGACCCGGTGACGGCCACGCCGTTGCCCGCGCGGCGCGGCGTGGCGACGCTGCCGTCCGGTCCGGTTCGCGGTAGGTTGGCACGATGAACCGCGCCCTGGCCGACCGTCCGGTCCCGATCGGACGGACGGCGATGCCGGAGCTCGGTTCCCTGATCCTGCGCGCGATCCGGTACGCCACCGGGTTCGCCGCCGCGGCCCTGCTGTTCGCGTTCGGGGTGGACGCCGGCCAGCTCGAGGCCGATCGCGCCGACGCCGCCCGGTCCGCCCCGGCCGCCGGGCAGCCGGCCGGCGCCGCGGCCGTCCTGCCGGGCGGCTGGCTGACCGCAGCGGCCACCGTGGCCACCGTGACCGCCGACGCCGACCGCTCCCTCGCCACCGCCTTCGCCGGGACCATGGTCCGGCCCGTCGTCGTTGCGGTCCGGCCCGCCATCGTTGCGGTCCGGCCCGCCGTCACTGCGGCCCGGCCCGCCGTCGTCGCGGCTCGGACCGCCGTCGTTGCGGTTCCGACCGGCGCGTTCGGCGCGTCCGGCGTGACCGTCCGGTCTGGTGCCGCCAACCGCCATTCCGAGGTCGGACCGGGTCACCCGATTCTGCCGGCCACCGACCGGTCCGCGCGGATCGGCGCCGCCGCACCGTCCGGCACGCGCGTCGGCACGTCGTCCGCCCCCGGGCGTGACCGCTCCCGCCCCGACACCCAGCGGGCACCGCCGCTGCGCTGAGCGGGCGGGCGACCACCGGCCACCGGCCACCGCCGTCACGCCGAGCGGGCGGTCATTGGCCACCGCTGTCGCGCCGCGCGGGCTGTCATTGGCCTCCGCCGCCGCGCCGAGCGGGCTGTCGTTGGCCTCCGCCGCCGCGCCGAGCGGGCTGTCATTGGCCTCCGCCGCCGCGCCGAGCGGGCTGTCGTTGGCCTCCGCCGCCGCGCCGAGCGCGGCGGCCGGCAGCCGTCCGGCGGCCGCCGCACCCGCATCCCGGATCCCCTTGCGTTCCGCGACGTCCGGCCCGCCGGTACGCCGCAGCGGGCGCCCCCCCGTGCCCCGCAACCCGTGCGGTCGATCCCCCATCAGGTGGAGGACCGCTGTTGACCGCCTCATCGAGCCAGAGGTGTCGAAGATGGAAAAGGCCCTGTTCACGTTCGCGGAAAACGTCGCCCAGGCGGCGATGATCTGGCTGGCCCTGATGGGGCTGATCGGCACGCTGGCCCTGTCCCTGTCTCGGCGGGCCGGCCGGAGATCGGGCGGCGACGCTCGGCCCGGCCCCGCCACCGCGGAAGCCGCCCGGTACGCCGGCGAGGTCGCGGTGGCCGCCGAGCGGGCAGCGGTGACCGCCAGCCGGCGCCGAGCGGCCTGGCTGACCGCTCAGGAGGTGCTGGACCGGTCCTGGTCGGCCGTCGAGGAGTCCGCGGCCGAGCTGGACCGGCTGTCGGCCGTACCCGCCTTCCCGGCGCCGGCCACCCTGCGCACCCCCGCCGAGTACGCCGACCGGGAGCGGTACCTGCACCGGGCCGCGATGGCCGCCTACTGGCGAGGGGAGCTGTCGGCGGCGAGTGCCATCGACGCGCTCAGCAACCGCAACGGTTGGGACCCGCGGCTGCACCCGGCCGATCAGGAGCTGGCCCTGCGCCGCGCGATCCACGCCGACCTGCTGACCACGTACCGCTCGGCCGCGGAACGGGAGCGGTCCACCTGGCGGGAGGCCGGCACGGCCCTCGCGGCCGCCCGCAGCCTGCGCGCCGAGGCGTACGCGGCCGCCGAGCGGGCCCGCACGCCGGTCCGGGCCCGGCGGCGGCTCCGGCCGACGCCCGTCCTCCAGCCGGCGTCCGCGAGCCCTACGCCGTCGCCGTCGCCGGCTTCGGCCGGCTCGGCTGCCGCCCGTTGGCGCGCCGCCCGGGCTGGCTGATCCCGTGCCGCTGGCCCGCCCGGGCCGGCTGGTCCCGTGCCGCTGGTCCGCCCGGGCCGGCTGATCCCGGGGCCGCTCGCCGCCCGGCGCCCGGCACGCCGCTCGCCGAACCCCGCCGCCCCTCCCCGCCGCATGCCGGCCCCACCGCCGCCCCGCCGGCCGCCCGGCGATCTTGCACTTTTGGCCGGCCATATGCGCCGAAAGACCCGTTTTGCCGGGGCCAAAAGTGCAAGATCGCGCGGGCGGGGCGGGCGGGCGGGGCGGGCGGGGCGGGTGGGTGGGGGCGGGCGGGGGTGGGGGTTAGCGGCGGCGGGGTGGGGGTGGGGGGCGGCGGGCGCGCAGGGCCAGTTGTCGCAGTCGGCGCTCGACCACCCGGTCGCTGTGCCAGGCGATCCACAGGCAGAGCGCGGCCAGGGGCAGCTCGACTCCCAGCGCCAGCAGCACCGACACCAGCAGGTCCGGGCCGCGCGGGGTGGTCGTGACGTCGAACCAGGCGTCCACGACCAGCATGGTCGCGGTCGCGGCGGCGCCCAGCGCCACCCGGCGGTGCCCGTTGTAAGCCTGGACGGCGGTCAGGGTGAGCGCGAGGACGAGCCCGGCGTCGAAACCCACCCAGGCCAGCCGGTAGTGGACCGTCACGGTGTGCGCCGGCAGGGTGGCGGCGAGGTACGCCACCCAGGGGAGGGTGAACGCGGCCAGCAGGCCGAACACCGGCGCCACCCAGCGGGGAACCGGCCGCACCCCGCCGACCCCGTCCGAGTCGAGGCGTACGCCCGTCTCGCTCATCCCGTGCACCGCCGTTCCGCCGCCGGTGCGAACCGATCGGCACCGCCAGCGAATTCTACTCGGCCGTACGCGTGGCCGCCCGGTGCCGGCGTTACGCCGCGGACGGGTGTGACGGAACGAATGAGCTGTGACGGATGTGGCCGGCGATGCTCCCGTACCGATTCTGCCCGGTCATTGTGATCTCGACGCCTTCGGCCGGATGTGGCCCTCGATCAATCGGATAAACCAACGCCCGAAATCAATCTGGGCAGGCGGTGGAAAACCGGCGGTCTTTCCTTCTCCGACGCGACCCCCGTCACTGTTTTAGCAGCTGGGTGGGGTTGGCAGGAATAAGAGGGGCCAGTAGTGTCGTCGCGTCTGGCCGGTGTGCAGGTCGCCGATCCGGGGACCGCCGGCGCAGATCCGCTTAGTCGTTCACACGAGCCGGGGACCCAATTATTTCGGGGTGAATCCATGGGCATCGCGCCCGTGGTAGGGCGATCTTTCCCGCCCGAATCCGTCAGCTAACCCGGTAGGCGGTTGTGGAAGGAGAACGTTGGTGCACCGCTCGCCCCCGCGGGTTCCCCCGATCCTGATCGCTGTGTCCGCGTCCGTGTCCGAGACCGCTCCGGCCGGAGTGGCGTCCTGATCCGAGGCTGATCCGCCGAGCCAGCTACCCGACGCGAACACGGCTGTTCCACCCCCGCGGCGGCGCTCCCCCCGGACCCCCGCAACTCTGACCTCCCGCCGCCGGCCATCCGGTCCGCGGGACGTTCGAACCGAGCCAATCGAGGTCCGCCCCGGGCACCGTCGCGTGCCCGTGCCGGCCCCGGTCGCACGCGTTTCCGGTACGTGGTCCCGGCGGGGCCGCCGACCCACCCCCGGGTCGGCACGTCCCCTGGAGGAATCCGTGAACCATCCCCGTCCCCAGTTCCCCAACGCGCTGCGCCGGCCCCTTGGCCGGGTCGCCCTGCTCGCCGGCGGCGTCGCCGTCGCGGCCGCCGTGACCGGCGTGTCCGTGACCCTGGCCGGCGGAGCGCCGAACCCGCCCGGCTCGTCGACCGTGGCGGCGGCCGAGATCGCCGCCCCCACCAGCGCGGCGGCCGCCCCCAGCGCCAGCCAGCCCGGCGCCCCCGCCTCCTCGGCGGCGCCCGCGCCCACGACTCCGGCCAGCAAGCCGGCGCCGAGCACGGCCGCGCCCAAGCCGAAGCCGAAGCCCAAGCCGCCCGCGGCCAGGTCGTTGAAGTACGACTACGAGGCCCAGATCACGGGCTGGTACTGCGGCCCGGCGGCCACCCGGATCGCGCTCACCGTGGCCGGCCTGCACCCCAGCCAGGACGCCGTGGCGGCGGCGCTGAACACCACCGAGAACGGCACCGACTCGGCCGAGGACACCACCCGGGTGCTCAACCGGCTGATCAAGACCGACTTCTACTCCACCCGCGAGTTCGCCGGCACGCCGACGTCCGCTCAGGTCGGCCGGCTGCGGACCGACGTGGTGCAGGCGATCACGAGCGGCCACGCCGTCGTGGCCAACATCGTGGGCAGCCAGGTGGACACCGAAGGTGGCTGGCACTACTACGACGGTGGCCACTACCTGACCGTGGTGGGCTACAAGGACAACGGCCGGACGATCAAGATCGCCGACCCGGCGTACGTCAACGGCCAGAGCGAGTACTGGATGGACACCACCGACTTCGCCAACTGGATGGCCAGTCGCGGCTACTCCGCCTGAACCTCCCCGACCCGCCCTCCCGCCGCCCCCTGCGTCGATCATGGGCTTACCGCGGCGCCGAACTCGACAGCTCGCGGTAAGCCCATGGCCCGTCCCAGCGGAGGTGCTCTCGGCGCCGGGCGGCACCCTGGTCCGTGCCGGACCAGCGGATCATGCTTGGATACCGATATGTCTGTTCAGCGTGGCGTGAGTCCCGCCGGCGGCCGGCGGCCGGGTCCGAGCGGCGGCCCGGCGCCAGCGGCCGGAGCTGGACGGTGGGTGTCGGTGGCGAGCCTGCCCGCGCTGGCCCGGGCGTTGCTCAGCGAGGACCTCGGGGGCCGGGATGAGGTGCCCCGGCACGTCGCCGACCGGGTCAGCACGGAGGCCCGCCGGTGGGCGGAGCACGGGTTCGGCGCCGAGGACGTACGGCCGTGGCTGGACCTGCCGCCGGACGCCGCCGCCTACCTGGCCGAGCGCGGCGTCTCGCCCCGGGTGCTGGACCTCCCGGTCTCGCTGGCGCCCGCGCCCATGGCGCTCAAGCTGGCCATCACCAGCGGACGGCTCCCGGTCGAGCGGGCGTACGAGCTGCTGGTGGCCACCGGCGAGCACCGGCCGGCCATGGCGCCGGCGTCGGGGGCGCCGTTCGGCGACGCCGCCCGCACCGTGCCGAACGCCAACGCCATCAGCGCCGCGCCGGGGACGGGCGGCACGCGTGGAGCGCCCACCCGGGACGCCACCGGCGGCGTACCGGCCGCGCCGGCCTGGTCGGGCGAGCCCGATCGGGAACGGCAGCCGGGAGAGCGGCGTCGGACGCCGGTGGCACCGGTGATCTTCTCGCACGGAACGCCCGAAGGTTAGGCGGCGCCGCCCGCCGGCCCGAAGTGAGCCGGGGGATCCCTTTTCCTCGCCTTCCGGGGCGGTCGAGGCCCCCTGTTAACCCGCCGGATGTGCCGGAGCCGCTGGTCTGTGGCAGGGTGGCAGCGTGTCGCTCACTCCCGTCGGCGAGGCGGTCGTACCGAGCCGGCTGCACCGCGCGGCGCGCATCGAGGATGCCGTCCATCAGGTGGTCGCGCGGCGGTTGCAGCGCCGGGGCTGGCGTCCCCAGATCGTGGCCTACACCGGGTACGGCGGGTGCGACTGGGCCCGCGTGATGGGCCGGGTGGTGCTGGGCCGGATCGAGTCCCGGCCGGATCGCCGGCCCGAGTCGGTGCGCGGCTGGCGCAGCTTTGCCAGCCTGCCGGCCAAGCACACGCCGGTGGTCATCGAGGCCGGCGGGCGCCGGCACGAGGCGCAGACCGACCGTAGCGGGTTCATCGACGTACGCGTCGATGGCCGGTTCTCCTCGGGCTGGACGACCGTCCGGATCAGCACGGCCGACGCCGACCCGGTGGAGGCGCCGATCCGGACCATCGATCCGGAGGTCCGGTTCGGCATCCTCTCCGACATCGACGACACGGTCATGGTCACGGCCCTGCCCCGACCGCTGCTGGCGGCCTGGAACACCTTCGTGCTGGACGAGCACGCCCGGATGGCCGTGCCCGGGATGGCGGTGCTGTTCGAGCGGTTGGCCACGGCGCACCCGGGCGCGCCGGTGTTCTACCTGTCGACCGGCGCCTGGAACGTCGCGCCGACGCTCAGCCGCTTCCTCTCCCGGCACCTCTACCCGGCCGGGCCGCTGCTGCTCACCGACTGGGGGCCCACGGCCGACCGGTGGTTCCGCAGCGGCCGCGAGCACAAGCGGGCCACGCTGGCCCGGCTGGCGCGGGAGTTTCCGGACGTCCGGTGGCTGCTGGTGGGTGACGACGGGCAGCACGACCAAGAGATCTACGCGGAATTCGCCGCCGCGCATCCGCAGAACGTGGCAGGCGTGGCGATCCGCCGGCTGTCCCCGACCCAGGCCGTGCTGGCCGGCGCGTTCCCCACCCCGCCCGGCCATCCCGCCGACAGCGGGCCGGACGGCCAGCGCTGGCTGTCGGCCCCGGACGGCGCGGGCCTGTTCCGCCTGCTGCACCGCGCCGGCCTGGTCTGAGCGGGCGCGCGGGGCCGGCCTGGTCTGAGCGGGCGCGCGCGGGGCGGCCTTCGCTGGCGAGGGCGAGGCCGCCGGCAGGGACGGCCGGGTCAGGTGAGGGCCAGCAGCACCGCCTGGCCGTTCGAAGCGGCCGCCTCGTAGAACCGGCGCAGTTCGGCCAGGTTCGGCATGAGGTAGCTGTCGAGCTCCTCGACGCCGTTGGCCCAGATGGCCGGGTAGATGTCGGCGGCCGACATGGCCTGCGGGTCGAACCGGGCGCGTAGCGTCTGGACGTCCACCGCGCCGAGCGCGCCGGCGATGGTGCGCACGGCGTCCGGGCGCACCAGCCGGGCCGGGCCGTAGCCGTTGTCCTCCCCGACCTCCTCGCCGCCGAGGATCGCCGCGCCGGCCCCGTCGCCGATCTCCCAGGCGGTGCCGGTGAGCAGGTAGTGGATGCCGTGCCAGGACTTGTCCAGGTCGAGCTCGGGTTCGGCCGCCTCGTCGTCGTCGTCGCCGTACAGCAGCGTATCGACCTCCGCCGGGTCCGCGAGCACCGCTGCGAGCTCGACGGCATCGCGCGGGGCTGCGGTGCCCGGCGCGATGCCGGGCACCGCAGCTGCCTCATCCGTGCCGACCGGCTAGGGGATCATCGCCGGCGCCGTCCGCGAAGCCTCGTCGACGGCGGGCCGTACGTCCGTCTCGAGCCGCACCCTCGGCATCCGGCGCTCCAACCAGCGGGGCAGCCACCAGTTGTACCGCCCGAGCAGTTCCATCGAGGCCGGCAGCAGGACCAGCCGCACGACGGTGGCGTCCACGGCCACGGCGGCGGCCAGTCCGAGCCCGAGCTGCTTGACCCCCAGGTCTGCGCCGAGCATCACGGACAGGAACACCACGATCATGATGGCCGCCGCCGCGCTGATCACCCGCGCGCTGCGGGTCAGCCCGTCCCGTACCGCGCGCCGGGTGTCCCCGGTCAGGTCGTACGCCTCCCGGATGCGAGAGACCAGGAACACCTCGTAGTCCATCGACAGTCCGAACAACACCGGGAACATGATCAGCGGCACCCATGCGGTGACCGGCATGGTGGTGGGGAAGTTCAGCGCGCCGCCCAGCCAGCCCCACTGCACGACGGCGACCAGCACCCCGAACGACGCCCCGATGGACAGCAGGTTCAACAGGCCCGCCTTGAGCGCGAGCAGGAGCGACCGGAAGATCACGATCAGCAGCAGCAGGGAGAGCGCGACCACCACGACGATCACCAGCGGCAGCCGGCGAGCGGTCAGTTCGGCGAAGTCGATGGTGGCCGCCGCCGCCCCGCCGATGAGGACCGGTTGGCCCGGGGTGGCCGCCCGGAGCCGGTGCACCAGGTCGATCGTGGCCGGATCCTGGGTCCCGGTGTCCGGTCGCACGGCGAGGACCGCGACGGCCCCGTCGGGACTACGTCGGGGCGGGCTCACCGACGCCACCCCGGGCTGTGCGGCGAGGGTTCGCGCGACGCCCTCCGGATCGCCCCCGGGCAGGGTGATCACCGCCGAGAGGGTGGCGTCGAAGCCCGCCCCGAAGCCGTCGGCCAGGATCTGGTGCGCCCGGTATGCGCTGGTGTCCCGCGGCTGGGTGCTGGCGTCCGGCGTGCCGAGCCGCAGCGCGAACACCGGCGCGGCCAGCACGAGCAGGACCAGCGAGGCCAGCACGGTGGCCAGCACCGGCCGCCGAGCCACCGTGCCGGCCCAGCGCGCCGACCACGGATTGGCCGAGGCGCGTCGCCGGTGCACCGACAACCGGTCGATCCGGGCACCGATCAGGCCGAGCAGGGCCGGTAGCAGGGTCACGGCGGCGAGCATGGTCGCCGCGACGGTGGCCGCGGCGCCCACCGCGAGGCCGCGCATGAAGTCCAGCCCGGTGAGCAGCAGGCCGGCCAGCCCCACCACCACCGTGCCGCCGGCGAACAGCACCGCCCGGCCCGCCGAGGACGTCGCGGTCACCACCGCCTCCCGCGGGGCCTGACCGGCGGCCAGCGCCTCCCGGTAGCGGGTGACGATGAACAGGGCGTAGTCGACGCCGATTCCCAGACCGATCATGCTGGCCAGCACCGGAGCGAATCCCGGGACCGGCAGGACGTTGCCCAGCAGCGCCATGGCGGACAGCCCGATCGCGATGCCGAAGAGCGCGGTGACGATCGGCAGCGCCATCGCCAGGACCGAGCCGAAGGCGATCAGCAGGACCACCGCCGCGGCCAGCAGCCCCACCCCGTCGGCGGCGCCCCCGCCGGGCGTCTCGACCGCGTCCACCGCCGCGCCGTCGAGGGCGAACGTGACACCGTCGCCGCTGGCTGCCCGTACCCGGTCGAGCAGGGCCGTCGTCTCGGCCGGCGGCATGTCCTCGGACGGCACGGTGAGGGTTGCGACGGCGTAGCCGGTCCGGCGGTCCGCCGAGACCTGACCCGGCGAGTCGTACGGGGTGGCGACCCGGCCGACGTGCGGCGCCGCGTCGAGCGCCGTCACCAGATCGGTGACCCGACGCCGGACGGCGGGGTCGTCGAGGCCGGCGTCGGCGCGGACGGCCAGCGTGACGGTGTCGCCGGCCAGATCGGGCAGGTGCTGCCGGACGAGGTGCTGCGCGGCTCCGGACTGGGTGGTGGAGTCGCTGAAGTCGTCGGTGGTCGGACCGCCGAACCGGGCGCCGAGCAGCACCGCGAGCACGGTCAGGGCGAGCCAGGCGAGCAGGACCGGCAACCGGTGCCGGTGGCAGGCCGCGGCGAGGCGGGAAAGCCAGCTGTTTTCCATGCCCCCGATCGTGCTGGCGGCGCCCGGCCCGGGCGGCCCACCGGCGGAGACTCTTCGCCGGTCCAGCTGCTACCGCGGCGTACTCCCAGGGTGGTACGCGTCCGGGTCAGCCAGGCCGGTCCGGTACGCGAAGACCACCAGCTGCGCCCGGTCCCGCGCGGCCACCTTCGCCATTGCCCGCGCCACATGGGTCTTGGCGGTGAGCGGGCTGACCACCAGCCGGGCGGCGATCTCCTCGTTGCTCAGGCCGGCGGCGACCAGGGCGACGACCTCCCGCTCCCGGGCGGTCAGCGCGGCCACCTCCGGCGGGGTACGTCTCGGGGCGGGCGCCGGCTCCGCCCGTACCGACCGGTGGATCACCGCCCGGGTGACGGCCGGCGACAGCAGCGCGTCGCCCCGCGCGACGATCCGCAACGCCCGCAGCAGCTCGTCGGGCTCGGCGTCCTTGACCAGGAAACCGCTGGCGCCGGAGCGCAGCGCCGCGAACACGTCGTCCTCCTCGACGAAGGTGGTCAGCACCACCACCCGGACCGAGGAGAGCCGGTGGTCCTCGGTGATCCGCCGGGTGGCCGTCACCCCGTCGACGTCCGGCATCCGCAGGTCCATGAGGACGATGTCCGGTCGCAGCTCGCGGGACAGCGCGACGGCCTCGCCCCCGTTGGCGGCCTCACCGATCACCTCGATGTCGGGGGCGTCCTCCAGCAGCGACCGCAAACCGGCCCGGATCAGCCCCTGGTCGTCGGCCAGCAGTACCCGGATCAGGATTCCTCCCTGGGAAGCTCGGCCCGGACGGTGAAGCCGCCCGCGGGGTTGGGGCCGGCGTGCAGACTACCGCCCACCGCCTCGACGCGGTGCCGCATTCCGGCCAGGCCGCGACCCCCGCCGGGGCCGGCGGGCTCCGCGGCGGCCCCCACGCCGTCGTCGGTCACCTCGATCGTGAGCGACCCGGGCGTGGCCCGCAGCCGCACCTCGGCCCGCGCCGCCGGGCCGGCGTGCCGCAGCACGTTGGTCAGGGACTCCTGCAGGACCCGGTACGCGGCATGGTCGACCTGCCGGGGCAGGACCGTTCCCTCGTCGAGCCGGTCGGGCGCTTCGACCCGGAGCCCGGCGGCGCCGACCGCCGTCAGCAGGTCGGGCAGCCGGTGCAGGCCGGCGTCGCGGGAACCGACCGGTTCGGCGGCACCGTCGTGCAGGGCCTCCAGGGTGCCCCGCAGCTCGGTGAGCGCGGCCTTGCCGGTGCTCCGGATGGCGGTGAGCGCCTCGCGGACCCGTTCCGCATCCCGGTCCACCAGGCGCAGCGCCGCCGCGGACTGCACGGTGATGGTGGCGATCGCGTGCCCCACCGTGTCGTGCACCTCGCGCGCGATCCGCAGGCGTTCCTCGGTGACCCGACGCGCCGCGTCGCTTTCCCGGTCCCGTTCGACCGCGGCCAGGCGTTGCCGCACCTCGGCGGCGTATGCCCGCCTGCTGCGCACCAGGGCGCCCAGCAGCATCGCCACCACGACCACCGCGACCTGCGGCAGGAACACCGACGCGGTGTCCAGGGCCGGCAGGCCGTGCCGGACGCTGACGTCGGCCCCGGCGGCGAGGAAGAAGGCCGGAACGGGCATGGCCGGCCACACGTGGCCGAGGAGCGTCGCGGCGTACAGCGGCGCGGCCAGCACCAGCGCCGGCGGGAAGCCCGGGTAACCCACCGCGTAGAAGACCAGCAACGCCGCGCCTACCAGGTACAGCGCGGCCAGCGGGTGCCGGCGGCGGGCCAGCAGCGGCGCCGCCATCGCGACCCCGAGGGCGTACGCGAACCAGTTACGGGGCGACGCTCCCGCCTCCCGGCCGGTCGTGATCGCGAACTCGGCGACGGCCAGCACGCCGAGCACGACCGCGAGGTCGGCGATCCGCCCGCGCCCTACCGCCCCGATCCGGTGCACGGGCACACCCTACGCACATCCGCTCCCGCCGCGGCCTGCCGCCGGGCGCCGATCGTCTGCCGTCCGGTCAGGCGGGTCGCAGCCAGATGGCGCCGAGCGGCGGGACGCGCAGGGCGACCGAGGCGGGCAGCCCCTGCCACGGCACGCTCTCGGCCTGCACCGAGCCGAGGTTGCCGACGCCGGAGCCGCCGTACACCTGGGCGTCGGTGTTGATCACTTCAATCCACCGGCCGGCCAGCGGCAGCCCGATCCGGTAGTCCTCGCGGGGCACGGCCGAGAGGTTCGCCACGCACACCAGCGGCGAGCCGTCCAGGGCGATCCGGATGAACGCCACCGTGTTGTTGGTCTGATCGTCCGCGACGACCCACCGGAAGCCGGCCGGCGACGTGTCCTGGGACCACAGCGCGGGGCTGTCCCGGTAGGCGCGGTTCAGGTCGGCCACCAGCCGCTGCACCCCGGCCCTGGCGGGGTCGTGCAGGACGTACCAGTCCAGGCCCCGGTCCTCGCTCCACTCCCGGTCGTCGGCCAGCTCGCAGCCCATGAACAGCAGCTGCTTGCCGGGGTGCGCCCACATGAGGGCGAGCAGCGCCCGCACGTTGGCGAGCCGCTGCCAGGTGTCGCCGGGCATCTTGCCGGCCAGCGACCCCTTGCCGTGCACCACCTCGTCGTGGCTGATCGGCAGCACGTAGTTCTCGCTCCACGCGTACACGAGCGAGAAGGTGAGCTGGTTGTGGTGGTACTTGCGGTAGACGGGCTCCTTCGACAGGTACGTGAGCGTGTCGTGCATCCAGCCCATGTTCCACTTGAAGCCGAAGCCCAGTCCGCCCTCCGAGGTGGGCCTGGTGACCCCGGGCCACGCGGTGGACTCCTCGGCCACCATCACCACCCCGGGGTGGTGCCGGTAGACCGTCGCGTTGGTCTCCTGCAGCAGCGTGATGGCCTCGAGGTTCTCCCGCCCGCCGTACCGGTTGGGCAGCCACTGGCCCTCGCTGCGGGAGTAGTCGAGGTAGAGCATCGAGGCGACCGCGTCCACCCGCAGCCCGTCGACGTGGAACTCGTCGCACCAGTAGAGGGCGTTGGCCACCAGGAAGTTGCGGACCTCCGGCCGGCCGTAGTCGAAGACGTACGTGCCCCAGTCCGGGTGCTCGCCGCGGCGCGGGTCGGGATGCTCGTACAACGGCGTGCCGTCGAACCGGGCCAGCGCCCAGGCGTCCCGGGGGAAGTGCGCCGGCACCCAGTCCAGCAGCACCCCGATGCCCGCCGCGTGCAGCCGATCCACCAGGTGCCGGAAGTCGTCGGGGTCGCCGAACCGGGCCGTCGGGGCGTAGTAGCCGGTCACCTGGTAGCCCCAGGATCCGCCGTACGGGTGCTCCATCACCGGCAGCAGCTCCACGTGCGTGAAGCCCATCTCGGTGACGTACTCGGTGAGCTGCTCGGCCAGCTCGCGGTAGGAAAGGCCGGGCCGCCACGAGCCCAGGTGGACCTCGTACACGCTCATCGGCTCTTGGTGCGCCGGCCGCTGCGCCCGGCGGGCCAGCCAGGCGGCGTCGCCCCACTCGTACCGGGACTCGTGCACCACCGACGCGGTGGCCGGCGGCGTCTCCGTGCACCGGGCCAGCGGGTCGGCCTTCTCCCGCCACTGCCCGTCGGGTCCCAGGATGACGAACTTGTAGCGTTGGCCAACCTCGGCGTCCGGGACGAAGACCTCCCACACGCCGCTGCCGCCGAGCGAGCGCATCGGCCAGCCGCCGTGCAGATCCCAGCCGGTGAAGTCGCCCACCACCCGGACGCCGCGTGCGTTGGGCGCCCAGACCGCGAACGACACCCCGGTCGTGCCGGCCAGCGTCCGCACCCGTGCGCCGAGGACCTCCCACAGCCGCTCGTGCCGGCCCTCACCGATGAGATGCAGGTCCAGCTCGCCGAGGGTCGGGGGGAAGCGGTACGGGTCGTCCCGCAGCTCGCCGTCGACCTCGATCCGGTAGTCGACGACCTCGCCGGGCAGGGTGGCCTCGAACACCCCGTCGGGGTGGATCGGGCGCATCGGTTCCCGGTGCCCGTCGGCCACCACCGTGGCCGCGTCGCAGCCCCGGCGGAGCGTACGGATCACCGTGTGCCCGTCGGCCGGATGCGCGCCGAGCAGGGCGTGTGGATCGTGCGCCCGCCCGGCGATCAACTCGTCCATGGTCATTCCTCGGGTCCGTTCATCGACCGGGTCGAGTGGGCCGCGCCGGCGCTCCGGCCGGACCGCTGGGCGGGCGCCTTCGCCGGCATCAGCGCCGGGGTGGGGCGCGGCTTCGCCACGAGGCCGGGCCGCGGCGGCGTCGCCCCCACCGGGCCGGAAGCCCGGGAGCCCGGGGAGGGCGACGGGCCGGGCGCTGGCGTAGGCGACGGGCCGGGCGCTGGCGTGGGCGACGGGCCGGGCGAGGATGCCGGTACGGGTGACGGCCGGGGCGCGGGCGGCGGCTCCGGCGAGGTCACCGGCTCCGGCGAGGTGACCGGCTCCGGTGAACGGGCCGGCTCCGGTGAACGGGCCGGCTCGGGCGGGGTCACCGGCTCCGGCTCGGGCGACGTCACCGGCCGAGGCGCGGGAGCCGGCTCGGACGCGGGGGTCGGCTCCGGCGCGGGGGCCGGCCGAGGCGCGGGGGCCGGCTCGGCCGCGGGGGCCGGGTCCGGCGCGGCGGCCGGCGTCGATGAGGACGCGGGCGGCGTGCCGCCCGGGCCGGTCGGCGGGGTGACCGGCGTCGGCGCCGGGACCGCCGGCATGGCGTACGCGGTGCGGGCGATCTCCGGGTCGGTGCCGGCCGGGTGGACGGTGAAGACGTGCGCGGGCTGGAGGTACGGGTCCAGCCGCACGGCGTTGCGCTGACCCCAGTCGTAGTGGACCCCGGTCAGCTCGTCGACCACGGTGAACCGCTCGTGCCAGTCGAGGCCCAGGGCCGGCATGTCCAGCGTGGTGTTCCCCCACTGCACCTGCGCCGGGTCGAACGAGCAGATCACCAGCACGGTGTTCCCGGTCTGCGGATCCCGCTTGGACCAGCACAGCAGCGCCGGGTTGTCGATCTCGTGGAAGCGCAGGTTGCGCAGCCAGTGCAGGGCCGGGTTGGCCCGGCGGATGGCGTTCAGCCGGGTCAGGAACGGCGCCAGCGACCGGCCCTGCGCCTCGGCCGCCGCCCGGTCCCGGGGCCGGAGCTGGAACTTCTCGTTGTCGAGATACTCCTCGGCGCCGGGCCGGGCCACGTGCTCGAACAGCTCGTAGCCGGCGTAGAGGCCCCAGGAGGGGGAGAGCAGGCTGGCCAGGACCGCCCGGATCTTGAACATCGGCGGCCCGCCGTGCTGCAGCGTCTCGTGCAGGATGTCCGGCGTGTTGGGCCAGAAGTTCGGCCGCATGTGGTCGGCGGAGGCGACCAGCTCCTCGCAGTACTGGCGCATTTCCCCGGCGCTGGTCCGCCAGGTGAAGTACGTGTAGGACTGGCTGAAGCCGACCTTGCCGAGGCCGTGCATGATGGCCGGCCGGGTGAACGCCTCGGCCAGGAAGATCACGTCCGGGTCGACCTTCTTCACCTCGGCGATCAGCCAGTGCCAGAAGTCCAGCGGCTTGGTGTGGGGGTTGTCCACCCGGAACGCCTTGATGCCCTCGCCCACCCAGTGCAGCACCACCCGCAGGATCTCCGCCCGGATGCCGTCCGGGTCGGTGTCGAAGTTGAGCGGGTAGATGTCCTGGTATTTCTTCGGCGGGTTCTCCGCGTACGCCACCGAGCCGTCGGCCCGGATGGTGAACCACTCCGGGTGCTCCGCCACCCACGGGTGGTCCGGCGCGCACTGCAGGGCCAGGTCCATGGCCACCTCGAGGCCCGCCGCCGCGGCCGCGGCCAGAAAGGCGCGGAAGTCGTCCGGCGTACCCAGATCGGGGTGGATGGCGTCGTGCCCGCCCTCGGCCGCGCCGATGGCCCACGGCGAGCCGACGTCGTCGGGCCCGGCCACCAGGGTATTGTTCCGGCCCTTGCGGTTGATCCGGCCGATCGGGTGGATGGGCGGCAGGTAGAGGATGTCGAAGCCCATGGCCGCCACCTCCGGCAGCCGCCGGGCCGCCGTGGCGAACGTGCCGGTCCGGTCCGGCCGGCCGGCCGCGCCGAGCACCGCCCCCTCGGACCGGGGGAAGAACTCGTACCAGGCCGAGAAGAGCGCGCGCTGGCGGTCCACCCACAGCTCGTACCGGTCCGAGCGGGTGACCAGGCGGCGGACCGGATGCGCCCAGAGCAGCTCGGCCAGCTCCAGCGCGGGCGCCACCCGGGCGCCCAGCTCGAGCGCGGGGTCGCGCAGCGCGGCGGCCGCGGCCTCGACTGCGGCGCGGGCATCCTCCGGTACGCCGGCGGCCGCCTCGTCCAGCACGGCGGCGCCCTCGGCCAGGTCGTTGGCGAGATCCTCGACGCCCTGGCCGGCGGCCAGCTTCTTGGTCACCGCGTCGCGCCAGGTCAGGTACGGGTCGTCGAACGCCTCCACGGCAAAGCTCCACGAGCCCGTCGCGTCCGGCTGGATGAACGCGTGCCAGCGGTCGTCGCGGTGCTCACCCGGCCGCATCCGCACCGCCGGGCGCGGCGTGGAGTCGGGACCCTGCCAGACGACCATGCAGCCGAGCGCGTGGTGCCCCTCCCGGTACGACAGCGCGGACACCGGCACGAGCTCACCGACCACCGCCTTGGCGGGGTACCGGCCGCAGGCCACCGAGGGCGAGACCGCTTCGATCGGAAACCGTCCAGTCACGGTGCCCAACCTACTGCCCACCGGCCCGCCCCGCGCGATGAGATCACCGAGCGCGGGTGTCCCCGTACGGCGGTCCGGGATGGTCAGCCGGCGGGGCGCCCGGCGTCAGCCGGAGGGCGCGACGGCGAAAACGTCCGGGCCGTAGCCGGACGCGTCGGACGGGGCCAGTTGTCCGGTTTCGTCCGGGCGGGTCAGCCGGTAGCCGTACTCCGCCAGCAGCCGCGCGACCGGTTCCCGGCTCTCCCCGAGGACCCGCTCGCTCATCCGGTTCCACTCGAGCTGGAGCACGGTGATCCGCCGGTCGGCGAGGGCCGCCCGGGCGCCCTCGAGGACCAGCCGCTCGGCGCCCTCGACGTCGATCTTGACCCCCGCGGCCACGCGGTCCCCGAGCACCTCGTCCAGCGTCCGGACCGGGACCGGTGTGCCCCCGTGGCCGTGGCCGTGGCCGTCGCCGAGGACCAGATGGTTCATGGTGTCGTTGCCCGAGGTCAGCCGCAGGGTGCCCGGTTCGGCCGCGAGGGCGCACTCCAGCACCTCGATGGGATATCCGTTCAGGCCGACGTTCCGGCGCAGCTCCTCGGCCGCCTGCCGATCCGGCTCGACCGCCACCACGGTCGTGCCGGACTCCGCCGCCCACAGGGCGTAGGTGCCCACATTGCTGCCCACGTCGACGAACAGGTCGCCCGGCCGGAGCAGCCGGCGCCAGGCGTGCATCTCCGGCCAGTCCGGCGGGTTTCCATAGACCACCAGCCCGGCCGCGGCGTGGTGCGGGCGGGCCAGGATCCGGGAGCGCTCCCCGAGCCGGGCGACCGTCGGGCGGCCCAGCCGGCCGCGTACCTGGTAGCTGACCGCCCGCAGCACGCTGCGCAACCGCCGGTCCCGGTTGGCCGGGTGGCGCCAGACATGCGTCAGGACCTGGCCCGAGATGCTGATGGCGCCGAGCACGCCCGTGTTCTTCGTGGATTGCGACATGGTGACTTTCGGCTCGTCGGGCCGTGTTCCGGCGGGTGGATCGCGGGCGATTCCCTGTCTCCAACGACGGGGCCCGGCCCGAGGGTTCGCCGGTGTTGGCGCCCGCGACGTGACGGAGGCGCCGGTCGGCTCGTTTCCCGGATGAAACCGCGAGGCGTTCAGGCTGGAGGACTGCCATGCGACCACCCGGGCGGCGCCGGCCGCCGGCCGTGCCCCTCGGCATCGTGCTGATCGACCACCCGATCCAGTACGTGGCGCCGGGTCTCCGGAGGCTCGCGGAACAGTCCGGGATCCGGACCCGGACCTACTACCGCCGGGCGTTGCTGAACGGGTTCCACGATCCCGGGTTCGACCGGTGGGTCAGGTGGAAGACCGACCTGCACTCCGGGTACGACTGGTGGGCGCCGCCGGAGCGGCCGGGCTGGCAATCCGCCCTGGCCGTGGCCCGCCAGCTCCACCGGGACCGCCCCGACGTGCTGTTGAGCTTCGGCTGGACCAGCCTCGTCGCCCGGGTGGCCTTCCTCTATGCGCTGCTCACCCGTACCCCCGTGCTCTTCTTCTCGGACGCCAACATCCGGACGCCGCGCCCGCCGACGTGGCGCAACCGGCTGCGGCGGCGGCTGTTGCGGGCGGGCTTCCGCCGGGCCGCCGGCGCGCTGACGGTGGGGGCGGCCAACCACGCCTTCTACGTCGCCCACGACATCCCGGCGCAGCGGCTGTACCCGGGGGTGTTCTGCGCCGAGGTCGACCGCTTCGTGGCGGCGGCCGCCCGCCGGCACGACGCCGGTACGCCCGGGACGGACCGCCCGTTCGTCATCGGGTTCGTCGGTAAGCTCATCGGGTTGAAGGCCGTCGACGACCTGGTCGAGGCGTGCGCCGCGCTCGGCCTCGACCGGCGCTGGGAGCTGTGGCTCGTCGGGGACGGCCCGCTCCGCGACGAGATCACCGCGCTGGTGGCCCGGCGCGGGCTCACCGACCGGGTACGCCTGTTCGGCTTCCGGAACACCGACGAGGTGCCCGACCTGGTGGCCGCGATGGACGTGCTGGTGCTGCCATCCCGGTCCGAGCAGCGCGGCTTGGCGGCCCTGGAAGCCCTGGCCGCCGGGGTCCCCGCGGTGGTCAGCTCGGTCACCGGGGTGTGGGGACCGGGCGACGTGATCGAGCCCGGTGTGAGCGGCCTGGTCTACCCGGTGGGGGACATCGACGCGCTGGCCGGTTGCCTCCGCCGGCTGATGGACGACCCGGCGTTCCGGCGTGGCCTCGCCGCCGAGGGCCGGGAGCGGGCGGCCCGGCTGGGCGCCGAGGGGTTCGGCGCGTCGGTCGCGGCCGCCCTCCGGACGGTCGCCGCCAACGGACGGCGGCCGGTCCCGCGCCCGGCGACGAAGGAACCCGCTCAGCCGAGCGTCGAGCGGTAGACCTCCACCGTACGGGCGGCGATCGAGTCCCAGGAGAAGTGCTCGACGGCCCGGCGCCGGCCGGCCCGACCGAACTCGGCGGTCCGCTCGGGGTCGGCCAGCAGCGTGCCGATGGCCGAGGCCAGGTCGGCCACGAACCGCTCCGGCTCCAGCGGCGTCCCGCTGCCGTCGCCCGCCTGCTCGATCGGCACCAGCAGCCCGGTCTCGCCGTCGGCCACCACCTCCGGGATGCCGCCGGTGGCCGTGGCCACCACGGCCGTCTCGCAGGCCATCGCCTCCAGGTTGACGATGCCCATCGGCTCGTACACGGACGGGCAGACGAAGACCGTGCTGTGCGTGAGGATCTGGATCACCTCGTGCTTGGGCAGCATCTCCGGCACCCAGACCACCCCGGTCCGGCTGGCCCGCAGCTCGTCGACCAGCCCCCGCACCTCGGCCGCGATCTCCGCGGTGTCCGGGGCGCCGGCCAGCAGCACCAGCTGGGTCTCGGCCGGCAGCGACCGGGCCGCCCGCAGCAGGTAGGGCAGCCCCTTCTGCCGGGTGATCCGCCCGACGTACACCACGCTCGGGCGGCCGGGGTCGATCCCGAGCCGGTCCAGCACGTCGGTGCCGGCGTCCGGGGCGTACTGCCGGGTGTCGATGCCGTTGTGCACCACGTGGATGCGGTCCGGGTCCACGGCCGGGTAGGCGGCCCGGACGTCCCGGGCCATCCCGGCCGAGACGGCGATCACGGCGTCGGCCGCCTCCAGCGCGGTCCGCTCGCACCAGGACGACAGCGCGTACCCGCCGCCGAGCTGCTCGGCCTTCCACGGCCGCAGCGGCTCCAGGCTGTGCACGGTGGCCACGTGCGGCACGCCGTGCAGCAGCTTGGCCACGTGGCCGGCCAGGTTGGCGTACCAGGTGTGGCTGTGCACCACGTCGGCGCCGGCGGTGGCCGCGGCCATCTCCAGGTCGACGCCCATCGTCCGCAGCGCCGGGTTCGCCCCGGCCAGGCCGGGCGGGTCGGCGTACGCGGTGACGCCCGGCTCGGTGCGCGGCCCGCCGAAGCAGTGCACCCGCACGTCGGCGTGCGCCCGCAGCTCCCGGGCCAGGTATTCCACGTGCACCCCGGCGCCGCCGTACACCTCCGGCGGGTACTCCCGGGTGAGCAGGTCGACGCGCAGGTCGCCGTCGGCGGCGGTGGGATTGGTCACCTCCGGAACCCTAGGGCGTCGTCCGGCCCGCTACAACACGGGACCCGCCGCCACCAGGGGCCACAACCGATTGCCCGTACGAGTGGTGAACCCGCACGGCTGTGGCTAGCGTCAGGTGCATGGCTCCCAAGGTCCTCGCGATCGTGCTGGCCGGTGGGGAGGGCAAGCGGCTCATGCCGCTCACCGCCGACCGCGCCAAGCCGGCCGTCCCGTTCGGCGGCATGTACCGGATGATCGACTTCGTGCTGTCCAATCTGGCGAACGCCGGATTTCTCAAGATCGTCGTGTTGACCCAGTACAAGTCCCACTCGCTGGACCGGCACATCACGAAGACCTGGCGGATGTCCAACCTGCTGGGCAACTACGTCGCTCCGGTGCCGGCGCAGCAGCGCCGCGGTCCGTGGTGGTTCGCCGGCTCGGCCGACGCCATCTACCAGAGCTTCAACCTGATCAACGACGAGCAGCCGGACCACGTGATCGTCTTCGGCGCCGACCATATCTACCGGATGGACCCGCGGCAGATGCTGGACCACCACATCAGCTCCGGCGCCGGCGTCACCGTGGCCGGCATCCGGCAGCCGCTGGACCAGGCCGACCAGTTCGGGGTGATCGAGGTCGGCGCGGACCGCCAGCAGATCAGCGCGTTCCGGGAGAAGCCCACCGACGCGGTGGGGCTGCCCGACGCGCCCGACGAGATCTACGCCTCGATGGGCAACTACATCTTCAGCACCAAGGCGCTCTGCGAGGCGGTCGAACGGGACGCCGCCGACAAGACCAGCAAGCACGACATGGGCGGCAGCATCATCCCGATGCTCGTGGAGCGGGGCGAGGCCAACGTCTACGACTTCCGCGAGAACGACGTGCCGGGCAGCACCGACCGGGACCGGGGCTACTGGCGGGACGTCGGGACGCTGGACTCGTTCTACGACGCGCACATGGACCTGATCTCGGTCCACCCCGTCTTCAACCTCTACAACACGCAGTGGCCCATCTACACCGACTACCCGCCGTGGCCGCCGGCCAAGTTCGTGCACGACTGGCAGGAGCGGGTCGGCCGGGCCGTCAACTCGATGGTCTCGCCCGGCGTGGTGATCTCCGGCGCGCTGGTGGAGAACTCCGTGGTCTCACCCAACGTCCGGGCGCACTCCTGGGCCCAGGTGGAGGGCTCGGTGTTGATGGAGGGGGTGGAGATCGGCCGGCACGCCGTGGTCCGCAACGCCATCCTCGACAAGAACGTCGTCGTGCCCGAGGGCGCGGAGATCGGCGTGGACACCGAACGCGACCGGGAGCGGTACACGGTCTCCCGCAACGGGATCGTGGTGATCGGCAAGGGCCAGCGGATCGAGCCCTGATCCGTCGGCCCGCCGCGCGCCGGGCCGCAGGCCTGATCGCGGCCGGCCGTGCGCGGCCCGCCCGCGCGGCGGGCGCAGGCATGACCGGGAACCATCGCGGGTACGCAGCCCGGCCCGCAGAGATCAAAAGGAGACGCCCGATGGCTCACCCCCGCGCCGGCCAGCCCGCCGAGCCGAGCGACCTCGTCGACGTGCCGCGGTTGATCACCGCGTACTACGCCGGGCACCCCGACCCGGAGGATCCGGCCCAGCAGGTCGCCTTCGGCACCTCCGGTCACCGCGGGTCGAGCCTCGGCGCCGCCTTCAACTCCGACCACATCGTGGCAATCAGCCAGGCCGTCTGCGACTACCGAAAGGCCAACGGCGTCGACGGCCCGCTGTTCCTGGCCCGGGACACCCACGCGCTGTCGGAGCCGGCCACGGTCGACGCGGTCGAGGTGTTCGCGGCCAACGGCGTCAACGTGCTGCTGGACAGCCGGGACGGCTACACCCCCACGCCGGCGCTCTCACACGCCATCCTCACGTACAACAAGGGCCGGGACGCCGGCCTGGCCGACGGCGTGGTGGTCACCCCGTCGCACAACCCCCCGGCGGACGGGGGCTACAAATACAACCCCACCAACGGCGGTCCGGCCGACACCGACGCCACGCGGTGGATCCAGGACCGGGCCAACGAGCTGATCCGGGCCGGGCTCGCCGGGGTCCGGCGGATCCCGTGGGCCCGGGCCCGCGCCGCCGACACCACCGGCACGTACGACTTCCTCGGCCGGTACGTCGACGACCTGCCGGCGGCGTTGAACATCGAGGCCATCCGGTCGGCCGGCGTCCGCATCGGCGCTGACCCACTGGGCGGGGCGAGCGTGGCCTACTGGGGCGAGATCGGCGACCGGCACCGGCTGGACCTCACCGTGGTCAACCCGCTGGTCGACCCGACCTGGCGGTTCATGACGCTGGACACCGACGGCAAGATCCGGATGGACTGCTCGTCGCCGAACGCGATGGCCTCGCTCATCGGTCAGCGGGACCGGTTCCAGGTGGCCACCGGCAACGACGCGGACGCCGACCGGCACGGAATCGTCACCCCGGACGCCGGCCTGATGAACCCCAACCACTACCTCGCGGTGGCCATCTCCTACCTGTACGCCAACCGCGACGGCTGGTCCGCCGACGCCGGGATCGGCAAGACGCTGGTCTCCTCGTCGATGATCGACCGGGTGGCGGCCGACCTCGGTCGCCGGCTGGTCGAGGTGCCGGTCGGCTTCAAGTGGTTCGTCCCGGGCCTGCTGGACGGCTCGGTCGGGTTCGGCGGCGAGGAGAGCGCGGGCGCCTCGTTCCTGCGCCGCGACGGCGGGGTCTGGACCACCGACAAGGACGGCATCCTGCTCTGCCTGCTGGCCTCCGAGATCATCGCGGTGACCGGGCGGACCCCCAGCGAGCACTACGCCGAGCTGACCCGCCGGTTCGGTGACCCGGCGTACGCCCGGATCGATGCGCCGGCCAACCGCGCGGAGAAGGCCGTGCTCGGCAAGCTCTCGCCGGACCAGGTGACCGCCACCGAGTTGGCCGGCGAGCCGATCACCGCCACCCTGACCCGGGCGCCCGGCAACGACGCCCCGATCGGGGGGTTGAAGGTGACCACCGAGTCGGGCTGGTTCGCCGCCCGCCCCTCGGGCACCGAGGACGTCTACAAGATCTACGCCGAGTCCTTCCGCGGGCCGGACCACCTGACCCGGATCCAGGACGAGGCCCGGGACCTCGTCTCCGAGGTGCTCAAGCGGGCCTGAGGACGGGCCCGGTCCGGGTGGCTTCCCCGGACGGTTCCCGCCGGCCGTCCGGGGCCGCGCGCGCACCAGCGTTTCCATTCGACACTCCAGGCGTTAGACCGGTGGACGCCGCTGGGCTCGTCCACCGGCGCGACAGGTGCGACGGGTGGCACGGAACGGATGTCGATGAAGATCGGGATGATCGGTCCGCATGGTCCGGACATGTTCGCCACCAACATCGGCGAGTCGCTGCGGGAGATGGGCCACCAGGTGCACATGCTCGGCCCGGCGGTGCCGAGGCCGCGCAGCCGGATCGGCATGGGTGCCGTCGGCCTGGCGGTGACGACGCTGCCCGCCGTGGAGTCCCGACTGCACCACGCGCCGGCCAGGGCCGCCATCGAGCGGCAATGTGACGCCGTGATCAGCGTGGACCACAACATCGTCCCCGAAGCCGTCGCGGAGTTGCGGCGCAACCGCATCGCGGTCGCCCTCTGGTACCCCGACCATGTGGCCAACATCGGCCGGCAGCGGATGATCGCGTCGCCGTACACGGCGGTGTTCACCAAGGAGCCGCTGCTCGCCGAACGGTTGCGGAACACGCTTGGGCTCCGGGCCTTCTACCTGCCGCAGGCCTGCAACCCGCGCTGGCACCGACCGCTCGCCGAGCCCGCCGAGGAGCGGACCATCGTGGTCGTCGGGAACATGTATCCCAGCCGGCTCTTCCTGCTGCGCAGGCTGCACGAGGCCGGCATACCGCTGACCCTGTACGGCGGGAAGCTCCCCGGCTATCTCCGCCGGCTGATGCCGCCGGCGTTGCGCGTACATCCGCCCGTGTTCCGGGAGGCGAAGTCACGGGTGTTCCGGCGGGCCGCGGCCGTGCTCAACAACCTGCATCCGGCCGAGATGGACGGCGTGAACCTGCGCCTGTTCGAGGCCACCGCCGCCGGGGCCGCGGTGCTCTGCGAGGACCGGCGGGTGGTCGCCGACCTCTACGAGCCGGACCGGGAGGTGGTGCCGTTCACCACCTTCGACGAGCTTGTCGACCGAGCGTCCGAGCTGCTGGACAACCCGGCGCTGACCCGGGAGATCGGTGACGCGGCGACCAAACGGGCGCACGCCGAACACACGTACGAGCAGCGGCTGCCCCAACTGCTGGACGAGCTCTGCTGACGGGTACTCCCTCCCGCCGGCCGGTTCAGTCCGGCAGCGCGTCCTGACGCCGCTTCACCTCGCCCCGCAGCGATTCGGGCAGTAGCTCGCGGAGCTGCTCGGGCAGCAGGGGCAGGTCCAACAGGCTGAGCTTGAGCTGGCTGCGCTCGCGGTACCGGCGCGCATCGAAGCGGACCACCTGCCCGGCGCCACGCTGGAAGCGCAGCTCCAGCGTGCCGCCGCCCTCGACGTGCCGGGCCACGTGCCCGTCCACCTCCACGGCCACCCGACCGCTGTCCGGGCGCAGGTCCACCCGGATCCGCTCGGTGGGGGAGAGCACCACCGACCGGCCGATCCCGGCCATCGGCGCCGAGGGGGTCAGCACCACCGCCTCGGTGGCGGGAGACACCAGGGGACCACCGGCCGCATAGCTGTAAGCGGTGGAGCCGGCCGGGGTGCTCATCACCAACGCGTCGCAGCGGTAGTAGCCGTATTCCTCGTCGTCGACGGCCAGGGTGGCGTTCACGAAGCCCTCGCCGGGCTGGCGGGCCAGGGCGATGTCGTTGAACGCGACCACCCGGTCCTCGCAGACCGCGCAGCGCAGGCAACTGCGCGGCTCGACCGTGAAGTCGTGCGCGGCCAACCGGTCCAGTGCCCGGGGCAGCTCCGGCGGATCCACCTCGACCAGGAACCCCAACTGGCCCAGGTGCACGCCCAGCACCGGCTTGGGCCGGTCGACGGTCATCCGCAGCGCGCCGAGCATCGTCCCGTCGCCACCGATGCTGATCAGCGCATCGCACTCATCGACCAGCACCGCCGGATCGACCGGCAACGCGCCGGCCGGCACCCGCTGCCGCTGTTGCCGGTCGACCAGGATCTCCACGTGGTGGGCGTGTGCCCAGTCCAGGACCGTGGTGGCGATGTCGGTGACGTCCCGGGTGGGGTGCAGGACGAGGCCGAGCCGATTGTTCCGCATGGCTCTACCTCATCATCTCGGACGGAGCGCCGCATGATTCGACGCTGGGCGGGGCGCCGTTGCGGCGTCCGTCGCCAACGGTAGCCGGTAGACCGGACCGGGATCGGGCATCGCTCAGCGAAGCTCGGCCGGCCCGACCCGCGAGGCCACCCCGACCGGCGTTCCCTCGACGGCGCTCGGGGCGGCGTCCAGGCTGCGCAGCCAGGCGTCCAGGGCGACCAGGGACCAGGCCCGGGGCCAGCGAACCCGGCCGGCCCGCCAGCCGGCGAAGACGGCGGCGATCCCGGCGGGCCGCAGGATGCCGGTCACCGGGGCGTCCGGCGCCTGCGCCAACCGGACCGCCGGCGCCAACGGCCCGCTCCGCATCCACCGGTCCATGGGCAGGCTGAATCCCCGCTTGGGCGCCCGGACGATCCGCTCCAGGACGGGATGGCCGACGGCGTCGGCGAACCGCCGCTTGCCCAGCCCCCGGCGAGGGTCGGTGCCCAGCGTGGCCCGTGCGAGCGGCAGGTCCACGAACGGCACCCGCACCTCGACGGACCAGGCCATCGAGTAGGTGTCGCAGTCCGGCAGCAGCGTGCCGCCGAGGTAGTGCTCCAGCTCGTACCGGGACAGGGCGAGCGCTGGCACGGACCCGGCGCCGGGCGGGGCCGGCGGCTCCGCCGGCCACCCCGGTCCGGCCAGCAGGTCGGTGATCTGTTCCTCGAAGGCCACCCGGCGAACCAGGGCGCCGATGCCGGGCGCGTCCCTCGGACCGGCGCTGGTCAGCATTTCAGCGATCTTGCGGCGCCGGCTGCCGCAGGCCCGGGCCAGGCCCCGCGGCAGCCGGACCGGGCCGGCCGCGCGGAGCAGCGGCAGATGGCGCAGCATCCGGAAGTGCGGGTAGCCGGCCAGCACCTCGTCGCCGCCGATGCCCGACAGCGCCACCTTGATGCCGAGGTCGGCGATGGCCTTGCTGACCAGGAAGGTGTTCAGGCCGTCGATCGACGGCCGCTGCATGGCGGCGAAGAAGCGGTCGACGAGGCCAGCGTCCGGGGCCACCGACACCAGCTCATGACGATGCCCGAACGCCGTGGCGATCATCCGGGCCGCGTCGCCCTCGCCCATCCCCGTTCCGGTGTCCACCGTCACACAGGTGAGCGCGGCGCCCAGCGTCGAGGCGGCCCAGGCGATCGAGGCGGAATCCAGCCCCGAGGAGAGCAGCAGCGCTACCGGCACGTCGCTGAGCAGGTGATGCGACACCGAGTCCAGGAAGCGGTCCCGCAACTCCGGCAGCGGGGTGGCCGGAAGCGCATCGAGCGGGTCGGGATGCACGGCCCCGGCGGACCGCGTCAGCGCCCGGTCCCAGCGGATCCAGCTGTTCGCGGGCACGGACTCGACGTCGGCGAAGGGCGACTGGTCCCGACCCAGGGCGCCGAACGCCAGGTAGCGGTGCAGGGCCAGCCGGTCCAGCCGGGGCGGCCCGTCGAGGGCGGCCAGCGGCCGTGGCTCGGAGGCGAAGACCAGCGCGCCCCCGGCCAAGCGGCGGAAATGCAGCGGTTTGATGCCGAAGGGGTCCCTGGCCAGGACCACGCTCCCGGTCGCGGCGTCCACGACCGCGATGGCCCACATGCCGCGCAGCTCCGCGAACATCCGGATGCCGAGCAGCCGCCACAGGGCGGGCAGGATCGCCCCGTCGCACCGTTCCGGGACCGTCAGCCCGTGCCGGCGCCGCAGCTCCGCGTGGTTGTAGATCTCGCCATTGAAGACCACCGAGATCGTGCCGTCCGCCGAATGGAACGGCTGGTGGCCGCCGCTGCCCAGGTCGACAATGGCGAGGCGGGTCTGGCCGAGCACCGCTGTGCCGCCGGACCACTGGCCGACGTCGTCCGGGCCGCGGTGCCGCTGGTCGCGGTTGAGCGCGGCGACGAGGCGCTGATCTCCTTCGACAACTCCCGACGCCCTGACCAGCCCGGTGATTCCGCACATCGCTACCGTCCTGTCTCCGTTTGCCGGGCCACCCGTGCGGGCCCGCGACGATCCGCCGGATCGCCGCGGTCAGCCCGAGCCCACCCGCCGAGCGCCGTCGGCGCCCGTGGCCCGGGCCACGAACGTCAGGTTCTGGGTGACGATGTGGTTCCTCAGCTGGCCCGTCTCGACGATCAGGGCGCCCTTGTAGCCGGCGCTGACCAGCCGCCAGGCCGCCGCCCGGATCAGACTCAGCACGCCGTGGACCGGTGGCGGGCACGCGAAGCAGGCCACCGACCCGAACCCGGCGACGGCGGCGAGCTGGGCCACGCTGCGGGGGGTGAACCAGGTCCGATGGGTGATGTCCCCGTACATGATGTGGCCGCCCACCGGGCTGGTGGCGTTCGGCACCCTGGCCACGAAGACGCCGCCGGGCCGCAGCGCGTGCAGCACGCTCTCGAACGTTCGCAACAGGTCGTCGGTGGCCAGGTGCTCCAGGACGTCGGTGGCCACGACCGCGTCCCACCCGCCGGCCTCCGCGTGCAGGCGGTCGTGGAAGTCGCCCTCCAGGACCCGGACAAGCCCGCTGTCCCGGGCCAACCGGACCTGCTCGGGACTGACGTCCACGCCGAACGCGTCCAGCCCGTCCGCCAGCATCAGCCGGACCAGATCGCCCTGCCCGCACCCGATGTCGAGGACCCGTGCCGGCTCGCCGGGCCGCAGCAGGTGGGGCCGGATGTCCCGCCGGTAGACGAGGGCGGCCGCACGTCCGTCGCCAACGCCGGCGTGGGTGCTCGCGTACGACTCGTAGAGCCGTGCCTGGGCCGAACCCGGTGAGGTACGTGCCGCAGTCATCCGGGCGGCTCCAATCTGCTGCTCGAGGCGGGGACGCAGCACCAGCGGCGCACCGATGGGCGCGACCTGACTAACGAGAGCCCCTCGGGCCGGTCACGCCGGACGGGCCGCGACCTGGAACCGGCGACGCTGGTGCGGCGCCGGCGCGTGTCCTCGCGGCGAATCGGACGTTCTTCATCGCGGGGACTGGCGTCGGCTCTCGTCGCGCCGGGCTACCGAGCAGGGCTGTCCAGGGCAGGCTCGACGATGGGGACGACATGAATGCCAGCGCCATCAAGCGGTCGCTGCGGAAGGTGCCGCTGCTCGGTCCGGCCGCCCGGCAGGCGTCGATCAGCCTGCAACGGCGGCGATTTCCGGGCTCGGCCCAATACTGGCAACGGCACTACGCGGCGGGTGGCACGTCGGGGAACGGATCGGCCGGTCGGCTCGCCGAGTTCAAGGCCGAGATCCTCAACGACCTGGTGCAGCGGAACCGGATCCGCTCGGTTGTGGAGTTCGGCTGCGGGGACGGCCAGCAGCTGGCCCTCGCCAGCTATCCGCGCTACCTCGGCCTGGACGTCGCACCGGCCATCCTCGATGGCACGATGGCCCGCTTCTCGGCCGACCCGACCAAGAGCTTCCTGCGCTACGACCCGCACCGGTTCGTTGATCCCGCCGGCTTCGTCACGGCCGAGCTCGCGCTGTCGCTCGACGTCATCTATCACCTCGTCGAGGACGACACCTACGCGCTGCACCTGCGCCACGTGTTCGGCGCAGCCAGCCGGATGGTCGTGCTCTTCACGAGCGACGCCGACACTCTCACGCTGCGGGAGCGCACCGCGCCACACGTCCGGCACCGCAGCGTGGTGGCCGACATCCGGGCCCGCCTGCCGCACTGGACGCTGGTCGATCGGATACCCAACCGCTTCCCCTACCAGGGGTCGGGGACGGAGACGTCGTTCGCCGACTTCTTCGTCTATCAACGGGTCGACTGACGCCACGCAGGGCCGCACATCCCGATGCCCGGCCAAGGCGCATCTGGACGGGCGGCCCCGGCCAGGCAGTCAGCCGCCGACCTCGGGCGCCGACGGCGCCGCCCGGATCTCCTCGACCGCTTCGCGCTGCGTCGCCGGGCGACGGCCCGTGCCGCTGTCCACGCTCGCCGCCCGCGACCGGTCCAGCAGAGATGCGAAATAGCCGTCCCGGTCGAACGCGTCGGGCTCGGCGGTCGGTGCTTCCGCCGAGCCGGCCAGGGCCGCCTCCAGGGTGTGCGGGTCGCTCGGGTGGTAACCCCGCAGCGCCGCACCGGCCAACTCCCGCGACTGCGATCGGTCCGGAGCGATGATCGGTACGCCGTAGACCCTCGCCTCGGCAAGGGGGTACCCGAAGGACTCCAGCGCGGACGGGTAGAACGCTGCCCAGCAGGACCGCCACAGCCGTGCCAGTGGTTCGGGCGGCATCGTGCCGACCGGCGTGACGCGGGGGTTGGCGCTCAGGTCGGCGGGGAGATCGCGGGGCCGAGCGGTGACCAGAATCCGGGCCGGGTGCCCGATCCGGTCCGCCACCGAGGCGAGCAGGCGGAGCTGCGGGATCAGGTTCTTGTACGGCCCGGGAACGACCGGCGCCAGGATGAACGCCTCCGGGTTGGCTCGCCGCGCGCCCATCGGGCTCACCGGGTGAGGCCGGACAACCAGCCGGGTGGCCAGCGTCGGCAGCCGGCGGAGCACCCGCTCGGCCATGGTGGACGTGGGCACGACCACCAGGTCCGCGCGGGTCGCCAACCGCCGTACCACGGCGATTTTGATCCGAAAGGCCCGCGGCATGCCGGCCAGCAGCCGCTCCTCGGACCGGTCCAGGAAGTGCAGCGCGTTGCGCAGCAGGAGCCGACGCTCGGCGCCGGCGGTGACGAACGAGATGTTGTTCGCGGCGATCACCAGCCGGCGATCCCGCGCGAGCCGGTCCCGACGCAGCAGCCAGGCCGGAGTGATCCGCTGACCGAACCCGACGGGATCCGCCGCGCCGGGATGCTCGGACAGGTAGCCCTCCAGCTCGATCCGCCATCTCGCCGCCCCGCCCAGTTCGCTGCCGGCGATGTCCACGAGCGGCACATCCTGTGACATGTGGCCTCCCGCTCGCCGGTTCCCCGGCGTGGTGGTGGTGGCAGACGCCGCCAGAAGCGCGCCTCGACCGGGCCGAGGACGTCGACAAAGGCCCTAACGACAACGACGACGGCAGGTCACGTCCGCGTCGGCCGCGTGCCGGGCGGAGGACGTCACCGGCGGCGGTACGCGTCGTTTGGCTCGGTGTGAGGGTGCGCTGCGCTGGAGGCCCGGTCGCTGGAGTCCCGATGATGCTCGTCAGGCCGGAGCCGTCGAGGTGACCGCACGGCTCGAGGTGACGCCCCGGCGCATCGCGCTGCTCAGCCACGGCATCGACGGCGGAGGTGGCGTGCCCGAGGTGGCGCGATGGCTGCTCGACGGCCTGCGCTCCCTGGGTCACCGCGTCGATCTTCATGATCTCGCCGGTTCGCGTGTCGACCCGTACAGCCGGCGGCTGACCCGACCGCGATCCTGGACCCGGCCCAGCCTGCGAGCGGCCCGTACCGAGCCCGTGCCACACGACCACTGGGGCGCGGATGCCGTCGAGGTCGAGGTCATGCGATACCGGCCGCGCCCGGAGTTGACCCGGGCGTTGCGGGGTTACGACCTTGTTCAGGTGGTGGCCGGCGCGCCGGCATGGGCCGCGCCGGCGTTGTCGGCCGGGCGTCCGGTCATCCTGCAGGTCGCCAGCACCGTCCGGTGGGAGCGCGAAGACCGCCCGCGGGACCTGCTGTCCGCCGCTCGGCTCTGGCGGCAGGGCATGACCGTTCTCACCTCTCGCGTCGAACGCCGGGTGCTCCGCCGGGTGGCCGCGGTGCTGACGGAAAACGGGCAGATGTTCGAGCACGTGCGTGGGGTGGGGCAACGGCACGTCCGGCTGGCCCCGCCCGGCATCGATGTGGACCTCTTCGCTCCGGACCCGGCCGGCTGGCGCCGGCAGGGACCGCTGCTGTCGGTCTGCCGCCTCAACGATCCCCGCAAGGGCCTCGATCGGATGATCCATGCCTACGCGGCGGTGCGTCAGCGGCTCGGCCCGGACCGGTGCCCGCCGTTGGTGCTGGCCGGGCAGGGCCCCGTGCCGGAGGCGCTGCCCCGGCTGATCGGCCAGCTCGGGCTCGCCGCATCGATCGACATCCGCGTCGACGTCCCGCGGAACGATCTCGGCCCGCTCTATCGGGCGGCGTCGGTGTTCCTGCAAACCTCGTACGAGGAGGGTCTCGGATTGTCCGTCCTGCAGGCCATGGCCAGTGGCCTGCCGGTCGTGTCCACCGACTCGGCCGGCGCCCGACAGCTCGTCCGTTCCGGACTGACCGGCTGGCTCGTGCCGCAGCGCCCGGCCGTCGACCTGCCCGGCCTGGTGGCGGAGCGGACCATCGACCTGCTGACCGGGCCCGGCGGTCAGTTCGGCGCCCGGGGTCGCGCCTGGTCCGTCGAGCACTACTCCGCCAAGCGGGCGCTGGAGCCCTTCCTCGAGACCTTCGACGAGGTGCTCGGCCGGGCGATGCGACCGGGGGCCCTCGGCGCCGGCCCGCCGGCGTGACCCGGCCATCGATCCGTCGTTGTCCAGGGTGAGTGTGCCGAGCTGCGGTCCGCTCCGGACCGCCCACACCGGCCCGGTCCGCGGGACGCCTCGGAGCCGCTGGATGCGGGACGCTCCGGCGCCGGTGGACGGTGGCTCGGCCGGCCCCGAGTGATGGGAACACCATGGTCTCTACCCCGCACAGGGCGGCGGCGCTGGCCGTCGACACCCTTTGTGGCGTTGTCGGCAGACGGCAGGCGGTCCGCGCCGCCCGGTTCGCCCTGCGCCGGGCCCGTCTGGACCTGCCCAACTCGCCGTACCTCAACGGCGAGTACGCATTGCAGCGTTGGATGTTGCGGACCGCGGCGCCGGACCAACCGTTCACGGCCTTCGATGTCGGGGCGAACATCGGCGAATGGAGCCTCGCACTGCTCCGGCAGGCCGCCCAGGCGGGCCGGAGCGAGCCCCCGCGAATTCACGCCTTCGAGCCGGCCGGGGCCACCTTCGCGATGCTGTGCCAGCGGGTGCCGCCGGAGGTGCGGTCGAACCGGCTGGCCCTTTCGGACGATGCCGGCGAGCGTCCGATGTTCATCGTGGGCCCGGGCGCCGGCCGGAACTCCCTGCACCCGACGGACGGCTTGGCGGCCGTCACCGCGACCGAGCGGGTCGCCACCGGCACGATCGACGAGTACGTCCGGACCGCCGGGGTCGAGCGGATCGATCTCCTCAAGATCGACACGGAGGGGCACGACTTCGCCGTGCTCTCCGGTGCGGGGGGTTGCCTCGCCGCACAGCGGATCTCGGTCGTCCAGTTCGAGTACAACCACCGGTGGGTGTACCCGCGGCGCTTCCTCAAGGATGTGTTCGATCTCGCGCAGCCGCACGGATACCGGGTGGGCAAGCTGACCCCGCGTGGGGTGGAAGGCTATCCCGGCTGGGATCCTGACCTGGAGACCTTCATCGAGGGCAACTACGTGCTGTGTACGGAGGAGGCGGCGGAACGGTTGCCCCGGGTGGCTTGGTGGAAGTCCGGACGGCGGTGATCGGCCCGACCGTCAGGAGGGTCCGGCATCGCCACCGACGACCGCGCCTGTCGCTCCGGCTTCGCGGCACCGAGCTGCGCGTCGGCATCGCCCGTACCGCGATTGTCAACGCGGTTTCGGTAGGCAGCGCCGGCCTCGGCGGGGTGTTGGCGGCCCGGTCGCTCGGTCCGGCGCCCCGGGGTGAATACGCGGCCATCATGACCTGGTTCGGGACGCTGCTCATGGTCGGCCAACTCGGTCAGACGGCCGCCGTGGCCTACCACGTGGCGCGGGAACCGCGCCGCGCCGCCGACCATCTGGCCACCTCGCGCAACATCATGCTGGTGACCGGGCTGCTCGCCATCGGCGCTGGACTCGTGGCCGCGCCGATGCTGGGGCGGCACCACGGCGAGGCGGTCTGGGGATACCGTCTGGTGTTCCTCACCTGCCTGCCCACCTTCGTCGGGGCCAGTTACACGTTCGCGTTGCTGGCCACCCGGTTGGCGTTGTGGAACCTGGTCCGGATCAGCCAGCCGCTGGCCTACCTCGCGGTGCTCGGGCTGCTCTATCTGACCGGCGGGTTGACCCTGACCACCCTGGTCTGGACGCTGTGCCTGACCATGGTGGCGCAGACCGTTCTCGCGTACGCCCTCTGCCGCCGGCACGGTCTCGCCGGCGGACGCGGCCGGGCCGACCTGGCCCGTCCGTTGCTCCGGTACGGCGTCAGCCAGGTCACCGCCGCGGTTCCGACCACCCTCACCGGCCGGCTGGACCAGTTGGTCCTGTCGATGGCGGTCGCCCCGGCCGCCCTGGGGCACTACGCCGTGGCGACCTCCGTCACCAACCTGGCCCTTCCGTTGGTCGGCGCGGTCGGCAGCGTGGTCTATCCGCGGATCGCTTCGCACACCATGTCCGCCCAGGGCGCCCTGGCGCTGCAACGCCGGGCGGTGTGGACCAGCGCGGTCCTGTCCGCCGTCCTGCTGCTCGCCGTCGCGGCCTCGGCGCCCTGGGTGGTGCCGTCGGTGTTCGGCGCCGGCTTTCGCGGCGCGGTGCTGTTGATCTGGCTGCTCTCTCCCGGCACCGCCCTGCTGGCCTGCGGAATGGTGTGCGCGGACCTGCTTCGCGGCCACGGCAGGCCGCTCGCGGTGGCTCGGGCGCAGGGGATCTCGGCGGTGGCCGTGGCGGTGCTGCTCGCCGTACTGCTGCCCACGATGGGCCTGCCCGGTGCGGCGCTCGCCTCCACGGTGGCGGCGGGAGTGGCGCTGATTCTCATGCTGCGAGCCCTGCCCGGCCGGTCGGCCGTGGCGGACGGGGGCGTCGTCGATTCCCTTGTCGAGCCGCGCGCAAGGACCGAGACGGCGGCCAGGACCTCGGCGTGACGGCGGCCCTGCCCGCAGCCCGGCCATGGCACTCGAGCACGACAACCTCCCGGCATTCCGCTCGTTCTACTTCGGGGGTTCGCAGCCCCTTGCTGAACTGCGGCACCGGGTGTGCCGGGGGTCCGCCGGAGGGGGCCGGCGGGGGAGCATCGAGCGCCCGGACGAGCCGGCTGCCTTCGACGTGCTGTGAGGATTGACCTTGACCTTGATGAGGCCGCCGGAGTCGGTCCGGCAACCGGTGCGGGCCGCCAAGCCGACACCCGCGCTGCTCTCCCTCCCCCCCGACGCGGCCCCGCCCGCCCGCGACTTCGCCCG
This sequence comes from Plantactinospora siamensis, assembly GCF_042434095.1. NCBI lineage: Bacteria > Bacillati > Actinomycetota > Actinomycetes > Micromonosporales > Micromonosporaceae > Plantactinospora > Plantactinospora siamensis. The sequence continues at coordinate 100,935 of NZ_JBHLUE010000017.1, forward strand.
GCTGGCCGGCCTGGTGCCGCTGCTCGGCGCCGCGGCCATGATGCCCTGGCTGATGATCGGCCTCCTGCACCCCCCGTTCGCCATTCAGCTCGTGCTCGGCGTCGTCTCGGTGCTGCTGGTCCTGACGGCCGCCATGCTGGTGGTGGCCGGCGTGGCGAGGTCCGATCTCGGGATCGCGCGATGGCGCATCGGTTCCTGGCACCTGCTGTGGTCCTCGCTGGTCCTCGGCGTGCTGTCCCTGCAGTGGCTGGAGAACGATCCCAGCGCCGGCTTCAACTGGGTCTCCCTGATCGACCGGTCGAGTGTCATCGGGGCGCTGGCCATGGTGGCCGTCGCCTATGGCGCCTGGGCGGTGGGATATCGACTGGGTCCTCCCCGGCTCATCGTCGGGTTGGCCACCACGGCGCTGTCCACGGTGTTGGGTGGTTCGCGGTCCGTGCTCCGCGGGCCGGCGATGCCGTGGCTGGTCTACGGCCTGGGCACCGCGGGCTACCTGGTGAACTTCGCCCTCACCGGCCGGTACGGATACGTCGGCGATCCGACGGTGTCGCTGTCCAATCCGATGGCCACCACCCAACCCGTGTACTTCGTCTCCCAGATGACCCTGGTCGGCGTCGGTGGCGCGGCGTTCCGCGCCTTCGACCCGATGATCCGGGGCGGTCGCGCGACCCTCTGGACGCTCTTCGCCATCGAACTTCTCACCGGGATGCTGCGGGGTTCCAAGGAGGCGTTCTTCCTCACGATGCTGGCCGTGCTCATCCCGTACGGCGCGGTGCGCCGCCGGCTGCCATGGCATCTGCTGGCCGCCTCCGTGGTCCTGCTGTTGGCGGTGGCCGTGCCGTTCAACGCGGCCTACCGGGAGATCGTGCGGCAGAACAATCCGACCGGGGGGGTGGACTCCGCCTCCCTGTCGTCCGCCCTCAGCTCCGCCCCGAACGTCCTGTCCGACTCGCTGAAGTCCGCGGACGGGAGGCAACGCTCGAACGACGTCTTCCTGTTCCGGATACGCATGATCGACAGCGTGGCCATCGTCTGGCAACGGACCCCGACGCAGATTCCCTACCTGGATCCGGTGCGGTTCCTGCGTGCTCCGTTCATCGGTATGGTTCCCCGGGCGATCTGGCCGGACAAACCCGTTGAAAATCCGGGGTGGATGTTCGGCCAGGTGTATTTCGACCAGCCACCCACTATTTTCTCCGCTTCCGCGGTCACGCCCGTCAGTGACCTCTACCGGAGCGGAGGTTGGCCGATCCTGCTTCCCGGAATGCTCATCATGGGCATGGGCTACCGGATGTTCGACGGGCTGTTCCGGCCGGAGGCCGACCCCAGGGCCTTCGCCTTCATCATCGCCGTCTTCCCATCCGCCGTCAAAGCGGAATCGGATTACTACACGATGCTGACCTCCCTGCCGGCCCATCTGGTCATCGGAATCCTCGGCGCCTGGCTGATGTGTCGGTCGAGCAAGCGGTTGCCTCTCCCCGGCGGCTGAGGGCGCCCGGGCACTCCTCCCGCCGCGGCGCGACCTCGCCCGGGCCGGGTCGTTGTGCACGTGGGCGGCCGTTTGCCCAGCGTAAGGCCCATCGGTAGCACGTTCGTTTCTCGTGAAATGGAAGCGCGGAGGAGCAATATGACACTCGCCTCTGTGGGTCGCCGGGTGCTCGTCACCGGCGGCACCGGTTCGTTCGGCCAGGCGATGATCCGCCGCCTGCTCGACGCGGAGGTGGATGAGATCCGCGTTTTCAGCCGGGACGAGGCCAAACAGGACGCCATGCGGCGTCAGCTGGGCTCGGACCGGGTGCGCTATTACGTGGGTGACGTACGGGACTTCGACAGCCTCGTGACGGCCACCCGGGGGGTCGACCACATCTTCCACGCCGCCGCCCTCAAACAGGTGCCGTCGTGCGAGTTCTTTCCGCTGGAGGCGGTCCGCACCAACGTGCTGGGCAGCGCCAACGTGATCGAGGCGGCCGAGCGCAACGGCGTGCGGTCCGTGGTCGTTCTCAGCACCGACAAGGCGGTCCATCCGATCAACGCCATGGGCATGAGCAAGGCCATGATGGAAAAGGTGGCCCAGGCGCACGCCCGCAACAGCGCGGGCAGCGAGACGACCGTCTGCTGCGTCCGGTACGGCAACGTCATGTACTCCCGCGGCTCGGTGATCCCGCTCTTCGTCGAGCAGCTCAAGACCGGCCGGCCGCTGACCGTGACGGACCCCGGGATGACCCGCTTCCTGATGTCGCTCTCCGAGGCGGTCGACCTGGTGGAGCACGCCTTCACCCACGCCCGCCCCGGTGACGTGTTCATCCGCCGGGCCCCGGCCTGCACCATGGGGGACCTCGCGGAGGCCGTCTGCCAGCTCTTCGGCGGGCCGTCGAAGATCGATGTGATCGGCGTACGGCACGGGGAGAAGCGCCACGAAACGCTGGCCAGCCGCGAGGAGTTGTCGCAGGCGGACGACTTCGGGGACTTTTTCCGGGTGCCGGTGGACGCCCGCGATCTCAACTACGCGCTGTACGTGAGCGAGGGTGATCGAGAGGTCATCGCCCACCAGGACTTCACCTCGGCCAACGCGCGCCGGCTCGCCGTACCGGAAGTCGTGCGGCTGCTGGCGGGCCTGCCGGAGATCCGGGCGGAGCTGGCGCTGCGGGACGTGGTGCCGGCGTGACGCGGCTCGCCCTCACCGGGGCCGGCGGGTTCCTCGGCTGGCACGTCCGGGTCCTGGCCCGGGCGCTCGGCTGGCCCGAACCGGCCGTCGTGGGCCGGGCCGACCTCGACGATCCCGTCCGGTTCGCCGCGCTGGTCGACAACGCCGACCTGCTGCTGCACCTGGCCGGGGTCAACCGCGGCGCACCGGCCGACGTCGCGGCCGGCAACGTCCAGCTCGCGGCCGCGGTGGTCCGGGGGATGGCCCGCTGCGCGCGGCCACCCCGGATCGTGTTCGCCAACTCGGTGCAGGTCGGCAACGGCACCCCGTACGGCGACTCCAAGGCCGCCGCGGCGGCCACCCTGGCCGGCGCGGGGGAACTGGACGACGTCCGGCTGCCGAATCTGTACGGCGAGCACGGCCGGCCGCACTACAACTCGGTGGTGGCGACCTTCTGCCGGGTGCTCGCCGACGGCGGCCGCCCCGAGGTGCTCGCGGACCGCCAGCTGGAGCTGGTGCACGTGACGGACGCCGCGGCCCGGCTGATCGGCGCGCCGGCCGGCGGTTCCTGGGACGCGGCCATGCCGGCGTTGCGGATCGGGGTGCGGGACCTGGCCGACCGGTTGACGATGGTGGCCGCCGGATACCGGGCCGGTGAGCTGCCGCCGCTGGCCGACCGTCATTCGGTACGGCTGTTCAACGCCTACCGCTCGCACTGCTTCCCCGCGCACTACCCGTTGCCGCTGGTCCGCCGCAGCGACGCCCGGGGCGACCTGGTGGAGGCCGTAAGGGCCGACGGCGGGCCGGGGCAGGCGTTCTGCTCCACCACCCGGCCGGGCGCGGTCCGGGGTGAGCACTTCCACCTGGCCAAGGTGGAACGCTTCGTGGTGCTGCGCGGTACGGCGGAGATCGCCCTGCGCCGGGTCTGCCACGGTCCGCGGCTCGTGCGGTTCGCGGTGCGCGGGGACGATCCCGTCGTCGTGGACATGCCGGCGATGTGGGCCCACCGGCTGGTCAACACGGGCTCCACCGACCTGCTCACGCTGTTCTGGACGAACGAGCTGTTCGATCCGGACCGGCCGGACACCTACCCCGAACGGGTCGAGGCGGTCCTGCCGGACCCGGTGGTGGTGCCCGCGTGACCAGGGTGATGACGGTCGTCGGAACGCGGCCGGAGATCATCCGGCTGTCCCGGGTGCTGGCGCGGCTGGATGAGACCGTCGACCACACGCTCCTGCACACGGGCCAGAACTACGACCCCACGCTGTCGGACGTGTTCTTCACCGAGCTGCGGCTGCGGCCGCCGGACCGGTATCTGCGGGTGGACACCGGCTCGTTGGGCCGGATGCTCGGCGGCGTGCTGATCGCCGTGGAACAGGCGATCACCGAGCTGCGCCCGGACGCCCTGCTGGTGCTGGGCGACACGAACAGCTGCATCGCCGCGCTGATCGCCCGGCGGATGCGGATCCCGGTCTATCACATGGAGGCCGGCAACCGGTGCTTCGACCTCAACGTGCCGGAGGAGACGAACCGCCGGCTCGTGGACCACGTGGCCGACTTCAACCTCGTCTACACCGAGCACGCCCGGCGGAACCTGCTGGCCGAGGGGCTGCATCCGCGCCGGATCCTGCATACCGGCTCGCCGATGCGCGAGGTCCTGGAGCACTATCGGCCGGCCATCGACCGGTCCCGGATCCTCGACCAGCTCGAGTTGGCGCCGGGCGGCTACCTCCTGGTCAGCGCGCATCGGGAGGAGAACGTCGACGACCCGGCGCGGCTGGTCCGGCTGCTCGACTGCCTGCGCGCGGTCCGGCGCGCCGCCGAACTGCCGGTGCTGGTCTCCACGCATCCCCGGACGCGCAAGCGGCTGGAGGCGCTCGCGCCCGAGCCGACGAGCCTGGAGGGCATCTCCTTCCACGAGCCGTTCGGCCTCCTCGACTACGTACGGCTGCAGTCGCAGGCCCGCTGCACGCTGTCGGACAGCGGCACGATCAGCGAGGAGGCGGCGATCCTCGGCTTTCCGGCGGTGACCCTGCGGGACTCGATCGAGCGGCCGGAGGCCCTGGACGCCGGGACCATCATCATGACCGGCCTGGACCCCGCGGGGGTGGTGGAGGCCGTGGCGGTGGCGGTCCGGCAGGCCCGGGTCGAGGGGGTGCCCTGTCCGGCCGACTACCTCGTGCCGGACACCTCCCGGCGGGTCGTCGACTTCATCCTGTCGACCGTCCGCCAGCATCACTCCTGGGCCGGTATCCGCCCGCGGTGAGCGCCTCCGGACAGGGCGCGGCCGGCCTCACCGGCGGTCGAGGACCGACCGCCGGTAGCGGTTCATCCGCCGTCCCTCCGGGGTGGTGTACGCGTCGACCAGTGTCCAGCCGGCCCGCCGATAGAAGTCGTTGACCCGGTCGTTGCCGGTGGCGTCGGTGACCAGGAAGGCGGACGTGGCGCCGCGCTCCCGGGCCCGGTCCCACCAGGCGGCGATGAGCCGCCGGCCGTGGCCGGCGTGTTCCGCGGTGGGATCGACGCAGATGGAGTTGAGCAGTGCCCCGGACGCGTCGCCGGGCACCTCTCCCCGGTACGCGACGGCGCGCAGCAGCCGGACGGCGGTCCGCGGGCGACGCACGGCGGCCAGCGCGCCCACCGCCGCGAACCGCAGGCCGCGTCGCCGGAGCAGCCGGCCGAAGAACCGGCCGGGGTCCAGCGTGCCGACCACCACCCCGAGCAGGCGGCCGTCGTCGGCCCGGCCGACCACGGTCACCGCGTCGGGGTCATCGACGAACCCGTGGTAGAACTCGCGCAGGAACGGCGCGCCAAGGCTGGCCATGAAGAACGCGGGAAAGGCGCGCAGGTGCAGCGCCGCCGCGGCGGGAACATCCGGGCGCCGCAGGTCGTCCCCGGGCCGGAGCACCGTCTCGCTCATCGCCGCCTCCCGGTGGCGGCGGCGGAGGTCAGCGCCGCCTCGATCCGCCGGACGCCGGCCGCCACCGAGAAGGCGCGTTCGTAGTGGGCGCGGCCGGCCCGGCCGAGGAGTTCGAGCTTCTCCCGGCCCAGTTCGCAGAGTTCCCGGAGGCCGTCGGCGACCGAAGCGGCGTCACCGGGCCGGGCGGTGAGGCCGGCGCCGCTTTCCCGGGCCACCGCGGCCACGTCACCGTCCGCGGCCGCCAGCATGGCCCGGCCGGCGGCCAGGGTGGCCTGCACCTTGCTCGGCATCGTGTACGCGGCCATGACGCTGCGCCGCAGGCTGACGAAGCAGGCGTCGGCGGCGGCCATCAGGGCCGGCATCCGCTCCCTCGGCAGGCGGCCGAGGAACCGGACATTCGTCAGGCCCGCGGTCGCGGCCTGAGCCCGCAGCCGGTCCTCCGCCACGCCCGAGCCGGCGATCAGCACCGTCAGCCGGGGATCGGCCAGCCGGGCGCAGGCGTCGAGCAGGGTGTCCAGGCCCTGCGCCGCGCCGAGAGTCCCGGCGTACACGAGGACGACCTGGTCGGCCCCGATGCCGAGCTCGACGCGGAGGTCACCGGAGGTCGCCGGCCGGTTCTCGTCGGCCCACATGGGCACGTAGCGCAGCTTCTCCGCCGGCACGCCGCGCCGGATCAACAGGTCGCCGACGCCGGGGGAGATGTGCGCGACCCGGGCCGCCGAGCGGTACATGGCGGAACACCAGGCCGACATGCAGCCCTCGACGATCCGGCGCCCCGGTCCGCCCCAGCCGAAGCCGGTGGCCTCGGCGTGTTCGGGCCACACGTCGAGCACATGAAGCACCAGTGGAATCCGTTGCGCGTACCGGGCGTACCACATCGGCAGCGCCACGGTGATCGGGGAGTTGCTCACCCAGAGCACGTCGAGGCCGCGCAGGGCGTCCATGCCGGAGACCAACGCGGAGCTCGCGAACGACGCGTACGTCAGCAGTCGCCGGGCGGCCGACGCGTCGTGGCTCGGGTAGAGCGCCACCCGACGGACGCGCACCCCGTCGCGGATCTCGTCCATTCGCCGGCTTAACCGGTATCCGGCGGCCAGCCGGCCCGTTGGATAGTTCGGAAAACCGGTCAGCACCCGCACCTCATGACCGCGGTCGGCCAGCCCGCGGGCCAGCACGCCCGGCAGGCTCGCCGGGCCCGGCTCGGGATCGAACCACTGGGTGAGCAGGCCTATCCGCACGGATCACCTCACGAGGCTAATTCGCAAATCACCTATCACGGGTTATTGCCGTCAATACCGGAGAAAGAAGCATATCCTCACGAGTGCCGGAACCGGCGCGAAACCCCGAGCAGGAGGAACGGAATGCCCGACGGTTGGCTGCCATTCGCATTACCCGACGTGAATGACGAAGAAGTTTCGGCGGTCGTGGACGCGCTCCGTTCCGGTTGGTTGACCACCGGTCCGCGCGTCCGCGAATTCGAGACGCGTTTCGCGGAAAGCTGCGGCGGCGGCGTCACGGCGGTGGCCGTCAACTCCGCCACGGCGGGGCTGCACCTGGCGCTGGAGGCGCTCGGCATCGGTCCCGGGATGGAGGTCCTGGTCCCTACCTGGACCTTCACCGCGACCGCGGAGGTGGTCGTGCACGCGGGCGCCGACCCGGTCTTCGTCGATGTCGATCCGGTGACCCTCCAGATCGACCTGGCCGACGCGGCGGCAAAGGTGACCGGGCGTACCGCTGCGGTGCTGCCGGTGCACTTCGCCGGGCAGCTGGTCGAGGACTCGGCACTGACCGCGTTCGCCCGCCGGCACGGGCTGGCGGTGGTGGAGGACGCCGCCCACTCCTTCCCGGCGAGTCGGGCCGGCGTAGCGGTGGGAACCGGCGGCAGCGCCGCAACGGTGTTCAGCTTCTATGCCACCAAGACCATCACCACCGGTGAGGGCGGCATGGTGGTGACCCGGGACGCGGCGCTGGCCACCCGGATCCGGACCATGCGGCTGCACGGCTTCGACCGGGACGTCTTCGCCCGGTACCGCAGCGATCGGCCGGCCTGGCAGTACGACATCGTGGCGCCGGGTCACAAGTACAACCTCACCGACCCGGCCGCCGCGCTCGGGCTCGTCCAGCTGGGCCGGGCGGCGGCGATGCGACGCCGACGCGAGGACATCGCCGACCGCTACCGGGAGGCCTTCGCCGACCTGCCCCTGGAGCTGCCCCGCCGGGCCGACGAGGGCGACGTCCACTCCTGGCATCTCTTCGTGGCCCGGCTCCGGCCCGACGCGCGGCTCGGCCGGGACGACTTCGTGGCCGAACTGTCCCGGTTGGGCGTCGGCACGGGCGTGCATTTCATGCCGCTGCACATGTTCACCTACTGGCGCGAGCGGTACCGCCTCAGCAACGAGATGTTCCCGGTGGCCAGCCGCGAGTTCCCCCGGGTGGTCAGCCTGCCGATCTTCTCCGCCATGGACGACGGTCAGGTCGACCAGGTCATCCAGGCCGTAGCCAAGGTGTTGCAGTGATCAAGAGACTCTTCGACGTGGTCGTCTCCGCGGCGGCCCTCCTGCTGTTGCTGCCGGTCCTGCTCGTGCTCGCCGCCGCGGTGAAGCTCGACGACGGCGGTCCGGTCATCTTCCGGCAGGAGCGGGCGGGCCGACACGGCCGGACCTTCCGGATGCACAAGCTGCGGACCATGCGGTCGGGACCGGGCCCGCAGGTGACCGCCGATTCGGACGACCGGATCACCCGGGTCGGCCGCTTTCTACGGGCCACCAAGCTGGACGAGCTGCCCCAGTTCTACGACGTGCTGGTCGGGCACATGAGCCTGGTCGGACCGCGACCGGAGGTCTGGCGGTACGTGATGCACTGGCCCGCGGCCGCCCGGCACCGGATCCTGTCGGTCCGGCCGGGGATCACCGATCCGACCCAGATCGCCTTCCGGCATGAATCGGCCGAACTCGCCGCGGTGGAGCGCCCGGAGGAGTACTACCTCTCGGTGGTGCTGCCCCGCCGGGTCGAGATGTGCCTGCGGTACGTCGAGAACCGGAGCTTCCTCGGCGACATCGTCATCCTGCTGCGCACGGCGCAGGCACTGGTCCGCCCGCGGCCGCCGGTTGACCGGGGCCAGGTTGCCCCGGCCACCGCCGGGGCCGGCGGGTCCGCCGCATAGGGTTGCCCCCGACCGCGCCGCCCGGCGCGGGGAATGGGGGTACGCGGCGGTGCTGCACCTGCGGATCATCGTGCCGCGGTCGCGGACCGACGATGTCGTCGAGCTGCTGACCGGGGACGAGGCCGTGGCGCACCTGGCGGTGCTGCCGGGGGCGGCCCGGCGGCCGGAGGGCGACCTCGTGCTCTGCGACGTCGCCCGGGAGGGCGCCGACGAGGTGCTCGGTGGCCTGCAGCGGCTGGGCATCGACTCCACCGGCGCCATCAGCGTCGAGGAGGTGGACATCTGCCTGTCCAGCTCCGCCGAACGGGCCGCCCGGGCGGCGCCGGGGCTCGGCACCGACGCCGTGGTGTGGGACGAGATCGCGCACAAGACCGGCGAGCAGACTCGGCTGTCCGCCACGTACCTGGCGCTGTTCACCGTGGCCACGATCATCGCGGGCATCGGGGTGCTGCTCGACCAGCCGATCCTGATCGTCGGCGCCATGGTGGTCGGACCCGACTTCGGCCCCCTGGCGGCGCTGTCCGTGGCGCTGGTCCGGCGCAGCCGCGCGGTGATCGGGCGCTCGCTGACCGCCCTGATCGTCGGATTCCTGGTCGCGATCGCGGTCACCGTGCTGGCCACCTGGCTGCTCACCGCGCTCGGCCTGATCGACCGCTCGATGCTGTCCGACGATCGCCCGCTGACCAGCTTCATCTGGCGGCCCGACGCGCTGTCCTGGGTGGTCGGTCTGCTCGCCGGGGTGGCCGGGATGCTGTCGCTGACCTCGAACAACGCCGGGCCGCTGGTCGGGGTGCTGATCTCCGTGACAACGGTCCCGGCCGCCGCGAACGTCGCGGTGGCCACCGCGTACGGCGTCACCCACGAGGCGGTCGGCTCGGCCCTGCAGCTGCTGATCAACGTCTCGGCGATCGTGCTGGCCGGCGTGCTGACCCTGCTGATCCAGCGGGCCTGGTGGTCCCGGATCAGGTCGCGCCACCCCGATGTCGCCCGGCCCCGCCCGGACGCGGTCCGGCCCCGCCGCCCGCGACCGGCCCGGCCGCGCGCCCCGCGGGGCTGACCCGGACCACCGTATGCACGCCGACCGGGCGGTGTTCCGGCCGCCTCGCCTGTTCCCGCCGGTCGCGCCGAAGCCCAGCGGTTAAGACGGGCCCCTTCCTATACCGAAAGCGATAAGGAGGGGCCCTTCCTTCCGGCTGCTCAGCGGAGGCCCTTGTCCAGGCCGGCCCGGCGGAGCGCGTCGGCCATGGCGCCGCCGCCGGCGAAGCCCCCCGAGCCGCTCCCGCCCGAGCCGCTGCCGCCGGAGCCGCCGCGGCGGTCCGAGTCGCGCCGATCCGCGCCGCCGCTACCCGCCCCGCCGCGGCCCGCGCCGGCCCGATCGCCGCCCCGCCCGTCGCGGTCCGCGCGCCGGCCCCGCTCCGCGCCGGCGTCGTCGCCGCGCGGCCGGCCGGTCCCGGCGTCGCCGCCACGCTGGCCGCCGGTCCGGTCACCGCGCTGCCCGGTGGCGGGCCGGTCGCCGCGCTGCCCGCCACTGGTCCGCTCGCCGCGCTGCCCGCCGCCGGCGCCGGGCTCGTCCTCGAGGCGCAGGGTCAGCGAGATCCGCTTGCGCGGTACGTCGACGTCCAGCACCTTCACCCGGACCACGTCGCCGGACTTGACCACGTCCCGAGGATCCTTGACGAAGGTCTTGGACATGGCCGACACGTGCACCAGTCCGTCCTGGTGCACGCCCACGTCCACGAACGCGCCGAAGGCGGCCACGTTGGTGACCACGCCCTCCAGCAGCATCCCGGGGGAGAGGTCACCGATCTTCTCCACGCCGTCGGCGAAGGCGGCCGTCCGGAACGCCGGCCGCGGATCCCGGCCCGGCTTCTCCAGCTCGGCCAGGATGTCGGTGACCGTGGGCAACCCGAAGGTGTCGTCGACGAAGTCGGTGGCCCGCAGCCCGCGCAGGATCGCGCTCCTGCCGATCAGCGACCGCAGGTCGCCGCCCGTCGTGCCGAGGATCCGGCGCACCACCGGGTACGACTCGGGGTGCACGCCGGAGGCGTCCAGCGGGTCGTCGCCGTTGGCGATGCGCAGGAAGCCGGCGCACTGCTCGAACGCCTTCGGTCCCAACCGGGGAACCTGCTTGAGCGCCGTACGGGTCCGGAACGGGCCGTTGGCGTCCCGGTGCAGCACGATGTTCTCGGCCAGCCCCGCCCCGATCCCGGACACCCGGGCCAGCAGCGGCGCGGACGCCGTGTTCACGTCCACCCCCACCGCGTTGACGCAGTCCTCCACGACCGCCTCGAGCGACCGGGAGAGCTTGGTCTCGGACAGGTCGTGCTGGTACTGGCCCACCCCGATGGACCGCGGGTCGATCTTGACCAGCTCCGCGAGCGGGTCCTGCAGCCGGCGGGCGATCGAGACCGCGCCGCGCAGCGAGACGTCCAGGCCGGGCAGCTCCTGTGACGCGTACGCCGAGGCCGAGTAGACCGAGGCGCCGGCCTCGGAGACCATCACCTTGGTGAGGCCCAGCTCGGGGTGCCGCTTGATCAGGTCGCCGGCCAGCCGGTCGGTCTCCCGCGATGCGGTGCCGTTGCCGATGGCCACCAGGTCCACCCGGTGCGCCGCGGCCAGCCTCGCGAGCGTGTCGAGCGAGGCGTCCCACTGCCGGCGCGGCTCGTGCGGGTAGATGGTGTCGGTGGCCACCACCTTTCCGGTCGGGTCGACCACGGCCACCTTCACCCCGGTGCGCAGGCCCGGGTCCAGGCCCATGGTGGCCCGCGTGCCGGCCGGCGCGGCCAGCAGCAGGTCGCGCAGGTTGGTCGCGAAGACCCGCACCGCCTCCTCCTCGGCCGCCTGCCACAGCCGCATCCGCAGGTCGGCAGCGAGGTGGATGAGGATCCGGGTACGCCAGGCCCAGCGGACCGTGTCGGCCAGCCACCGGTCGGCCGGTCGACCCCGGTCCGCCACGCCGAACCGGGCCGCGATCTCGGCCTCGTACCCGCTCGGTCCGGTCGCCGGATCGGCCTCGTCGGCGGCCTCGGGCTGCATGGTCAGCTCGAGCACGCCCTCCTTCTCGCCGCGCAGGACCGCGAGCACCCGGTGCGAGGGCAACCGGGTGTATGGCTCGTCGAAGGCGAAGTAGTCGGCGAACTTCGCGCCCGCCTCGGCCTGTCCCTCGCGTACCCGGGAGGAGAGCCGGCCCCGCGACCACATCCGCTCGCGCAGCGATCCGATCAGGTCGGCGTCCTCGGCGAAGCGTTCGATGAGGATGGCGCGGGCGCCGTCGAGGGCCGCGGTCGGGTCCGCGACGCCGCGCTCCGGATCGACGAACGCCGCGGCCGCGGCCCGCGGGTCCTGCGACGGGTCGGTGAGCAGGCCGTCGGCCAGCGGCTCCAGGCCCGCCTCCCGGGCGATCTGCGCGCGGGTCCGGCGCTTCGGCTTGTACGGCAGGTAGATGTCCTCGAGCCGGGCCTTGGAGTCGGCCGCCATGATCTGCGCGGCGAGCGCCTCGTCGAGCTTGCCCTGGGCGCGGATCGACTCCAGCACCGCGCTCCGGCGTTCCTCCAGCTCGCGCAGGTAGCGCAGCCGCTCCTCGAGGGTGCGCAGCTGGGCGTCGTCCAGGGCGCCGGTGGCCTCCTTGCGGTACCGGGCGATGAACGGCACGGTGGCGCCGCCGTCGAGCAGGTCCACGGCGGCCCGCACCTGTCGCTGCTGTACCCCGAGTTCCTCGGCGATCCGCTGGTGCACTGCGTCGGTCACGTTTCTCCTCCACCCCGGTGTTCCGGTTGCATTGTGCCGGCATCCGGCCGCGGCCGACCCGTCGCCCCACCGGCCACGGGCCGCCCGGCTGCTGACCGTCCGCAGCCGGACGAACGCGAGACCGACTCTGGACACGTTCCAAACTTTCCGGTTAGGTCGGAGGGGCGTCGATCTCTAGCGGAGGTGCAGCGATGACGAGCCTTGCCGCCGACCAGCCGGCCGGGGCCGCGCCGGAGGGGGCCGCGACCCACCCGCTGAGCCGGCTGACCGCCGCCGAGATCGACGCCGCGCGCGACCTGTTCGACGCGCACGGGCTGCTCGGCCCGACCGTGCGCTTCGCGCTGCTGGCCCTGGAGGAACCGGCCAAGGACGAGGTGCTGGCCCACCGGCCGGGCGCCGAGCTGGACCGGCGGGTCCGCGCGGTGCTGCTGGACGTGACGACCGGGGCCTGCCGCAGCGCGGTGGCTTCGCTGGGGCGCAAGGCGCTGGACGAGGTGGTGGAGATCGATCCGGCGGTCGACGGCCAGCCGCCGATCCTGCTGGAGGAGTTCATCGCGGTCGACGAGATCGTCAAGGCCGACCCGGCCTGGCGGGCGGCGCTGGCCCGGCGCGGCATCACCGACTTCGACCTGGTCCGGCCGTGCCCGTTGTCGGCCGGCAACTTCGACTTTCCCGGGGAGCGCGGCCGGCGGATGCTGCGGGTGCTGTCCTTCGTGGCGCACCGGCCCGAGGACCACTGCTGGGCGCACCCGATCGACGGCGTGGTGGCCTACGTCGACCTGATCGAGCGTCGCGTGGTCGAGCTGATCGACCACGAGCTGCTGCCGGTGCCGGAGGAGGAGGGCAACTACGACGACCCGGAGTACGTCGGCCCCATCCGGACCAGTCTGAAGCCCATCGAGATCACCCAGCCCGAGGGGGCCAGCTTCACCGTCACCGACGACGTGGTCAGCTGGGAGAACTGGACCTTCCGGGTCGGCTTCGACCCGCGCGAGGGGCTGGTGCTGCACCAGCTGTCGATCCGGGACGGTGACCGGGACCGACCGCTGATCTACCGCGCGTCGGTCGCCGAGATGGTCGTCCCGTATGCCGATCCGTCCCCCGTACGGTTCTGGCAGAACTACTTCGACGCCGGCGAGTACCTGCTTGGCCAGCAGGTCAACTCCCTGGTCCTCGGCTGCGACTGCCTCGGCGAGATCCACTACTTCGACGCCGTGCTGGCCGACGGGGAGGGGCGGCCCCGGGTCGTGCCCAACGCCATCTGCATGCACGAGGAGGACTACGGGGTCCTCTGGAAGCACACCGACCTGTTCACCGAGGCCGCCGAGACCCGCCGGCAGCGCCGGCTGGTCATCTCCTTCTTCGTCACGGTCGGCAACTACGACTACGGCTTCTACTGGTACCTCTACCTCGACGGCACCATCCAGCTGGAGGTCAAGGCCACCGGCGTCGTCTTCACCTCGGCGTACGCGCAGGACAGCGAGTACGCCACCCAGATCGCGCCGGGGCTCGGCGCGCCGTACCACCAGCACCTGTTCAGCGCCCGGTTGGACATGATGCTCGACGGCACCGGCAACGCGGTCGAGGAGCTGGACGTGCGCCGGGTTCCGGTCGGCCCGGACAACCCGTACGGCAACGCGTTCACCCGCAAGGTGACCCGGCTGCGGTCCGAGTCGGAGGGGGCCAGGCTGGCCGACGCGACGGCCGGGCGGGTCTGGCGGATCCTCAACCCGACCAGCACCAACCGGCTGGGCCAGCCGGTCGGCTACCTGCTCCGGCCCGAGAACGCGCCGGCGCTGCTGGCCGACGCCGGGTCGTCCATCGCGCGCCGCGCGGCGTTCGCGACCCGCCACCTCTGGGTCACCCGGTACGACCCGGCCGAGCGCTATCCGGCCGGTGACCAGGTCAACCAGCACCCCGGCGCGGGCGGGCTGCCGGCGTTCGTGGCCAAGGACCGGGCGATCGACGACGCCGACATCGTGCTCTGGCACACGTTCGGCACCACCCACTTCCCGCGGACCGAGGACTGGCCGGTCATGCCGGTGGAGTACTGCGGCTTCACCCTCAAGCCCAGCGGCTTCTTCGACCGCAACCCGACGCTGGACGTACCGGCCAGCACCGGCGGGCACTGCGCGAACGGGTCGGCGGACGGCGACCCGGCATGTCACTGACCACCGAACCGCCGGCGCGGGCCGGCGGTCGGCGGCGTTCGAAGACGGCCGGCGGCCGGCGGTGTTCGACGCCGGCCGGCGGTCAGCGGCGGACGGTGAGCGCCAGCGCGGCGGTCGCCGCCTGCACCCCGGTGACCAGCGCGTGCAGCTCGGCCGGCAGGCTCGCGGTGATCTGCGTGAGCTGCTCCCGGGTCTCCTGCCGGGACATGGTGACCACCAGCAGGTGCTCCAGCCCGAGGGCCAGCAGCAGGGCCGCCAGGGTCGCCATCTGCGGATGGATGACGCCGGGCCGTTCGAGCTGGTAGGCCAGCCGGACCTGCGGCTGGGCGCAGACCATCGGCTCCACGCCGGGGAACCGGACGGCGCCCTTGCGGGAAAGCACGCCACGGCTCTCCTCGCGGCGGACCATGCCGAGGGCGACGAGCCGGCGACCGACGGCCTCCCGAGCGTTGTCGCGGAGGTGTTCGACCCAGGCGCGGACGACGTAGGTGCCCATCCGGCGCTGCAGCTCGCCGAGCGCGGCGTCGCTGACCACCTCGCCCCACGGCCGCTGGTCGATGACGGCCACCTTGCCGCCCGAGCAGCTGATCCGGCGATTGATGAGCAGCTCGCCGAGTACGGCGCCGGCGAGACCGGTGCCCAGGAGCTCGTCGTTGGCCTTCGGCTTACCGGTGTACTCGTCGTGTCCGATAAGGAACAGTTCATCCGCAAGGCGGAGTTCGGTCATGGCCTTCCTCGGGTGGCCGGCGGAGGGGGTGCCGCGCGTGGCCGACGCCGGTCAGAGATCGGCACGGTCCGCGGAGAACCTACGGCATGGCCACCGGCGCTTTCAAGCATCCCCACGCTTCCGTTGTCCGGCTTTTACCAGGACGTCATCCAGCTTCCTAATCCGAACGGACGAAATGTTTGTCCTATGAGCTCACGCCTTGAGACATTACCGACCGTGCCCGTACGATCGGGCGTCGTCATCCAGCGTCTCACCCCCCTCACGTTGTGGAGACCTCCTTGTCCTCCAACCTCCCCACCGCCCACAGTGGGCTGGCCCGCCGCCGCCTCGGCGTGGTCCACCTCGTCTTCTTCACCGTCGCCGCCTCGGCCCCCCTCACCGTTCTTGGCGGCGGTGTCACCACGACCTTCGCGGTGACCGGCAACAAGGGCACGCCGATCTCGTTCATCGTGTTGGCGGCCGTGCTGGCATTCTTCGCCGTCGGCTACGCCGCGATGAGCCGGTACGTCTCCAACGCGGGCGCGTTCTATTCGTACCTGGCAAACGGCCTCGGCCGCGCCGCCGGCGTGTCCGGCTCGTTCATCGCGCTGGTCGCGTACAACACCATCAACTTCGGGCTGTACGGCCTCTTCGGCGCGGTGTTCGGCGACTTCATGAAGTCGAAGTTCAGCGTCGACGCCCCGTGGTGGGTCTGGGGCCTGGCCGCTCTCGTCCTGGTCGGTCTGCTCGGCGTCCTCCGGGTCGACCTGAACGCGAGCGTGCTCGCGGTGCTGCTGATCGCCGAGATCATCGCGGTCTGCATCTTCGACGCGATCTCGTTCGGCCACCCGGCCGGCGGCTCGGTCAGCTTCGCCGGCCTGAGCCTGGGCAACCTGTTCGGCTCCGGGGTGGGCGGCGTGCTGGCGCTCGGCATCGCGGCGTTCGCCGGCTTCGAGTCGGCGGCCATCTACAGCGAGGAGGTCCGCGACCCGCGCCGGACCGTCGCCCGCGCCACCTACATCGCGGTCGCGTTCACCGGCCTGTTCTACGCGTTGTCCGCGTGGGCGCTGTCCGTGCTGTACGGGCCGGACCAGGTCCAGGGCGTGACCGGCGAGCAGGGGCCCGGCGCCATCTTCGGCGCCCTCGCCCAGTACGCCAGCCCCACGCTGGCCGACGTGGCGAACGTGCTGTTCATCACGAGCGTCTTCGCCGCCCTGCTCTCCTTTCACAACGGCGTGGCGCGTTACCTGTTCGCGCTGGGCCGCGAGCGGGTGCTGCCCGAGTTCCTCGGCCGCACCAGCGTCCGCTCGGCCGCGCCCATCGCGGGCTCGCTGACCCAGACGTTCCTGGCCTTCGTCGTGGTCCTGCTGTTCGTGATCACCAACCGCGACCCGGTGGCCGACCTGTTCACCTGGATGAGCGGCACCTCGGCCGTCGGCCTCGTGCTGCTGATGACGCTGACCTCCGCCTCGGTGGTCGGCTTCTTCCGCCGCCGGCCGGCCGAGGAGGGCGCCTGGCAGACGCTCATCGCGCCGACCCTGGCCACCCTGCTGCTCGGCGCCGTGCTGGTCATCCTGATCTGGAACTTCAACGCGCTGCTGGCCCCGACCAACCCCAGCTACCTGCGCTGGCTGCTGCCCGGCATCGTGCTGCTCGGCGCGGTCGTCGGGCTGATCTGGGGCGCGGCCCTGCGCTCGGCCCGCCCGGCGGTGTACGAGGGCATCGGCCGCAGCGCCACCCAGACCAACGTCGACGACCAGGACGAGTACGTCCCGGTCGGCGTCTGACCCGAAGGAAGGGCCCCTTCTTATCGCTTTTTGTATAGGAAGGGGCCCCTCTTAACACCGGCGGTACCCGCGGGGCGGGGCGGTGAGCGATCACCGTCCCGCCCCGTCCCGCTGTCGGCATCCCGGGACGCTGTCGGGCGTTCGGGCCGCCGTCGGGCGTTCGGGCCGCCGTCGGGCGGCCGGGGCGCCGTCGGGCGGCCGGGGCGCCGTCCGCTGCGCTAGCGTGGCGATCATGCAGGGACCTGCGAAGGGACGGGACCGCCGGCTGTTCGGCGGGCGGGCCGGCGCGCTCGGTGACCTGGCCGCCAGCCCGTACCGGGCGGACCGGGACCGGATCGCCAGCTCGCCGTTCTTCGCCCGGCTCGGCGGGGTCACCCAGGTGGTCAGCCCGGGCGGGGCCGGTCTGCTGGTGCACAACCGACTCACCCACAGCATCAAGGTGGCGCAGGTCGGTCGGGCCATCGCCGAGCGGCTGGCGGCCGGCCCGTACGCCGAACTGCTGGACCGGCTCGGCGGGTGCGATCCGGACGTGGTGGAGGCCGCCGCGCTCGCGCACGACCTGGGCCACCCCCCGTTCGGGCACCTCGGCGAGCAGGTCCTCGACCGGTTGGCCCGCCGTCAGCTCGGCCTGCCCGACGGGTTCGAGGGCAACGCCCAGTCGTACCGGATCGTCACCAGCACGGAGATCCGCAAGACCGCGACCATCGGGCTGGATCTCACGGCCGCGGTCCGGGCCGCGATCCTGAAGTATCCGTGGACCCGGCGCGGCCATCCGGAGCCGCACCCCCGGCTGCTCGACCCGGCCCCCCGCGGCGCGGCCGCCCCGCCCGGCGAGCCGGACAGCGGCTCGGCGAAGTTCGGCGCGTACGACACGGAGGCCGCGGACCTGCGGCAGGCGCGGGAGCCGTTCGCCGACCGGATCGCGCCCTGGCAGCAGACCGTGGAAGCGTCGATCATGGACACGGCCGACGACATCGCGTACGCCATCCACGACGTGGAGGACTTCCACCGGGTCGGCGTGCTCCAGCAGGGCGTGGTGGCCGCCGAGCTGACCGGCTGGCAGCGGGACGCCGGCCAGCTGCGGAACCTCTCCGACGGCGCGCTGCCGGGCGCCCGCCGGCGCCCGGGCGCCGCCATCGAGCTGCTGCGCCGGCAGCTGCACCGCAAGGACGCCTGGATCGCCGACGACGACGCGTTCGCGGCGGCCGTCGAGCAGGTCCGGACCGAGCTGGTGGACGGGCTGCTGGCCGCGCCGTTCGATGGATCGATCGAGGCCGAGCAGTACGTGGCCGGCTTCTCCGCCCGGTGGACCCGGCGGTTGGTGGACGCCGTGACCGCGACCGCCGCGCCGGTCAACCGGTCCGGCCACGTGCTGCTGGCCGTTCCGCAGTGGCACGAGGTGCAGGTGCTCAAGCTGGTGCATCACCGGTTCGTGCTGGAGCGGCCGGACCTCGCCCTGCACCAGCGCGGTCAGGCGCGGCTGCTGACCATGCTGGTCGACGCGCTGTACGCCTGGTTGGGCGACCCGGACGAGAGCGACCGGCTGCCGCAGCGGCTGCACGACCTGGTCGAGCTGGCCGAGACCGAGCTGCACCCCCGTACGCCCGAGCGGATCGCCCGGGCCCGGGCCCGGGCCACGATCGACTTCGTGGCGGCCCTCACCGACGGCCAGGCCGGGGCCCTGCTGGACGCGCTCACCGGCCGCTCGGGCGCCCTCTGGACCGACGCCTTCGTGCTCTGACAGAAGCCCGGCGCATCCGCGGTCGATCATCACGCTGACGGGTCCGGCGCCGGCGTGTCGACCCGCCAACTTCATGATCGACGCGAGGGCGGGAGAGGGGCAGGGGAGGGCGGGGTGGTCAGGCGATGGTTTGCCACCAGGCGTCGACCGGGGGTGGGTCGGCCACGTCGACCCGTTCGCCCGGGCGCGGCACGGCGAGCCGCACGCCCCGGGCCTTGGCCTCGCGCCAGATCCGGTTGACCGGCTCGTCCCAGGCGTGCAGGGCGAGGTTGAAGGTGCCCCAGTGCACCGGGATCAGCAGGTTGCCCCGCAGGTCGAGGTGGGCGGCCACGGCCTCCTCGGGGAACATGTGGATGTCCGGCCAGGCCCGGTCGTATGCGCCGATCTGCATGAGCGTGACGTCGAACGGACCGTGTTCGGCGCCGATCTCGGCGTACCCGGGGAAATAGCCGGAGTCGCCGGTGTAGAAGGCCCGGCGCCGCCGCCCGGCGATCACCCACGACGCCCAGAGCGTCCGGTCCCGCCGCAGGCCGCGCCCGGAGAAGTGCCGGGCGGCGGTCGGGGTGAGCTCCAGGCCGGCCACCGGCGCGGTCTCGTCCCAGTCCAGCTCGATGATCCGGTCCTCGGGCACGCCCCACCGCTCCAGGTGCGCGCCCACCCCGAGCGGCACCAGGAAGGGTACGGTCCGGGTCCGGGACAGCTCGCGGATGGTGGCCATGTCCAGGTGGTCGTAGTGGTCGTGCGAGATGAGCACCGCGTCCACGGCCGGCAGCTCGGCCAGCGGGACCGGCACCGGGTGCAGCCGGCGCGGGCCCACGAGCCGGGACGGGGAGCACCGGTCGCTCCACACCGGATCGATCAGCACCCGCCGACCCTCGATCTCGACCAGTGCCGACGCGTGGCCGTACCAGATCACGGCCAGCCCGTCCGCGGCCGGCTGCGCCGACGCCGGCCGCAGCACCGGAACCGGGGCGGCGGGGTGTCGCCGCTGGTCGCCGAAGAGCAGTTCCCGGACCAGGCCGCGGTCGGAGCCCGGGCGGTCGTCCGGGGGCACGATCGTGCGCGTGCCCACGGGGTTGCGGAAGGTGCGGCCGCCGAACTGCGGCGAGCGCGCGACCCGGCCGGCCCGTGCCCCGGCGATCCGCCCGCCGAGGGCCGCCGGCACGTCCCGGACGGCCCAGGCCGCCCCGGCCAGCGCCCCGGCCACGAGCGCCGCGCGGCGCAGACCACGCCCGCGGTTGCTGCCCGGCTTCCCAGTCATCGCTCCCACCCATGCCTCGGCGATCGGTACGTCAGCCCACGCTACGCCGGAGATCGGCCGTTGCCGACCGCCCGACCCGGGCCGGCGCCGCGACCCTGCGGTCGTGGTGGGGACAGATCCGGCCCGAAGCCGCAAAGCCCACCACGAGGCGCACGCCCGCCGAGCAGCCCCGGGATCGGGGCGGGGTCAGGCGCCGGGGGTGTCGCCGTGCTTGACGGCGGCGGTGAGGAAGTCCCGGTTCAGCCGCCCGATGGTGCTCAGCGGGATGCCCTTGGGGCAGACCGCCGTGCATTCGCCGGCGTTGGTGCAGCCGCCGAAGCCGGCCTCGTCGTGCGCGTCGACCATGCCGATGACCCGGGTGTAGCGCTCGGGCTGGCCCTGCGGCAGCAGGCTCAGCTGGGTGACCTTGGCGGCCGTGAACAGCATGCCCGAGCCGTTCGGGCAGGCCGCCACGCAGGCGCCGCAGCCGATGCAGGCGGCCGCCTCGAAGGCGGTGTCCGCGTTGGCCTTGGCCACCGGGGTCGAGTGCGCCTCGGGCGCGCTGCCGGTGGGCGCGGTGATGTACCCGCCGGCCGCGATGATCTTGTCGAACGCGCCGCGGTTGACCACCAGGTCCTTGATGACCGGGAACGCGCGGGCGCGCCACGGCTCGATGTCGATCGTCTCGCCGTCGGAGAAGTGCCGCATGTGCAGCTGGCAGGCGGTCGTGCCGCGCTGCGGACCGTGCGCGTTGCCGTTGATGACCATGCCGCAGGCGCCGCAGATGCCCTCGCGGCAGTCGTGGTCGAAGGCCACCGGCTCCTCGCCGGCGAGGGTGAGCCGCTCGTTGAGCACGTCGAGCATCTCGAGGAACGACATGTCGGGGGAGACGTCCTGGACCTGGTACGTGACCATCCGGCCCTTGTCGTCCGGGCCGGACTGTCGCCAGATCCGCAGGGTGAGGTTCACTTGTAGCTCCGCTGGCTGGGGTGGACGTAGTCGAACGTCAGGTCTTCCTTGTGCAGCACGGGCGGCCGGTCGGCGCCGGTGAACTCCCAGGCCGCCACGTAGCTGAAGTGCTCGTCGTCGCGCTGGGCCTCGCCGTCCGGCGTCTGGCTCTCGGCCCGGAAGTGTCCGCCGCAGGACTCGGTCCGGTGCAGCGCGTCGACGCACATGAGCTCGGCCAGCTCGAAGAAGTCGGCCACCCGGCCGGCCTTCTCCAGGGCCTGGTTGAGCCCCTCGCCGTCGCCGGGCACCTTGACCCGGGACCAGAACTGCTCGCGCAGCGCCCGGATCTCGTCGAGCGCCTTGCGCAGCCCGGCGTCCGTACGCTCCATGCCGCAGTGCTCCCACATGATCTGCCCGAGCTCCCGGTGGAACGAGTCCACCGTGCGGTCGCCGTTCACGGCCAGCAGCCGGGCGAGCCGGTCCTCGACCTCGGCGCGGGCCCGCACCGCGTCCGGGTGGCGCTCGTCGACCGGCTCGAACTGGCCGCCCGCGAGATAGTCGCCGATCGTGCTGGGCAGCACGAAGTACCCGTCGGCGAGGCCCTGCATCAGCGCCGAGGCGCCGAGCCGGTTGGCGCCGTGGTCGGAGAAGTTGGCCTCGCCGATCACGAACAGGCCCGGAATGGTGGACTGGAGGTCGTAGTCGACCCACAGCCCACCCATCGTGTAGTGCACGGCCGGATAGATCCGCATCGGCACCTCGTACGGGTCCTCGCCGGTGATCCGCTCGTACATCTCGAAGAGGTTGCCGTACTTCTCCTCGACGGCCCGCCGGCCGAGCCGGGAGATCGCGTCGGCGAAGTCGAGATACACCCCGAGCCCGGTCGGCCCGACGCCCCGACCCTGGTCGCAGACGCTCTTGGCGGCCCGCGAGGCGATGTCCCGGGGGACCAGGTTGCCGAACGACGGGTAGATCCGCTCGAGGTAGTAGTCGCGCTCGTCCTCGGGGATGTCCTTCGGCGAGCGGGTGTCACCGGCCGTCTTCGGCACCCAGACCCGGCCGTCGTTGCGCAGCGACTCGCTCATCAGGGTGAGCTTGGACTGGTGGTCGCCGGAGACCGGGATGCAGGTCGGGTGGATCTGCGTGTAGCAGGGGTTGGCGAAGTACGCGCCCTTGCGGTGCGCCCGCCAGGTGGCGGTCACGTTGCAGCCCTTGGCGTTCGTGGACAGATAGAACACGTTGCCGTAGCCGCCGGAGGCGAGCACCACGGCGTCGGCGAAGTGGGTCTCGATCTCCCCGGTCACCAGGTCGCGCACCACGACCCCGCGGGCCCGGCCGTCCACCAGGATCAGCTCGAGCATCTCGTGCCGGCTGTGCATGGTGACGTGGCCCAGGCCGATCTGCCGCTCCAGCGCCTGGTACGCGCCGAGCAGCAGTTGCTGGCCCGTCTGCCCCCGGGCGTAGAAGGTGCGCTGCACCTGGGCGCCGCCGAAGGACCGGGTGTCCAGCAGGCCGCCGTACTCGCGGGCGAACGGGACGCCCTGGGCCACGCACTGGTCGATGATCTCCACCGACACCTCGGCGAGCCGGTGCACGTTCGACTCCCGGGACCGGAAGTCGCCGCCCTTGACGGTGTCGTAGAACAGCCGGTGGATCGAGTCGCCGTCGTTGCGGTAGTTCTTGGCGGCGTTGATGCCGCCCTGCGCGGCGATCGAGTGCGCCCGCCGCGGGCTGTCCTGGTAGCAGAACGAGGTGACCTGGTAGCCCATCTCGCCCAGGGTGGCGGCGGCCGAGCCGCCGGCCAGTCCGGTGCCGATCACGATCACGTGCCGCTTGCGCCGGTTGGCCGGGTTGACCAGCTTGGCCTCGAACCGGCGGGTGCTCCACCGTTCCGCGATCGGCCCCTCCGGGGCCTTCGTGTCGGCGATCGGCTCGCCCTCGGTGTAGAGCATCTCAACCCACCAATCCGGTAAGCACGGCGAAGGGGACGACCAGGTACCCGGCGCAGAGGAGCACGGCGAAGACCAGCGCCACCCGCCGCAGCGTCCGCTCGCCCCGCGGCCGCTGCTGGCCGAGGCTGCGCAGCGCGCTGAAGACCCCGTGCCGCAGGTGGAAGCCGAGGGCCACGATGGCGAGGACGTAGAAGAGCGTCACGTACCAGCGGCCGGGCGCGAAGTCGGCCACCACGTTCGCGTACGGATGGGCCGGGTCGGCCACCGGGTTGACCGTGCCGGTCGTGAGGTCGAGCAGGTGGTAGATCACGAACAGCAGGATGATCACGCCACCCCAGCGCATCGTGCGGGCCGCGTAGCTGCCCTGCACCGGCTTGCGGTGGGCGTACCGGACCGGCCGGGCCGCCCTGGCGCGCAGCGCGAGCACGGTGGCCGCCCAGATGTGCGCGAGCACCGCCACGGTGAGCACCGTGCGCTGGATCCACAGGTACCAGGTCCCGGGCAGCACCGGGCTGCCGATCGTCCGCAGCCAGTGCGCGTAGTGGTCGAACGAGCTGGCGCCGGCGAAGATCTTGAGGTTGCCCAGCATGTGCGCGATGAGGAACAGCACCAGGATGATGCCCGAGACCGCCATCACGGCCTTGAGGCCGACGGACGAGCGGACCGGAGAACGGCTCTGAACGGCTACCACTGCTCGAACGCTAGGGCGAGGCCGTTCAGTCGTCCAATGCATCGAGCGCTTGGTTACGATAGCTATAGGCTATAGGTGTGCAGCTACAGCAGTTGAAGTACTTCGTGGCGGTCGCAGAAGTGCGACATTTCACCCATGCCGCCGATCTGGTCGGCATCACCCAGCCGTCGCTGAGTAAGCAGATTCACGCTTTGGAGACCGACCTCGGCACCCCGCTGTTCGAACGGGTAAGGGGCAACATCGCGCTCACGGCCGCCGGCGAGACGCTGCTGCCGGTGGCCAAGCGGATCCTGGCCGACGTGGAGTCGGCGCGCGGTCAGGTGCAGGAGCTGGTCGGCGTGCGGCGCGGCCGGGTCCGGCTGGGCGCCACACCCAGCCTCTGCACCTCGCTGGCGCCCCCGGTGCTGCGCCGGTTCCACGACCGGCACCCCGAGGTGGACCTGGGGATCGAGGAGGGCGGCTCGCAGGACCTGGTCCGCGACCTGCTGCGCGGGGAGCTGGATCTCGCCCTGATCATCGAGCCGGACCGGGGGGTGGACCCGGGCCTGCGAACCGAGCCGTTGCTGCGGGAGAGCCTGGTGGTCGCGTCGCTGGAACCGCTGCTCGGCGGCCCGGCCGGCCCGCCGGGCGCCGCCGGGCTGCCGGCCGGCCGGCCGGGCGCCGCCACCGCGCCGGGCCGCCCGCAGAGCGCCGCCGGGCCGGACCGCCGGCCGGCCCCCGCCGAGGTCGGCCCGGTCGAACCTCGGGTGGAGATCGGCGAGCTGCGGGACCGGCCCATGGTGATGTTCCGGGGCGGCTACGACCTGCGGGACGCCACCCTCGCGGCCTGCCGCCGGGCCGGCTTCGAACCGCGGTTCGCCGTCGAGGGCGGCGAGATGGATGCCGTGCTCAGCCTGGTGGAGGCCGGCCTGGGCATCGCGCTGGTGCCCGGCATCGTGCTGGCCCGGCAGCCCCGGGTGCACGTCACCCAGCTCGCCCCGCCGGGCATCCACCGGACGATCGCGCTGGCCCGGCGGCGCGAGGTGGCGCTCAGTCACGCCGCCCAGGAGTTGCGGCGGATCCTGCTGGAGTTCGTCCGGGAGAACGCCGACGGCGGCAACCTGCCCCGCGGCGTCGAGGCGTACTGAGGGCGGAATGCTCCGGCAAGTGCACCCGGATCGTGCCCGCTTGCAGGTTGGTGGGTGTCATTTTGCCTCGTCGTCACGTTATTACCCTCGTGGGTGGTTCAGTCGCATACCATAAGTCCCCTATGGCAATAAATGAGACCTCTATCCGCATCTGCACTCTGCGGGGCAGTGACCGGGTGTTCGGCGGTGGGAACTGCCGCGGATGCGATCGGCACGATGGCGCGGGAGACCTCGCGAGGCAGGAGGGCCACGGATGAGGATCTTGGTTACCGGCGGCGCGGGTTTCATCGGCTCACACTTCGTCAGGTGTCTGCTCGATGGCCGGTACGTCGGTTTCGAAGATTGCGACGTGACGGTGCTGGACAAGCTGACGTACGCCAGCGACCGCAGCAGCCTGCCGGCCGCACATCCCCGGCTGACCCTCGTCGTCGGTGACATCTGCGACCGGCGGTTGCTCGCCGACGTCGTGCCGGGGCACGACGCGATGATCCACTTCGCGGCGGAGTCGCACGTCGACCGGTCGATCGACGATCCCGCGCCCTTCTTCGAGACCAACGTGATGGGCTCGCACCTGCTGATGGCCGAGTGCGCGCGCAGCGGGGTCGAGCGGGTGGTCCACGTGTCCACGGACGAGGTGTACGGCTCGATCACCAGCGGCTCGTGGACGGAACGTTGCGTGCTGGAGCCGAACTCCCCGTACGCGGCCTCGAAGGCGGCCAGTGACTGCGTCGTCCGGGCCTACTGGCGCACCTACGACCTCGACCTGTCGATCACCCGCTGCGCCAACAACTACGGGCCCTACCAGCACATCGAGAAGGTCATTCCCCGGTTCGTGACCAGCCTCCTCGCCGGCCAGGACATCACGCTGCACGGCGACGGTCGCGCGGTGCGCGAGTGGCTGCACGTCGATGACCACTGCCGGGCCCTGTCCCTCGTGCTGGGCAAGGGACGGGCGGGCGAGATCTACAACATCGGCGGAGACATCGAGCTGACCAACCGGCAGCTGGCCGAGCGGATCCTGCACCTGCACGGCGCGGACTGGAACCGGGTGCGGTACGTCGCGGACCGCAAGGTGCAGGACCAGCGCTACTCCCTGGACTACCGCAAGATCCAGGACGAGCTCGGGTTCGAGCCGCAGGTCAGATTCGCCGACGGCCTGGCCGACGTGTACGCCTGGTACCGGGACAACCCGGACCGGTGGGCGGACGTCTATCCCGACCTCCGGGTGCCGGCCGAGGTTGGCGGCGGACCCGCGGGCGGTGCGGCCGGCGTGCCGGCGGCGCCGACGGTGCCCGCCCAGGCCCGCTGACGGGCGGTGCGGGTCAGCGGCCCTCGGCCTCGTCCATGGCGCGGTAGATCCGCTGCTCGGAGACCGGGTACGGGGTGCCCAGCGCCTGGGCGAACACGTTCACCCGCAACTCCTCGATCATCCAGCGGATCGCCTGCACCGGCGCCGACGAGCGGCGGGCCGGCGGCAGCGCGGCCAGCAGGTCCGCGTACTCCTTCCGGACCACGGCTATCCGGTCCTGCTGCGACTTGTCCCGCTGCGGGTTGCCGGCCAGCCGGTCCAGCCGGCGCTGGATGGCGGTGAGGTAGCGCAGCAGGTCGGGCAGCCGGTCGTACCCGGTCTCGGTGATGAAGCCGGCGTGCACCAGCTCGCCGAGCTGGCCGCGGATGTCGGCCAGCGCGGCCACCACCGCGAGGTTGCGGGTGGCGCCGAGCCGCTGTTCCACCTCGTACGCGACCGCCAGGACCCGGCGGACCCGGTCCATCGTCTCCACCACGGTGTCCACCAGGTCGGCCCGGACCCGGTCCCGCAGCGCCGCGAAGCCGTCGGCGTCCCAGGCCGGGCCGCCCGCGTCGGCCATCAGCTTGTCGATGGCCGCGCCCGCGGCGTCGGCGATCAACGCCTGCACCCCGCCGTGCGGGTTGCGGCTGAGCGCCAGCTTGGTCTCGTTGCTCAGCCGGCCCTGCAGGAACTTGGCCGGCGACGGCACGGTCAGCCGGAGCAGTCGCCGGGTGCCCGCCCAGTGCGCGGTGACCTGCTCGACCTCGCTGTCGAACACCCGCACCCCGGCCGTGTCGCCCTCGTCGACCAGCGCCGGGTACGCGATCACCGGATAGCCGGCCCGCACCTGCTCGACGGTGCGCGGCAGGGCGCCGATGGTCCAGTCCGTCAGGCCGGTCCGGGCCAGGTCCGGCGCCGCCGCGGCGACCACCTGGCGCACCCGGGGTCGCAGCTCGCGCTGCAGCGCGGGCAGGTCCCGGCCCTCCGCGACCGGCTTGCTGTCGTCGCCCAACACCCGGAAGTTGACCCGCAGGTGCGCGGGCAGCCGGGCCGGGTCCCACGCCTCGCGCGGAACCGTCACGCCGGTCATCCGGCGCAGCTCGCGGGTGAGCGCGTCCAGCAGCGGCTCGGCGCCGGGCCGGATGCTCGCCAGCGCCGCGCGGGCGAAGTCGGGCACCGGCACGAAGTTGCGGCGGATCGCCTTGGGCAGCGACCGGATCAGCGCGATCACCAGCTCCTCGCGCAGGCCGGGAACCTGCCACTCGAAGCTCTCCGCCGGCACCTGGTTGAGCAGCGGCAGCGGGATGTCCACGGTCACCCCGTCGGCCGCGGTGCCCGGGTCGAAGGCGTACGACACCGGCAGGCTGACCCCGTCGGCGTGCCACTCGTCGGGGTAGTCGGCCTCGGCCACCCCGCCGCGGCCCGCGTTGATCAGCAGCTCGCGGGTGAAGGTGAGCAGGTCCGGCTGCTCCCGGCGGGTCTTCTTCCACCACGCGTCGAAGTGCCGGGCCGAGACCACGTCGGCCGGGATCCGCTGGTCGTAGAACTCGAACACGGTCTCGTCGTCGACCAGGATGTCCCGGCGCCGGGCCCGGTCCTCCAGCTCGGCCACCTCGTCCAGCAGCGCCCGGTTGTCCGCGAAGAACCGGTGGTGGGTCTGCCAGTCGCCCTCCACCAGCGCGTGCCGGATGAACAGCTCCCGGCTGAGCCCCGGGTCGATCCGGCCATAGTTCACCTTGCGCGACGCGACCAGGGGCAGCCCGTACAGGGTCACCTTCTCGTACGCCATGACGGCGCCCTGCTTCTTCTCCCAGTGCGGCTCGCTGTAGCTGCGTTTCACCAGGTGCTGCGCGAGCGGCTCCACCCACTCCGGCTCGATCCGCCCGACCACCCGGCCCCACAGCCGGGAGGTCTCCACCAGCTCGGCCGCCATCACCCAGCGCGGCGGCTTCTTGAACAGCGCCGAGCCGGGGAAGATGCCGAACTTCGCGCCGCGGGCGCCCAGGTACTCGTTCTTCGTGTTCGCGTCCTTGAGTCCGAGGTGCGAGAGCAGGCCGGCCAGCAGCGCCTGGTGCACCCGCGGGGTGTCGATCTCCGCCGGCAGGTCGCCGCCGATCCCGCGCCGGCCCGCCGCGCCGCCGCCGTCCGTGCCCACGCCACCGTCCGCGCCGCCGGCCGCACCCGCGCCGCCGTTGGCGCCGGCCGCCGCCGGTCCGCGCCGGCCCCGTCGACCGTCGCCCGATTCCTGGGTACGCAGCGCCTGGCGCAACTGGCTGACGATGTCCTGCCACTCGCGTACCCGCAGGTAGTTGAGGTATTCGGCCTTGCACATCCGGCGGAACGCGCTGGAGGAGAGCTCGCGCTGCTGCTCGCGCAGGTAGCGCCACAGGTTGAGGAACGTGACGAAGTCGGACTCCCGGTCGGTGAACCGGGCGTGCGCCTGGTCGGCCTGGGCCTGCCGGTCCGCCGGCCGCTCCCGGGGGTCCTGGATGGACAGCGCCGCGGCGATCACCACCACCTCGCCTGTGCAGCCGATTCGCTCGCCCTCCAGCACCATCCGGGCCAGCCGGGGGTCCACCGGCAGCTGCGCCAGCCGGCGACCCAGCGGGGTGAGCCGGCGGTCGGTCTCGGTGCCGGCCGGGTCCAGCGCGTTCAGCTCGGACAGCAGGTTGACCCCGGCGGTGACGTTGCGCCGTTCCGGCGGCTCCACGAACGGGAACGCGGCGATGTCACCCAGTCCGATCGCGGTCATCTGCAGGATCACCGACGCCAGGTTGGTGCGCAGGATCTCCGGGTCGGTGAACTCGGGACGGGCCAGGAAGTCCTGCTCGTCGTACAGCCGGATGCAGATGCCGTCGGAGGTCCGGCCGCACCGGCCCTTGCGCTGGTTGGCCGACGCCTGCGAGATCGGCTCGATGGGCAGCCGCTGCACCTTCAGCCGGTTGCTGTACCGGGAGATCCGCGCGGTGCCGGGGTCGACGACGTACTTGATGCCGGGAACGGTGAGCGAGGTCTCGGCCACGTTGGTGGCCAGCACGACCCGCCGGGCCGAGTGGGACTGGAACACCCGGTGCTGCTCGGCGGTGGACAGCCGGGCGTACAGCGGCAGGATCTCGGTGCCGCGCAGCGCCGGCGCCCGCTGCACCAGCTTGCCGAGCGCGTCGGCGGTGTCCCGGATCTCCCGCTCGCCGCTGAGGAAGACCAGGATGTCACCCCGGCCCTCGGCGGCCAGCTCCTCGACGGCGTCGCCGATGGCCTGGATCTGGTCCCGGACCGTGTCGGTGTCGTCATCGTCCTCGGCCGTCTCCACAAGGGGCCGGTACCGCACCTCGACCGGGTACGTCCGGCCGGACACCTCGACGATCGGCGCCGGCACCGGCTCTTCGCCGTCCCGGCCGGGGGCCGCGAAGTGCCGGGCGAACCGGTCCGGGTCGATGGTGGCCGAGGTGATGATCACCTTGAGGTCCGGTCGCTGCGGGAGCAGCTGCCGGAGGTAGCCGAGGATGAAGTCGATGTTGAGGCTGCGCTCGTGCGCCTCGTCGATGATCAGCGTGTCGTACTGCCGGAGCATCCGGTCGTGCTGCAGCTCGGTGAGCAGGATGCCGTCGGTCATGAGCTTGACCAGCGTCCGGTCGCCCACCTGGTCGGTGAACCGGACCTTGTAGCCGACCACGTCGCCCAGCTCGGTGCCCAGCTCGGACGCGATCCGATCGGCCACGGTCCGGGCGGCCAGCCGGCGCGGCTGGGTGTGCCCGATCCGGCCGCGCAGCCCGCGTCCCAGCTCGAGGCAGATCTTCGGCAGCTGGGTGGTCTTGCCGGAGCCCGTCTCGCCGGCCACGATCACCACCTGGTGGTCGCGGATGGCCGCGGCGATCTCGTCCCGGCGCTCGCTCACCGGCAGCTCGGCCGGGTACACGATCTTCGGGAGCGCTGCCCGGCGGGCGGCCAGCCGCTCCTCGGCCGCGGCCACGTCGGCGGTGATCTGCGCCATGGCCTGCTCCCGGCGGCGCGGATCCCGGATCCGGCGGGTGCCGTCGAGCCGGCGCCGGATGCGGCGCTCGTCGGCCTGGCCGAGCGCGGCCACCCGGGCGGTCAGCTCGGCGGCGGCCCGGGCGGTCCGCTCCGCGCCGACCGGCCCGGCGCTGGTCGGCCCGGCGCTGCTTGGCCCGGCGCTGGTCGGCCCGGCGCTGCTTCGCTGGGCGTTGGTCGGCTCGGCAGCGGTCGGTCCGGCGCTGGTCGGCTCGGCGCTGGCTGGCGCGGCGCTGCTTGGCTGGGCGCTGGTCGGCTCGGCGCCGGTCGAGTCGGCGGCGGGGGAGTCGAGCGCGGCGGGCGGTGGTGTCTGCATGTCGTCGCCAAGGATAGGCACGTGATCGTCCGGCCGGCCCGTGGTTATCCGCCGCCCGGGGTGGCCCTCAGCCATCGGCCGTACCCAGCAGTGCCTCGGCCGCCTCGCGGGCGTGCCGGATCGGATCGGGGAAGAGGCCGAGGCCGTGGGCGACCAAGGCTCCCTCGTGCAGCAGTAGCAGCGTGCGGCCGAGCCGGTCCGCGTCGTCCGGAGCGACCCGTCCGGCCAGGTCGGTGAAGAGGGCCAGCATCCGGGCCTTCTGGCCGTCGATGACGGCCCGCGCCGGGTGCTCCGCATCGGTGATCTCGGCCCGGGCGTTGATCATGCTGCAGCCGCGAGGGCTGTCCTCGGCCATCCACGCGGCCGCCGCCTCGAACACCGCGGACACCTGGTGGCGGGCGTCCGAGGGGGCGCGTTCGAGAGCCTCGCTCAGCCTGGCGCTCCAGCGTTCGTCCCGGTCGGCCAGGTATTCCACGACCAGTTGCTCCTTGGACCCGAATCGGTCGTAAATGGTTTTTTTGGTCACACCCGCCTCGGCGGCGATCAGGTCGACGCCGACGGCATGTATGCCGCGCTTGTAGAACAGCCGGTCCGCGGCGGCGCGCACCCGCAGCGCGCCCGGGGTCATGGCCACCCGTACGGGAGGCTGCACAGCCGTCATGCCGAAAGTATACCGGTCTGTATAGTGAGCCGACGAGGTAAACCGATCTGTTTAGTGAGGGAGGCGCGATGAACATCCTGCTCTCGGCCGGCCTGGTGATCTGCTGGAGCTCCGGTTTCATCGGGGCCAAGCTCGGCACCGGCAGCGCGGCCCCCAGCACCCTGCTGGCGTGGCGGTTTCTGCCCCTGGCGGTGCTGCTGCTGCTCGTCGCGGCCGTCGTGGGCAGGTCGTCCTGGCGTGGGCTGCGGCCGGCGGACGTCGGCCGGCAGGTCGCGGTCGGCCTGCTGTCGCAGAGCGGCTACCTGCTCACCGTCTATCTCGCGATCCGGCTCGGGGTCTCCAGCGGGACCACCGCGCTGATCGACGGCACCCAGCCCCTGGTCATGGGCGCGCTGGCCGGGCCACTGCTGGGTCGTCGGGTGGCGGGTCGGCAGTGGCTGGGGCTCGGCCTCGGGCTCGTCGGGGTCGCGGTGGTCAGCGCCGCCGACGCGGGAGCCACCCGGGTGGCCTGGTGGGCCTACCTCGTGCCGTTCCTGGGCATGGGCTGCCTGGTCGCGGCGACCGCCCTGGACAGCCGGGCCAGGGTTCGGGTCGCCCCGCGCGCGGCGATGACCATCCATTGCGTGACGAGCGCGCTCGTCTTCGCCGGCCTCGCCGTGGTGACCGGCGACGCGGCGCCACCGCGCGATCGCGCCTTCTGGCTGGCCGTCGCCTGGCTCGTCGTCCTGTCCACCCTGGGCGGTTACGGCCTCTACTGGCTGGTGCTCAGGCGGAGCGGTGTGACCAGGGTCAACGCCCTGATGTTCCTGATGGCGCCGGTCACCGCGGTCTGGGGCGCGGTGATGTTCGGCGAGCCCTTCGGCCGGCGTACGGCGGTGGGTCTGCTGGTGTGCCTGACGGCCGCCGTGCTGGTGTCCCGGAGCGACCCGCGGCCCAGCTCCGGGGCGGGCGCTCCCGTGGCCCCTCCGCGCCCCGAGCCAAAGGTCCCGGCCCGTACCGCGGACTCGGGCGCCGACGGGAGCGGGCCGGGCGGTGTGCGGGTGGACCGTCCGGCTCGCCTAGGGTCTGTGTCGATGTGGTTGGCGACACGGACCCCGGGTTGATTCTCGGTTGCGGT
Source organism: Plantactinospora siamensis (assembly GCF_042434095.1). Lineage (NCBI taxonomy): Bacteria > Bacillati > Actinomycetota > Actinomycetes > Micromonosporales > Micromonosporaceae > Plantactinospora > Plantactinospora siamensis. The sequence goes on from NZ_JBHLUE010000017.1 coordinate 133,183, forward strand.
TTCCGAACGGAAGGAATTCATGGAGCTGACCGAACGGGCGCTGGTCCAGGCGGCCGGCGCGGTGGCCCGGCTGCGCACCGCCGCCGGCCGGCACGCCGTGGCGACGGCGGTGCTGTCCGCGGACGGGCGGGTGTTCACCGGGGTGGACGTCCGGCACGACGCGGCGGGGGCCTGCGCCGAGGTGGTCGCCGTGGGCACGGCCGCCACCCAGGGGGTACGCGAGCTGAGCGCGATCGTGACGGTCGGCGACCGGGGCCGGGAGCTGCGGGAGCCGTGCCCCGGCTGCCGTCGGCTGCTGGCCGACTGGTTTCCCGGCATCCGCGTCGTGCTCGGCACGCCGGACGAGTTGCGGGCCGTACCGGTTGAGGAGCTGGCCGCGGGCCAGTCGCCCGCCGCATGATCAACACCAGATCCGCGATCTCGGGGGGATGAAGGGTGGCGAACCCCCCGAGATCACGGATCTTGTGTTGACCTACCCGCCGACGCCGACGCCGACGCCGACGCCGACGCCGACGCCGACGCCGACGCCGGGCGATGCGCTCAGGCGGCGGTGGACCAGATGGCCTTGAAGGCGGCGGCCTCGCCCGCGAGCCAGCGGTCCACCTGGTCGGGCTTGGCGGTCGACGGCATCCGGTGCGCGACCCCGCGACGGACGTCCACCAGGATCGGCTGGGCGTGCGGCAGGACCTGGTCGGTGTACCGGCCCATCAGGTGCAGCATGGCCAGCGCCGCCTCCTCGCTCGGCGGCGCCTCGTCGAAGTGCAGCCGGACCATCTCGGCCCGCCCGTCGGCGTACCGGAGGCCGAGCTGAGGGTTGATCTTGACGGGCAGGTCGCCGACCATCCCGAGGGCGTCCCGGGTCTGGGCCAGGTCCACCCGGTCCGGGTCACCGAGCGAGTGCAGGTAGGCCACCGCGCCCGGCACCAGCGCCTCGTACAGCGGGCGCCAGCGGGGCTTGACCTGCTCGGCGATCTCGGCGAGGTGCCGGCCGCCGGTGCGGAAGGCGATGTCCGCCTTGAGGGCCTTGACGAGCTGCCCGTGCGGGTTGAATCCGGAACGGCTGGCCCGCTGCTTGCGGAGGCCGCCGACGAAGGTCGCCTTGGCCGGGCCGGTCCGGTCGACGTATCGGGTGAAGCCGAGCAGCGTGGCGTAGGGAAGGGGCGTGGTTGGGGCGGTGGCAGCGGGCGCGATCACGGCTGTCCTCCCAGTTCAAGACCAATATTAGTACATACATTCTAATCGAGGATCGCCGCTGCGACCAGCGGAAACCGGGGCCGATCGGTCGTGGAGATCCGGGCGGTGAGCGCGTCGACGCGCACGTGATGGCCGGCGCCAGCGTCCTGCTCGGGGGTTCGGTCAGCGCCTCGCCGGCCGTCGGACACGCCGTGCGACAACCATCTACAGCACGCTCCGAGGTAGAGCCAGCTATACCGCACGGGTAGCACAGCCACATCCGGCTGGGGTAGATCATGGTCCATCGTGCTCCGAGCGGCCCTTGGCTAACGTCGTCCCATGCGATTTCGACCGGCCACGACAACTGGTGCCGCCGAACCAACACCAGATTCCGACCGCGAAACGGTTCGACTGCATTCGAGGTCCGTAGTCGGGTTGCTGCTGGCGGCCGCCGCGGCGCTGGCGGTGGCATTCGAGCTCGCCCCCCGGGTCCTCCTGAGGCCAACCTTCGGGGCTTACAACTACGAGAAACTGCAGGACGCCGTCGGGCGCGCTCTCGTCGAGTATTGGCGAAGCGGATCCCCGGCGCTCCCCGACCACCTGACGACGCTGGTCGAATACTGGTTCCAATGGCATGCGATCAAGGTGGGGATCAGCGCGCCGTTGGTCATTGTCCTCGGCCTGCTCACCACCGCTCTGTGGCAGAAATACCTGCGTGCCCGGCGTTGGTATGCGGCGGTCGCCACGGCCGCAACGGTGGCGACTGTTTTCGTCATGTGGGTGCTGTCGGTGAACATCCAGGTGATGGCCCTACCTCTGATCCCGTTGCTTGGGGTGCTACCCGGTAGGACCGCCGACGGAAGACTCGCACAGGTTTTAAGTGAGATGCGCGAAGGGCTGACGAATTCGGCCAGCCCCCACGCCGGTTCCCCCGCGCTGACGGTGCTGCTCGGCGCGGTCGAGCGATATTACTGGGTCACGGCGGCGATTCCCGCCACCCTGATCGTGGCAACCGGTCTGGCGAGCGCCTATTTCTGGAAGCGGCGCTTTGGCAGCCACCCGAGCGCCACCCGCGTCAGATTTCTGCACAGTGCACTCGGTGTCATCACGGCCCTGACCGCATGCCTGCTGCTGCTCATGACAGCGGGCAGCGCACTCTCGGCGCTCGAGCCCACCACCACGCTGCTGGACGTCATCGGTGCGGGCTGACACCGCTCCTCCAGCTGCTGCGTCCTACATCATAAGTCCGTGACGGTGGCGACGAGCGTGTGGCGGGCGATGGCGGGCAACCCCGTCCGATTCGTCCTGTCGCGATGGCCGTGGCGCAGCCTGGCCTATGTGCTCAGTAGCGTGGCGGTCATCTCGATCGCCTGGCTGGCCATCATGCCGCTGCTGTTGTTTCCGCCGCTGCTGCTGCTCGCCGGCATACCGATCGGGGCACTGGAGCGCCACCGGCTCGGCTTCATGGAGCCGCTGGCGGTCCCCGACCCGCACGCACCCGCGCCCGCGAGCGGCTGGGCGTGGGTACGGCGGCGAGTGACCGAGGCTGCCACCTGGCGCGAGCTCGGCTATTGCGCGTGCCTGCTGTCGGTGCTTGCGCTCCTCGATCTCGCCGCGGTGTTCGTCCTGATCAGCTGCCTCCTCCTGGTGGCGTTGCCGCTGTTGGTTGGGTGGGGCTGGGGCGTCCATATCGCGGTGGATACCTGGACGGTCGAGACCGTGGGCCGGGCGTGCGCCGTCGCCGGTCTGGTCGGGATTCCCGCGACGGTCGTCACCCTGTACGGAATCAGCGTGCTCGGCGGTGCCCAGGCCGCCTTCGCCAAGTGGCTGCTCGCGCCCACCGGCGCCGAGATGAACCGTCAGGTCGAGGAACTGGCCCGGTCACGCAGCCGGTTGGTCAACGCGTTCGAGGCCGAACGCCGTCGGATCGAGCGAGACCTGCACGATGGCGCGCAGCAACACCTGGTACTCCTGACGATGAAGTTGGGCCTGGCCGAGCGGCACATGGCCGACGCGGGGGGCCGCGCCGGTGAACTCGTCGGCGAGGCCCACGAGCAGGCCCGGCTGGCCCTCACCACCCTCCGGGACCAGATCCGCGGCATCCATCCTCAGATCCTCACCGATCTCGGGCTGACCGAGGCGGTACGCGAACTCGCCGAACGGTGTCCGATCCCGGTCGAGGTCGACCTCTACCTGCCCGGCCGGCTGCCGCCCGAGATCGAGTCCACCGCCTACTTCGTGGTCTCGGAGGCCCTCACCAACGCGGTACGACACGCTGCGGCCACTCGCATCCAGATCAGTGGCAGACTCGCTGGGCAACGGCTGGCGCTGGCAATCGTCGATGACGGCAGGGGCGGCGCCGAACCGTCACTGGGCACGGGCATGCGGGGGCTGGTCGACCGAGTGGCCGTCGTGGCCGGCACCCTGGAGATCAGCAGCCCACAAGGAGGACCCACCACAGTGCGGATCGAGCTGCCGTGTCGCTACGAATAGTGCTTGCCGAAGACTCCGCGCTCATGCGGGCCGGCCTCGTCAGTCTGCTCGAAGGACTGGGCCACACCGTGGTGGCGGCGGCCGGCGACGGTGACTCGATGATGGCGGCCGCCCGGGAGCACCGACCCGACCTGGTCATCACCGATGTCCGCATGCCGCCCAGTTTCAGCGATGAAGGGCTGCGCGCGGCGGTGGCACTCCGCGCCAGCGACCCGAGCGCGGCGGTTCTTGTGCTGTCGCAGTACGCGGCCACCGCGTACGCCGCTGAACTGCTCGGCCCGTCCGGTCGGGCGGGAGTTGGCTACTTACTCAAGGATCGCATCGGCGAGGTCGCCGACTTCTCCGACGCGGTGTCGCGGGTCGCGGCCGGTGAGACCGTCATCGACCCCGATGTGGTACGGCAGCTGCTGAACCGCCGACGCACGACCAACCCACTCGACCGGTTGACCACGCGGGAGCGGGAGGTGCTCGGGCAGATGGCCGAAGGCCACAACAACCCGTCCATCGCCCGAACGCTCGGAATCAGCGACGCCGCGGTGGCCAAACACATCGGCAACATCTTCACCAAACTCGACCTCCCGGAGGCCGACGGCCACCGCCGGGTACTCGCCGTCCTGACCTACCTGCGAAGCTGACCGCACCCCTGGTCGGCGGTGCGCGACGGCGGCCGGCACGGGCATGTGCTGGCCGGGCGGGTCAACGCGTTCAGCGAGGTGTGGCGTGCAGTGGCCCAAGCCCTCCGCTGCTGCGCTTGCCCGCCCGTTCATGCCCGGTCCTCCGGCAGCCGCTCCGGTTTGGGATGGAGCACCTCGCGGGCCTGGTCGGCGGCCCGGGCGATGCTTTCGGAGACGAACTCGACGAATCGGGCGATGGTCTCCAGCCGCGCGGCGGCCGGGGTGCCGGCGCCGAGAACGCTGACGCCCTGTCGGGCGATCGCCCCGAGGTGCGCGGTGGACCGGGCGCTGGCCATCGTGGACTGATACATCACGTCGTCGTCCACCACGTACCGTTCGTGGCGCCGTTCGTCGCGTTCCCGTCGGACAAGTCCCTGGCTTTCCAGGAAGGTGATGGCCTTGGAGATGGAGGCCGGGCTGACCTGTAACCGTCGGGCGAGCTCGGCGGCCGTGAGGCTGCCGGTGTCGGTGGTGTAGAGGCTGGCCAGGGTCCGAGCCGTCATCCTGGGCAGGCCCGACCGGGTGAAGACGTCGGCGAACATGTCCTCGTATTCGCGCACGGCCTCGGCGTCGCGCCCGTGGGCCAGTGGCGACACGTCGGGCTGCCCGGGTGTGGCCCTCCTGCGGCGGCGAGCGCGACGTTCCGTGGCGTGATGTGCCAGGTCGGCCCGGTAGGCGGTGGGGCCGCCGTTGCGCATGACCTCCCTGGTGATGGTCGAGGTCGGACGGTCGAGACGCCTGGCCATCTCCGCGTACGGGAGGCCGTCGGCCAGCCCCAGCGCGATCTGCTCGCGTTCCCGTTGGGTGAGCCTGCCTCCCGGCATCGCAGCCTCCTTCGTTGTCCCACGACCGCTTGGACGATAGCGTTCATTTCAACCCATTGCAACAGCTCTGGCCGGGGTCTGTTGCATTAGATTTACCTCCATTGCAATGAATTTGTCGCCTCTGAGATGGGAAAACGCCGTCAACGGGCCAGGAAGGCCGTTGCCCACAGAGGAAAGGCAACGTAGCGTTTCCAATATGAGAAACAAAGGTTCGAGCGAGTCCACTGCCGCCCGCGAGGCATCCGCGTCCCTGGACGCGGGCACCGGCCACGGCCGTGTGCACAACGCGCTCAACAACACGACCGGTGCCGCCGCCGAGCTGAAGGTCCACGCGACCACCGGCCACGACGACATCACCGCCCAGGGCCGCTGAGGAGGATCCCATGACCAACTCAACCGATATCTACCGGAACCGTCCGGAACTGCGGGAGGCCATGCAGGCGTTCATCGACGCCGGCTTCGCCGGCGTCACGCTGCGGGTGCACGACGACCAGGTCGAGTGGGCCGGCAGCGCCGGCGTACGTGAGCTGGGCGGGACCGCCAGCCCACCGGTCGATGGCCGGTTCTGGGCGGGCAGTGTCGCCAAGACGTTCACCGCCACCGCGGTCCTGCAACTGGTGGCCGAGGAGAAGCTCGGGCTGGACGCCCCGGTGGCCGACCACCTGCCCGGCCTCGCCCTCGACCAGCGGATCACGGTGCGCATGCTGCTCCAGCACACCAGCGGCCTGTTCAACTACACCGGCGAGTATTACCCCGACGGGACGTTCGCGCCGGGAATCCCCGCCGTCGGCAAGGAGTGGGTGGACAGCCGGCTGCGCACCTATCGGCCGCGGGAGCTGGTGGAGCTGGCCCTGTCCAAGCCGGCGCGGTTCGAGCCCGGGACCGACTGGAGTTACTCCAACACCAACTACACGGTGGCCGCCCTGCTCATCGAGCAGGTGGCCGGCGGAGCCTACGGGGAGCAGCTGCAACGGCGCATCCTGCAGCCGCTCGGGCTGCGCGACACCCAGCTCGCCGGCGACATCACCGACCTGCCCGAGCCGCACGCCCATGGCTACTACCGCTACCAGGACGGCGACGAGTGGAAGGTGGAGGATGTCTCCCGGCAGAACCTCTCCATGCTGCCCGGGGCCGGCGCCGCGATCTCGACGACGAAGGATCTGCACACGTTCTTCGCCGCGCTCAATGGCGGCAAGCTCCTGCCGGCCCCGCTCCTTGACGAGATGCGCACGCCCAAGGGGCCGATCGACTATGGTCTCGGGCTGTTCATCCAGGACCTGGGCCCCGACTGCGGCACTGTCTATCACCACAACGGCGGTGCACCGGGGGGGTACGGGGCCCTGATGTACAGCAGCCCCGACGGCACCAGGACGCTGACCGCCGGCCTGACCACCGGCGACGGCGAGGCCAACCCGGCCGAGGCTCTCCCGCCGGTCCTGGACGCCCTCATCAGAGCGGTGTTCTGTGGCCCGCATGCCGCGCGCTGAGGCAATCGGATCGAACACGGGCGGCAGGCGTCGGCACGACATCGACGCCCGCCGCCCTGCGGCACCCCGACGAGATCCGCGCCCTCCGGGCCGGGCGATGGTGCGGGACCGGTCACTGGCCGGCGACCAGCGGCACCCTGTGGAGCGTGCCGACAGCAAGCCGTCACCCCGCGCAGCCGGCGGTTCCGGACGGTCCCGTTCGTCCGGCATGCTGTATCGATGGAGTGCCCCTTCTGTCTGCCCGCCATCGCGCGCCAGATCGTTCGGGAGAACGAGTTCTGCTATGCCATCTGGACCGAAGAGGTGCCGGTGGGATCGGCCATGGTGCTGCCGAAGGCGCACCGGGGCACCGTCTTCGACCTGACCGCCCAGGAATGGGCGGCGACCCAGCACCTGCTCGCCGAGCTGCGGGTGATGATCGGGCGGGCGCACCGGCCGGACGGCTGGAACGTGGGCTGGAACGTCGAGCCGGTGGGCGGCCAGTCCATCCCGCACGCGCACTGCCACCTGGTGCCGCGCTATCGGGAGGAGCCGCTGGCCGGCCGCGGCATCCGGGCCTGGCTCAAGGACCCGGACAACCGGCCGCCGCAGCACGCGCCGCTGCGTACCCCGTCCTGGCGGATCACCGTCGACGCGCCCGCCGCCGAGCCGTGCGCGCCCGACGTGCGGTCCCGCTAGAGCTGGCCCACGTCGGTGACCCGGACGACCGCGGCGCCGGCCTCGTCGGAGGCCGCGAGGTCGACCTCGGCGCTGACGCCCCAGTCGTGGTCGCCGGCCGGGTCGTCGAAGATCTGCCGGACCGTCCACCGGTCCCGGCCCTGTTCGATCATCAGCAACGCCGGGCCGCGGGCGTCCGGACCGGTGCCGAGCGAGTCGTACGCCTCGAAGTACGGCGCCATGGCCTCGGCCCAGTCCTCGGCGTCCCAACCGGCCTCGGCGTCCAGCTCGCCGAGCGCGTCCCAGCGGCGCAGCGCGGCCAGCTCCACCCGGCGGAACAGCGCGTTGCGGACCAGCACCCGGAACGCCCGCACGTTGCGGGTGACCGCGGGCGGCCGCTCGTCCAGCACGGTCGTCTCCGCCGCCTCGGTGGGGTTGCGCAGCCGCTCCCACTCGTCGATGAGGCTGGAGTCCACCTGCCGGACCAGCTCGCCCAGCCACTCGATCAGGTCGACCAGCTCGTCGGTCTTGGCGTCCTCCGGCACGGTCTGCCGCAGCGCCTTGTACGCGTCCGCGAGGTAGCGCAGCACCAGCCCCTCGGAGCGGGACAGGCCGTAGAACGCGACGTACTCGGTGAACGTCATGGCCCGCTCGTACATGTCCCGGACCACCGACTTGGGCGACAGCTCGTGGTCGGCCACCCACGGGTGCCCCCGGCGGTACATCTCGTACGCCGCCTCCAGCAGCTCGGCGAGCGGCTTCGGCCAGGTCACCTCGTCCAGCAGTTCGATCCGCTGCTCGTACTCGATGCCGTCGGCCTTCATCGCGGCCACCGCCTCGCCGCGGGCCTTGAACTGCTGCGCCGAGAGCACCTGACGCGGGTTGTCCAGGATGGACTCGATCACCGACAGCACGTCCAGGGCGTACGAGGGGGACTCCCGGTCCAGCAGCTCGATGGCGGCCAGGGCCAGCGGCGACAGCGGCTGGTTGAGCGCGAAGTCGAGCTGGAGGTCGACGGTGAGCCGCACCCGCCGGCCGGTCTCGTCCGGCTCGGGCAGCTGCTCCACCACGCCGCCGGCCAGCAGCGCCCGGTAGATGGCGATGGCCCGGCGGATGTGCCGGCGCTGCGCGGCGCGGTCCTCGTGGTTGTCGGTGAGCAGGTGCCGCATGGCCGCGAACGCGTCGCCCGGCCGGCCGATCACGTTCAGCAGCATGGAGTGGCTGACCTGGAAGCTGGAGGTGAGCGGCTCCGGGTCGGCGGCCACCAGGCGCTCGAAGGTTGGCTGGCCCCAGCCGATCGAGCCCTCCGGTGGCTTCTTGCGGACCACCTTCCGCCGCTTCTTCGGGTCGTCCCCGGCCTTCGCGAGGGCCTTCTCGTTGTCGATCACGTGCTCGGGCGCCTGCACCACCACCCGGCCGACGGTGTCGAAGCCGGCCCGCCCGGCCCGCCCGGCGATCTGGTGGAACTCGCGCGCCTTGAGCAGGCGGGTCCGCACCCCGTCGTACTTGGACAGGCCGGTGAACAGCACGGTCCGGATCGGCACGTTGATGCCGACGCCCAGCGTGTCGGTCCCGCAGATGACCTTGAGCAGGCCGGCCTGGGCGAGGGTCTCCACCAGGCGGCGGTATTTGGGCAGCATGCCGGCGTGGTGCACGCCGATGCCGTGCCGGACCAGCCGGGACAGCGTCCGGCCGAAGCCGGCGGTGAACCGGAAGTTGCCGATGGCCTCGGCGATCAGGTCCTTCTCGGCCCGGGTGCACACGTTCACGCTCATCAGCGCCTGCGCCCGTTCCAGGGCGGCGGCCTGGGTGAAGTGCACGACGTAGATCGGCGCCTGCTTGGTGTCGAGCAGCTCCTCGAGCGTCTCGTGCAGCGGGGTCATGGCGTACGAGAAGATCAGCGGGACCGGCCGCTCGGCCGAGCTGACGACGGCGGTCGACCGGCCGGTGCGCCGGGTCAGGTCGTCGACGAACCGGGTGGTGTCGCCCAGCGTGGCCGACATGAGCACGAACTGCGCCTGGGGCAGCTCGATCAGCGGCACCTGCCAGGCCCAGCCCCGGTCCGGCTCGGCGTAGAAGTGGAACTCATCCATGATCACCAGGCCCACGTCGGCCCGGCGACCCTCCCGGAGCGCGATGTTGGCGAGGATCTCGGCGGTGCAGCAGATGATCGGCGCGTCCTCGTTGACGCTCGCGTCACCGGTCAGCATGCCCACGTTGTGCGCGCCGAAGATCTCGCAGAGCGCGAAGAACTTCTCCGAGACCAGCGCCTTGATGGGCGCCGTGTAGAAGCTCACCCGGTCGTCGGCCATGGCGGCGAAGTGCGCGGCCGTGGCCACCAGGCTCTTGCCCGAGCCGGTCGGGGTGTTCAGGATGACGTTGGCGCCCGAGACGATCTCGATCAGCGCCTCTTCCTGGTGTGGGTAGAGGTCGAGGCCGCGCTCCTTGGCCCAGCCGGCGAAGGCTTCGTACAGGGCGTCGGGGTCGGCCTCGGGCGGCAGCTGGTCGAGAAGCGTCATAGCCGATCAATCCTGCCCCGATCCGGTCCCGCGCGCCAACTCGGCTCCGGCGCCCGGGATGTCAGGAGGGGGTCCCGCCCGGGACAGGGCCCTTCCGTTCGAAGATCAGGTCGTAGACCGCGCGGTGGGCCGCCCGGGCGCGGCGTTCGAACTTGGTGACCGGCCGGTCCGGGCGGGGGGCGAAGCCCGGGTACGCGTTCACCAGCTCCGGGTCCGCGGTCAGCGTCTCGCGCATCGCGTACGCGTAGTCCGGCAGGTCGGTGGCGCAGTGCAGCCGCCCGCCGGGCGCCAACCGGTCCCGCAGCAGCGGCACGTGGGCCGGTTGGATCAGCCGCCGCTTGTGGTGCCGCGCCTTGGGCCACGGGTCGGGGAAGAAGATGTTGATCGCGGCGAACGCGCCCGGCGGGATCACGTGCCGGAGCAGGACCAGCGCGTCCCCGTCGGCCACCCGGACGTTGCGCAGGCCCCGCCGCTCGACCATGGCGAGCAGGTTGGCGATCCCGGGCGTGTGCACCTCCACGGCCAGGTAGTCGCGGTCCGGGTCGGCGGCCGCCATGGCCGCCGTGACGTCGCCCATCCCGGAACCGATCTCCAGCACCAGCGGGGCGTTCCGGCCGAACAGCTCGGCCAGCTCGATCCCGCCACCCGACTGGTCGGGCTGTGCTGGACGGCCGGGCTGTGCCGGCCGCTCGGGCTGGCCGGGACCGCCGGGGCCGGCGGGCTCGTCGGGGCCGGCGGGCTGGCCGGGACTGCCGGGGCCGGCGGGCTGGCCGGGGTCCGAGGGCTCGTCGGGACCGCCGTGGCCGGCGGGGTCGTCGGGCACGGTGAGGCCGTACCGGGGCCAGAGCCGATCCAGGGCGTCCAGGTGGCGCCCGCTGAGCCGGCCGCGCCGGGGGTGGAATGTCCGGATTGTTGCGCGGTGCGGGGTCGGACCGACGCCCCCCGCCCGATGCCCGGCCTGGTCCTCGGCCCGGTGCTCGGCGTGCCCGGCCTGGTCTTCGGCGTGCCCGGCCCGGTGCTCGGCGTGCCCGGCCTGGTCTTCGGCGTGCCCGGCCTGGTCCTCGGCCCGGTGCTCGGCCTGGTCCTCGGCGTGCCCGGCCTGGTCCTTGGCCCGGTGCTCGGC